>NZ_CP175504.1:2595355-2919774 GCF_049262615.1 Planococcus daihaiensis | reverse complement strand
ACGCCAATTTAAAACTTTGTTCAACAAATCTGGTAAAATGCCAGGTAAACACGGTGAAAACTTCATGATCTTGCTTGAAGCTCGCCTTGATAACGTTGTTTATCGTTTAGGTCTTGCGCGCACTCGCCGCCAGGCTCGCCAATTGGTAAACCACGGTCACATCCTTGTTGATGGCAAACGCCTTGACATCCCGTCATACAGCGTTAAACCAGGACAAACGATCACTTTCCGTGAAAAATCAAACAACCTTGATGTCGTTAACGAATCAATTGAAGTGAACAGCTTTGTTCCTGAATATGTTTCTGTTGACACTGACAAAAAAGAAGGTACATTTGTACGCTACCCAGAACGCAGCGAATTGTCTGCTGAAATCAACGAACAGTTGATCGTTGAGTACTACTCACGTTAAGGAAAACGTTTCTTAAACGTTAGTCTTGAGAACCCTGAAACCCTTGTTAAATCAAAGGTTTCAGGGTTTTTCTGTTTTTATAGCTTTGTAAACTCTTGTAGGCCCCCGTAGGAATTTGGGGGAGCTTTTGGGGGATATTAAAATTAGTGGACAGACGCTCTCAGAGAAATTTGAAACTGCGTTATAAAAAATGATTGCTGAGGGTTATTAAGATATACTTAACCTATTCAAAGGAGGAATTGAAAATGTTGACGTTCAAACAATGGCTTTTAAAATTTAATGAAGTTGATTTACCTATTGGAGATGCTGCAAGAGAAGTAGCCGCGGATCCTAATTTTCCAGAAACTAAATCGTACAAAGAGATATTTAACTACCTGGAAGATGCACGTGCATCTGATGGGTGGATGAGGACATACAAAGAAGCTTTTAAATTTTATTCTGACACAACCCAGTAGTAAACAAACCCTCTGCCATCATGGTTGGGGGTTTTCTTCTACTATCCCCTGCTGAAGGTATGGCCCTTTTAATTTGAAATCGCAATTATCTATTAACGTTCTATCTTTATGTAGGATTGTCAGGATCATTGGTAAATAGATCATGTTCTCAAAGTGGTCCAATTGCTTAGGTGTCAACATTGTGCTCATGCCGTACCTCCGTTAATACTTAGATTCTTTTAGTGCGGAAAAATAATTATTCGTCTGCGTACTTGTCGAGCGTGTCTATGAAGTCTGCGTCGCCATTCCCACGCGCAAAATCGGCGTAGTCCATGAACAGCAGATGATGGTCAACTTTAACCGCCTGCTCGTCGCTGTATAAATCGAAGTCGTGTCGGTCAGCGGAAATTAGCTTTAGTCCTAGCGCATGCTCTTGCGGTGTGAACTTGCGCATATCGTCGTCGTAAGCCGTCTGTACTAAGACCCGCACCTCTGCCATGTCGTCATAAAATTCAGCGTGTTCTCCGCCACACGCAGTTAATAAACTAACTAATAATAGAATGAAAACTAGACTTTTAAATTTATGCATGTCAAATTGCCCCCTTGAGACTTTTATTTTTACTCTAACTTACTAATTATGTAAACACAATATAATCCAGTATATCTAATTTAGTTTTTACTTTAAGGATGCATAAAAAAGAATAAAAAAAAGCCTCCCAGTTTCCGCTGAGAGGCTTTCGTGTATAAGTACTATGGTTTACCCTTAGTTAATTCTTATTATATTACAGGTACTTTTCGACATTCTCTGCAGTTTCAAAACGTGTGCCGCCAGACAGATTCGTAATCTTATCAGCTTTCAATCCTTTTGGATCTCCACCGACAATAATCAACTCTTTGGCCACTTCGTCTTTAATTGCATTCCGGGGAAAAATTGGAATACCTCTCCGGATGGCCAGTATTTCTGCCGCTGCGTAATCATTCAAGCTGCCAATCACAATTGCTTGTTTTAACATACCTTCTTCCTCCTTTGGTTTGGATACTGGTGTTACGGGTGTTGGTTTTACTGCGGATGGCTTCCAACCTGAACGGATTCTATCCAGCAGCAAGACATTTTGTTCTTCCGATCCCTCATAACCACTGATGCCATATTGAATGGCTAATTTCTCACGTGCCGGGTAACTTGAATTCTGACCCTCGGCATTCAAATAATCGACAATCGACTCCGTAACCGAGGGCTGTACGACTTGCGTACTTCCGAGTGCTTTCCTCACAGTATTCATACTGATTCCTGGACAAGAAGTGTTTGTGCCGCTAAATTCATTATGCCCTTTCACCGCACTGACCGGAAGATCAAAACGCTTCAATGCCACATGGCAGCGCTCATGCCACGCCTTTTCCTGTGCAGCAGTAAATGAACCATTTCCGACCACACAAATGTTATAAACAGAGGTGTTGTGGTTCGCCACACCATTCGTGATTTCATGAGGATCATAGCAGAGCTGAACCGTTCCATCTCTCAAGATAATTTCGGCATACCCCCCTGTACCCCACCCGCGCGTCTTGTTCCAGTACGGCCAAAACGTGAACCAGTCTCCAGTTGCAGTTGCGGAGTGGTGCCGGGCGATGAATTTTATTTTTGATTCGCTCCGAGTAGGATTGCTCCTTGGCGTGATGCTGCGCAAGTCTTGGATTTTAGTCATGCCTAATCATTCCCCTTTCCGTTTAGTAGAGTTCAGTTCCTCTTCCACCCCGCTACCTGTCAATTCTTCTTTCATCTGATTTCCGAGAGACGATGTTTCATCAGACTTCATGACCTTCAACTTTTCTGCTATTTCCTTTGGAACCAGAACGCCAATTTCAGCAAGGTTTTCCGTGATGGACAGCACTTCATTTGCGATATAGAAAACCACAGTTGCATAAGTAATCGCTCCGTTCAGCCCCAAAATCTGATCGATGATATTGGCGACAATGATGACACCAAAAATAAGTATCTTCCGGGAATAACCGAACAGGCTCTTTCTCGACCATAAGTTTCCGTTTTTTATTGCTTTGAAGATCCCCGTCACAATATCAATGGCCATCAACAGCATTAAAAAATCCAAAAACTTAACCGGTCCAAATAAATACATTCGTGCTACCTCTAAATGTTCCAAATCGACACCTCCAATAGTTAGTAAAAACAAATTGCCCATCATGATCTTCCTCTCTTATTTTTAGGATGGACCCCCGATTGCTTTTCTCATTTTTTTGCAAAACAAAAAGAGCACCCGATTGGACACCCTCTGTTAAAAATATCTCTTGCTGTGTTTCATGTATTGAGCTATTCTGAATTTGTTGGATATCCCCAACTGCGACCTCCGGATAGTTGTCGGCCAGACTACTCTATCTAGGAGGTTTTTTCTGTCCTGTGGAGACGAACAAAAGAGCATCCGATTGGACGCCCTTTTTCACCGTTTTATTGAATTGTCACTACCGCAACGTTTGATCCTAAGATGCCGTTTTTACTCTATCACCCGTGCTGCTTTCAATTTTTTCTTGCTCTTAAGTTTAACTGACACTTTTCTTCCTAACATGATTCCCGGACTCTCAATCAATTTGTGTGCTAGGTAAGAAGCTAGTGTAGAAATAATTAATGTGATTAAAAACAACAACATTAAAAAGATGAAGTTTGATACATAAACAGAAATAGTCATTCTCAGTATTTTAATTACCACATCTAAAACAAAGAAATGAATTAGATACATGCTGAAACTAACTTGACCTATAAAACTTATAATTTTATTAACCAAAAAATGTTTTTGAATAGTCCCTAATCCATAGGCTAATAACAAAAATGCTATACCAAACAAGAAGTGTTTTTGGAAATATATACTGTCGAAGTCTCTAGTAATTCCTAAAATAACTATCATAAGAATCGATCCTACTATTAAAAAATGACTAAAAGCAGTTGAACTGTTATTCAAATTACCGTTAATTATTTTTTCTTTTAATATAAAAAACAAAACAATCCCCAATGAAAAGATAGGAAGTTGACTTGGGAACCAATAAAATAAAAATTTATCTACTAATTCATTACGCCCTCCCCAAAATTCCAGCTCTACAACTAAAAAAGTGGATAAAAGAAAAATTAATATAGAGGCAAAAAACAGAATTAGTGCACTTCTTAAATTTCTGATGAATAAAAATAACAATGGGACTAACAAATAAAAAATCATCTCAGCTGATATAGACCATCCACCGGGAACTAGACTAAATAGCCAATCAGGATTTAATAGACTAGTGAAAGTTAAAGTAGAAAAGATTAAACCAACAGAATATACCTGAGGCGTATCGATCAATCCTACTTTGTAAAATGCAAAATCAACAACTGCATAAAAGATTAAAGCAGCATAAAACATCGGAGCGATCCTAAAAAAGCGTTTTACAAAAAAATCTCCCACTTCAAGTTGATGGGTATTATACTTTTTATACAACGAATAGAAAAGGGTAAATGCGCTAACTAGAAAAAATAATTGAACTCCCCTTGCTCCTTGAACTCCGAAATTATCAACCCAAATAGGAAGATTTTCAATCTTTTGAGTAGAATGCGTTAACACTACTCCTAATATGGCATATCCTCTAAGTGCATCTAAAAAGTCTAATTTTGCATTCAACTACTAAAACTCCTCTGTACTTATAATTTTTACAAATATTAGTATATCATTTGTTTATTTATAAACACAGAGGTTTTTAATTACTCTAAATTATCCCTCGTTATATTTCCTGTACCAGTTCCGGTCAATGCAACGCCCATAGCAGAATTCGCAACATTGTTAAACGCTACCAGTGAATTGCTTGCCCCTGCGTGCAACCTGACACCAATGCCGCCAGCTAAAACAGTATTCTGATTAACCATTGCGTAGTTGATATTCGCATTTAGGAAAATCGCCGTCATCGTATCTGGTACGCTAACTGTATTCCCGCTTACTCTCCAACCTAGATTTTCGAGCACTCCTGTATAGTTCAGCACGATGCCGTTATTCGTTTCAGAAACGATGGTATTGTCAAAGATTTGCAGATTTTCCACAGCGAAGTCATTTTCGTAAATCCCGTAATAGAAGGAGTGAATATCGTTGTGAGCGATCAAGATATTCTTGCTATTCTCGCCAAACTTGATGCCTGAATCTTCACTGTTCGTGATTTCGTTATGCAGGATTTTAAGATTTTGAACATCCCTTGAAATATTCAATCCTTTTACGGAGAGCAATTTATTTCCTGTGATTAGGGTATTTCGGCTGCCTGCTAAATCGTGGATAGAAAAGCGCCCTGCAATGACAATATTATTTGAGACAATCGCACCGTTAATCGCTTTCAAGTATAGTCCATCTTGATTTGATTTGATGGTGTTCCCTGTGATGATTAAATTTTCCTCTGAGCCAAAGCCGTGTGTCTGCAACGCTCGCTGTCCAACGCCAACTGTGGCATCCACAAAGTTATTTGCAAAAAGAACGTTTACAATTTCCTCGCCCGGTTCTGCGTGGAAAGTTACTGCCCCATGAGCGATAGGCGCATTTTGAACAATTGTATTATTGATAATTTTAATATCTTTACACCTGCGGTGTACTTGTATAGAAGTTCTCCAACCTATACCAATGTTCGCCCCGTCAACAGTGATATTTTCACTTCCGTCATTGATACACACGCATTCATAGCCGCCATAATCAAAATTGCCACCTTTGATCTGAATATCCGATGCCCGCATAGTCACAATATTGAACCCGCGCAACCATACCTCTGATAGCGAATCCTCATAGTTGACGTATTGAATTATCATGTTTTCGGCTATCCCATTAGTCGTATCTGCAAACGCTAACCCGAAGTGAGTAAGGTCCTCGATTTGAGATGTGTTACCCGAAATCTTAAAGTTTTTAACGGTAATGTTTTTGGATTCCGGCATCGTGACTATATATGGACAAGCCAACCAATCACTGGCTGCTCTCCAAACAATAGTATCCAATACGTAACCATCACCTAAAAATACATGACTGCTTTCGCCATCACCGTAGACGTTAGTGTCTGAATGCACATAAAGCGTTCCAGTAATTTTATAATTCCCAGGAGGGATATAAACGTTTCTTTTTACATCAAATGCTTCTTGCAACGCCGCAGTATCGTCTGCAATTCCATTCCCAATTGCCCCGTAATCTTTCACGCTTATATAGTTTAAGACATTGACGAAAGACGGCTTTAAATAGTTATTCATCAAAACTCTTTGCAGTTTGCCAATACTAGCAGAGCGATAAAACCATTCTGAGCCCATTTCTTCTAGCAGAGATTTTAATTTGTCCCCACTAACACCGCCTGTTACCACTTTGTTTAAGTCGATGGATAGAACTTCTTTCACTTCTAGAACTGTGTTCGCTCCTGCTAACGCCGATGGAGTTTCCCATAAGAGTGAAATTCGTGTGAAGTCTATGTTTGTGAATACTTCCTCGAATGAATACCATTCACCGATAGTAAAATCAGTAATATCTTTTCGCACGCTTCCTTGTAACACGGAAACTTTCGTTGTGACTGCGTCAGGATCAGTCAATCTGAATTTCAGTTTCGTGTAATAATTGGATACCCCTAAACTGGTTATATTGTAATTTGCTTGCGGATTTTGGTTTGTTCCCCTCGAGGCAATGACAAGCGCATTATCAGCGACAGACAAAAGACCATTGCCCGAAGCCCATCCAGTAACACCGTTCCGGAAATCTCCATTCTTCACTAAGTTGATGAGGCTTGTCTCTGTTTTGCTTTCCACAGATTCAACCCGGGGAATCACAGCTGCTTCAAATGCATCCTGGTCCGCTTTCTGTTCAGCCTTCAATTGTGAGACGGTTGTCATCTTCACTCCGACATAATCTATATTTTCAGATGACGGGGTGACCTTTAAACGCCCATTACTTTCGCTGGAAGGGAAGATGGTTTTATATTCAGGGTCGTTCGGATCCGTAACAAGGAACTCAATAACCACGACGCCATCTTCTAAATTCTCTGGCGTCCTCTGAACAATGGCCTGTTTCTCGAAATCCCAGGAAGCTATTCCTTCAAACAGTATCCCTTTTCCGGCTTTCCGGATTGTTGTGCTGATGGTTTTTCCTGCCAGACTGACGACTTCTCCTTTATAGTTGAAAGGCCTAAATGCAAGATCAACTCGATCCCCTTGTTTAAAAACGCTGCCGCCCTCAATCAGTTCAAGATAAGTATTATTTGTTTCCATCAACTTCCACCTCCTACTTCATCTTTTAAAACCAGACTTTTCTTCATGCCATTCATGACTATTTTCAGATTTGGCAGGTTATCCACGGTCTCCTGGTCTGTCAGAAAATGAAAGTCAAAGTTCTCTTCAGCTATTATGTTTTCACCGCTGTATTCTTTTTTGATGTTCCCGTCTGCATCCACATTGACAAATAATTGAATCACATTATCCCTCCAGCCATATTTTCACAATTCGACCGCGGGCTTCTCCGCCTGTCGTTGTGTTTAAGCGAATATAAATACCACGTTGGTCACCCGTCGGTGTTCCGAGATCTACGGTGAGCGTCGTAGCAGCGGAAGTGGCATCTGTCTCGGAATACACTGCTGTTTGTGCAAGCGTTACCCCGCCGCCGCCAATCTCATAGATTCCCATCCGTGCACCTTTGCCGCTGCCCAAGTCATGCGCAACCACCATACATTTTAAATACTTACTTTTATGAGCGAAAAAATAGGCCTCACAGTTCTGGGGGTTGGTTTCAGTGGTCGCCCAGTAAACCCCTACCTCCGTAACTGTCGGCTTATTCCGAAATGTAGGGTTGGTTGGTTGCAAGGAAAAATCATTCTGCAGTAAACCGTTATTGATGGACAGGGCTCCGTCCGGTCTTTCTACGATGAATGCGCCCCTTGCAGCATATGCACCTTCCGGCGTTATTTCGAAATACCTGTTCGGATCTATCTTGCTTAAGGCCTTCAACATGTTTCCGTCGATGAAGAAATGGCCTTCCTCACCCTCTATCTTCACAAGAAAAGTGTCGAGAATCCCAGTCACGACGTTAGCAGCATTAAAATTAATACCGTTCACGTTCGCAAAATTGACTGTCCCGCCGAGCGCATCCGCAGAGAAGGCTTCCAAAGCAAAAATAGACCCATTATGGATATACATCTCGACTTCGCCGTCACCTACAGGCTTGTACCAGAGATCCCCTTTTGACCCATTGGCAGGCTCATCGAGTCCTCGGTAAACTTTATTCTTTCCATTGGCAGCAGTCTGTACACGGTTAATCCGCCGATCCACCCGATTTACTTTTTCGTCGATGGAGGCGTCAATGCTTTTACTTAAACTGGCTCGCGCCTCTCCGACTTCAATAGATTCGTATTGATCGATTAGCACGTTCCAAATAACCCGGATGATTTTTGCTTTTGTTTGGATATCAAATTTCTCTAAATAGACCGTCACTAGATCACACAGCCCGATCTCCTCGATGAGCTGCATGTTCTTACCATCCAGCACTTTGGCCAAGTCGATAAATTTCAATTTCATGTTCACTTTCGGGACGCCGATATTGTTAGACGTGATGTAACTCTGAGCCCGGCTGCGCAATGCTTCCACCGTTCCGATCTCTTCTTCGGAATAATCTACTTTCAAGATCTTCCGACGGGCAAAATTCCCCACATGCTCGCTGTCCACAAAAAATTCAGGCAGGGTCACAGTGATTTCATTCTCGTCATCGTCTGTATAAATCGAATAGGGGTAGACAGAAGTATATGTGCTGTCAATGGCTTCTTCCTGCGTCAGTTCCGTTAGATTACGACCATAGGCGATCAAGGCGCCACTGTCAGAGCCACGCTGTGCGTATAAACCGATGTGGTAGTTATCGAATCGATATTCGCCACCATAAGTATCAAGGATGGAACCTGCCATGCCGCCGAGAGCTTTCCGTGCATTCTCGGTGTCTGCCAGTTTCCATTTCCCGCTACCAGTTGTTGAAACGTCACTGAAGGTGGTGAAGGGGTGATTGTCAACAATAGACGAAGCCCAAGTCGCGAGAGCCACGCTTGCATTTCCGTTGTATGGAATGTCCGGTTTCAGGGAAAGGTCCTGTGCCAGGTAGCTGACATGTTCAGCATCAATAGTGACGAAGCCCTTCATTGGCTTGCTGATCCGAATAATCTTAAAGCGTTGGTCCTTTAGCAGATGACCTGCATCGCACTTAATTAAACGGTCATATTGCAAATCTGAGAAGTGCAATCCGTTCTGCGGGTATTTAAGTTCCAGCTCGAACAGCCCGTTCCGTTCTTCCGTCACCAAACAGGAAACGGCATCGCTTAGGACGCCGAGACCTAAATGGTTAAAGTCTGTTTCATTTGCTTTATAAAGGATAGGATTGCTCACACAACCGCCTCCCATCGCGGAGTTATGGTAACTTTCCCGACATTCGCTCCCCAAGAAATCACGTTTTCACCTGGAGAGAGAACCGGAAACATTGGACGAAGATTCCCATTCATTTTATTGAACGCTTTGACATCCCCCTTATAGACCATCTGGGTTTGTGAATCAATTGTGATGGATCCATCAACTCCAGTTAGTGTCAGCCAAGGCTCTCCGTTTTTAAACAACAGGATATCGCCGGTACCCGTTATTTCGATTAAGGGTTTCGCCGTACGTTCTTCTGGGTTATATAGAGTTGAGCCGATGGACACATCTCGTTTTGTTAATCCGGATAGGGCGTACTTTATCGGGTGGCATTTAAAGTTGAGCGATATTTTGCCGAACTTCTGCAGCATATCCTCAATATCGTACTGCTCATAATATATTGCGGAATAGATATATTCCGGATCCCAAGAAAGGAACAGCGGCTTGTATCGGATATCCTTCTTTAGCCATTTGGATATCCGACTAGCGGCTGCATGAATATCTTCCCCTTCTGATTCCAGATAGACGCGAATGGGGTAAACGAACGGCTCAAACCGTCCATTGTCCATCGCTAAGTCACCATCTCTGCCGGGAACCTTTTCAAACATTACATCATAACCTGGGCTGTGCTGAGAGGTGGAAGCGCCAATGGTCAGCCCCATTTCGCTTGAAGCCTTGTCGTTGTAATCAAAATAAGTTTTCTCATAGTCTTCTGGTACTAAGCCTTGCATCCATGACTCAATCATAAGCCAGACGCCCCCTTTCTCTTTTCGTCATCCAGCCTAAGTCGTGAGACAGTGTTTCCAGATCACGATCTGTGCGGTTTTCGAAATTCCCGATATTGACGATCACGTCACCTTCGTGGACATCGCCTGAACCGCTGTTGCCTGTGAAGCTCCTCGCGCTAGCTTGTCCTGCCTCTCTTGCATATTTCATACTGATGTCATGCGGAATAACTTGAGCACCACTTGGGAGGTTCACCAGCTCGCCGCGACCGCCTTCATTGATGCGGGCAAGACCGCCCTGCCAGTCGTCCGTTCCTCTGGCCAATTGCGGAATCTTGCCGATGCTGACACCTGGTATTTTGTTGATCAGTCCGATGGCTGAGTTGATACCGCCGATGACGCCATTGACGAAACCTTTAACGCGGTTAACCAGATCCGCCATATTATCCCCGATGCCTGTGAATACGCTCGAGACGAAAGTTTTCAGCCCGGACCAGGCTGTTTTAATAGCATCAAATACGCCTTGAATCTTTGTTTTCACACGGTCCATGACCGATGCTATTTTCGACCAGATGCCGTTGAAAACGCCGGATACAACGCCACTAACCTGCGCGATGGTATTTGACACAGATTGAATTGCGGACCCGATGTACTGAACGATTGTATTGAATATGCCAGATATGACAGAGAATACCGTATTGAATACGCCTGTGACGAAAACAATGATAGGTGTAATGGCTTTGAAGATGGATGCAATCACTCCTGCGATAAATGTCACGATTGGCGCAATTATGGCAATGATGCTGGTAATGATTCCTGCCACAAATGCGATTATTGGCGTAATTGCCGAAATGATGCCTGTCATCACACCGATGATTACCGTCAATATGGATATTACAATCGGGATGATCGCTTGGAATATTGCTATGACTGCGCCGATAATAGCGATGAGCGCTGGAGCGACCGCCTGAACAATATTTAATATGACATCAATCAACATCATTAATACAGGTACAACAGCGCCGATAATCGTCGTGACTAACGGGACCAACTGCGTCACTAATCCGATTATGGTGGAGACTAAACTCATAACTACTGGAACCAGCTGCATGAAGATATTCAGCAGCACAGGCAGCACGGCGGTTATGATTTGCAGAATGGAAGTTCCAAGCATGATCACGACTGGAATCAATGTAGCGATGACGTTCATCACCATTGGAATGATTGCAGCGGCTAACTGGCCGAGCATTGTGCCAAGCGTCGTCAGTATTGGCACGATAAGCGAAGCAATCTCCACAAAGCCTGCAGCGATCTGCGGGCCGAATTGTGACAAGACCAGCATTCCGATTTTCAATAGCGGATTAAATCCCAAGAACAGAGCCCCTAAAGATTGAATGGATCCGCCGGCTTCCGTAAATCCGCCCACAATACTCATGATGAATTCTCCAATGACGCCTATGACGGTTCCGATTACCGATTTTACAGTTTCGAATACCGTTAAAAGCTTTCCACCGATTGAAGAAGCGAATCCTTCTGCCCCTGCTTTTGCACCGTCCCACATCGATTGCAGGATGGGAATTACTGTAGAGATAAAACTTGATACAAATTCTTGTATTTTCTCAAAGACACCCATGACGACATTCCTGAATTCTTCACTCCTGTACATCGCTATCCCGAACGTGGCACCGAGTGCAAGAAGACCAGCTATAACCAAACCAACCGGACTGATCATAAAGCCGATGGCCGTTACCACACCGCCAATCAAGAAGCCAAACATGCTTAGACCCACAAGTAGCGGTCCTACAATTCCGACAATGCCTGCAATCATTAAGGCAAGTCGTTTTGACTCTCCGGACATACTGCCCAGGAACCCAACAGCTTCCAAAACCTTTTCAGCTACTGCTTCAAGTGCAGGTAACATCTCTTCGTAGAAACCGATTGCCACACCTTCAGTAGCGGATTGGATCGAGCGCAATTTACCGCCCAGTGTGTTTTCCATCGTTTCGGCCATCGTAGCGGCTGCGCCTTCTGAATTGTTGATGGCTTCGGATAAACCGTCATAGCTATCTTCACTTGCGTTAATGATGGCCAATGAGCCTGCCATGGCTTCCTTCCCGAAGATGGTGGATGCGTACTGTGCTTGCTGCACTTCATCCAGATCCGCAAAGGATGTCCGCAGATCACCCATGACTTCATCAAGGGTTTTCATCGAACCGTCACTATTGGTCAAGCTGATGCCGAGGTCGTCCATTGCACCGCTCATTTTACTGGTTGGTGATGCCAAGTTAGCCAGCATGGTCTTCAGAGAAGTACCTGCCTGGCTTCCTTTAATCCCGGCATTAGCCATCAAGCCGAGCGCCACAGAAACATCCTCAGCAGCGTAGTTCATTGCACCGGCAAGCGGAGCCACATACTTGAAGGACTCTCCGAGCATAACGACATCCGTATTGGCTTTGGAAGAAGCAGCTGCTAAAATATCAGCAAACTTTCCGCTGTCTTTTGCTTCTAAGCCGAAAGCCGTCAAGGCATCTGTTACGATATCGGAAGTGGTGGCGAGATCCGCACCGGATGCAGCAGCTAAACTCAAGACACCAGGCAGGCCGGAAACCATCTGTTCGGTGTTCCAACCTGCCATGGCCATGAAATTCAAGCCGTCCGCGGCTTCAGATGCAGAGTAACGGGTTGTGGCGCCCATTTCCTTGGCCGTGTCACGTAAAGCCTGTAAATCTTCACCTGTAGCTCCTGAGACTGCGGAAACTTTCGCCATCGAGTCATCGAAGGCCATACCTGTTCCGATTATGGCTTTACCTGCTGCCACCAAAGGCAACGTAATGCCGACTGACATTTTCGCCCCGACAGCGCCGATTGATTTACTGGCGCTTTGTATCTTCTTCCCTGCCCCTTGTACCGCATCGCTTGCCTGATCAAATCCGCGGATCAGATCCCTGGCATCAGCGGTCAGTTTGGCGGTTAATGTATAATCTGCCATTGGTCACTCTCCTTTCTTGACTGGACGTTTGCGACCAACGCTCGCGTAAATCTTGTCCACCCATGATTTCCCCTCTTTTGCTTCCACTTTGAGGATGGTATTCTCTGCATTTTTGTTGTATTCTTTATCAACTTTCTTGCGGCGCTTCTTGAATAGTTCGATGAATTTTGCCGACTTCTTCCGTTTCGAATTAGCTATGGCATTCAGATGGGCATTCCGTGCGAAAGTGGATTCATTGACGATTTTGGCTTCATAAGCTTTCCGGATGAACATTTTCTCCAACTCCGTCAAAGCCTCGTAATCTTTCTTTGAATAGCTAAAATTGGCAACAAAAAAAGCGAAGTCGCGCGCTTGCGCATAGGACTCCGCTTTAATATTCAATTCTTCTTCCGCTTTGGTTAGTGCTCGTTTCTTGCCTGCATCCTCACCGAAATATTCATATTCAATTAGTTGTTGCGGAACAAAAAACCCATGTCCTCCTGCAGCTTGCCGATTGTAACGGCCACAATGTTAGAATATCCCTCAGACTCCATCAGAGAATTATAAATCTCCACCGCTTTTTTCCCTTTTACGGCTTGGTCCTGAGTTGTGTTATAAAGGCCTACTGCGAACAAACCTTCCAATACCTGCAGCGACAAAAGGCCGCCGGAACTGCGAAGCTCCCCCATCAGGGAAACTCCTTGCATCGATTCCAGTGTCTTAACTTTCTGCATATTAAACCGTAAATCCAGTACATCTTTTTCTACTTCAAACATATTTCATTCCTCCTAATTGAATTGAGTATTTCAGTTCTTATACGACGACTACGGGTTCTTCGTCACCAGGCATCATGTTGCCTGTTTCTGGATCTTCTAATAGGTCAACAAGTTCGCCGGAGCCGTCAAGAGAAGCTGAGTACGTCATTGCATCGTCGTATGGCGCTTCCAAGCTGTAATCTGTCAGTGAAGCCAAACCGCCGAACATGCCGACTTCATTTTTCTGATCGAGCACTTTTATACAAAGCAGCTCGTCGTTGTTGAATGCTGCAGATAAAGCTTTATGTGATGCGTGGCTTGGGACATATAAACCGTCGTTATCGATGGACCATTCTTTCATGCCGCCGATTTTCTTTTTCCATCCGCCGCCGCTGTCTTTCGACGTGACCTCAATGGAGTCTTTTGAACGGTTGATCGTCAACCCTTGCTGGCCTGCGACCGCTAACAGATCCGCGCCTGTTGCGTCAAAGATTGCCAGGATAATGTCCTTTCCGGCCATTGCCTGAGATGCGCCATCTGTAAGATCGCAGTATAAGTTATTTTCAAATGCCATTCTGTCTCACTCCTGTTATTTTATTTTGAATCCGTAAGATACTTTAAAAACGAACCCCAGTACGGCATGGCGCTCGTTTGTCTCTTTATCTGTAAAGTTACTGATCAACCCGGAAGTGGTCTGACCGAACAAGTCATAGCCCAGTGGCAATCCCAAGTATTCGGTCAGAGCTTCCTGTACCTTCTGGATATTGCCGTAATGGGCGATGCTGCTTGTATCCGGTTCGGATATGATGTGAACATGGACCGTAAACTCATCCACGTACATCGTTTTAGTGTTCTTTTCCGTCATCCCGACAATCTCCAGGAAGGTAAAGGGGGAAACTTCGTTTACTTTTACCTGGTCGACCAGCCGCAGATCCGTACCCGATTCAATCCGAGTCTTCAACGCAACGTGCATATCGAGCAGCGATAATTTTTTCAGCATGTTCTCACTCCCTCATCTTGGTGATCAAGTCTTCCCGGAATATCGGTTTCTGGATGTTCACGTTTGTTCTCAAGAAATATTGACCGGGTACAAAACCGCCATTGACCAGCCTATGACCGTATTCAACGTGTGGCGCATAGTCTTTTATATAGCCCATCGAATCACCGTTCACGGTAGCACTCATGCGCAATTCCGAACTGTCCACAGGTGTTCCGCCCTGCGCCGGATTTTTGGACTTGACCGCACGGTTCCGAAGCTCAAGTAAACTTTTGGCACCGACGCGGTCAAAGTCCGTCTGGCTCTTCCGGATCAACTCCTTAATCAAAGCCGTATCGCCCATCCACTCGACTCTCATTGGAAATAGTCCTTAATATGGCAGATGCGCCAGCGCACAGTATCTGTTCGAATCTCGATATCGTGATAACGCTCGCCTTCTAAATCGATAGAGTCGGCTTGTCGAATAATGTCGACTGGGGCATCGGTCAATAACTTCCGCTGCGTTCGGGTTACATCCCGGTCAAGTAAGGCGATTTCTTCCGTAGTCCAAGATGTGACAAGTCCTTCGTATAGTCCAATCAATACCGGTTCAGTAATCGGGTTGCCCAAAACGTCCTCGCCTGTCTTCTGGTCAGCATAGAGTTTTAATGGTTTAAATCTCATAGGAATCTCAGCTTTCCAGTCGATTCATCCTGCTTGGTTTTATACATGCGGCGGTATTCAGCCAGCTCGCTTTCGTATTCATCCAGCAGCCGGTTAATAAATTTAACGGAGAAAACATTCACGCTTTCCGATTCAACTCCCTGATGCTTCATCTGGTGTTTGTTATACATGGCATGCACAACTTCCACACAGATGGATTCCAGTTCGGCGGGAAAAACGGTCTGCTTTGTACCGACACGCAGCAAGATACGATCTTTGGCGGTTGTGATGAATTCCTCAGCGAGGCTGGTGTCGATATCCGGAACACGTACCTGTAATCTATCAATCATGCTCATGGTCGTTCACCACGCTTTACTCTTGGTTTTTATAGTGCTAATTCTGCTTGTACTGCGTTTTCTTTACCTTGTACCTTCTCGCCGTTGGACAATTCATAATATCCGCCGCCCGTGTGTTTCGGGAATTCAGGGTCCACAGGGTCCACAGGGTCCTCAGCCGCTTTCACAGCTTCTTTTACACTGAATTCCTTGATGACAGGTTTTTTTGCTTTATTGTTTTTGCCTCTAAGCTCTTGGCGTCGTTCTTCAGAAACTTCAAACCCTTCGCGCGGGAAAGGATCCCCTACTTCATATCCGTGTTTGTTATCCTGTCCGTCATTGAACTTTACGATTGCTACGTCTGCCATTATTGATCATCCTTTTCTAATTAAATTTTTTATTAAACTACTGGTGCTTCTTCAGTGATTGTCCCGACAACTACGCCGTCCAAACGTTCAGCGAACAAGACGATGCCGTAAGCCGTGATTGTTTCAGCCTGCAAGCGCTGCTTGTTGATATCGTGCGTTACGCCTATCAAGCCTGTCTCGTCAGTCGTGAAGTCGAAGGCCTGACCGATTTCTCCACCACTCATAACCGCGTGAGCTGCAATCAGGTTTTCGTCAGCTGTTGAGTAAACAGTGTTTTGTGGAATATCGCCGTGAAGGAAAACCACACGGTTATTCAAGAAATCTTCAATGTACGTCATACCGAAAGCCGTTTGCGTCGTAACGTTTGCTTTGCCCAAGTAATCAGCAACATCAAACGGGTTGACGAATGAAATGACTTTTACATCATCTTCACCGAATTTTGTTGTAACAGCTGCCCAGTTTTGTGCCAGTGTGTCCTGGAGACCTACACCTGTAGCCACGCCTGTACCAGTAGCCAATTGCGCCAAAAGTTTTGAGCGAACGCCTTTTTGAATTTCGCCGATCAACTTGGAATCCGTCATCGTGATGGCACGATCAAAACCGAATTTCTGAATATCTTCCATCGTTACCGCTTTGCGTTTTTTGTCCCATGTCAGTTCCTGTGATGGACCATCTTCCATAACCACTTCAGACAACGGAATGATGTCACCGGGAGCAACAACAGCGCCGCTTAGTGTCACGCTTGACGTGTACGTTTTAAGTACCGTACCGCTGGCCACTGGCAGGATGCGCTCAATACCTAACAGTTCATAAAGCGATTTAAAGCGCTGGCCGAATCGTTCTGTTAAATCGATGGAAAGGGCTTTACTCAGATTTGTTGTCAGCGGAGATTCCGCCGCAAAGAATTGGATATTCAATGGTAAAAGTGATCGTTTTTTAACTGTCATTTTGAAATGACCTCCTGTTTTCTAAGTTTTTATTGTTTAAAAAGGTGTGGATTTGCCTGAATCGCTTTAATGCGAGCCGAGGCATCATTAATTGCGAGAATTTCTGTTTTGGTAGCAGCGCCTGAACCGTTTGGTGATTTCTTCGGCGGCGTGCCTTTCAGTTTCTCTTTCACAGCTTCATCGACTTTGGCGTCGATTAAAGCGGCAAACTTGGTGACAGCTGCTTTCGTCGCGTCAGCGTCGTCACGTACCACAAATTCAAGCGTGTCCTCATCAGCAAGGATGTTGGACTCAGCTAACATCTTCGTGGCTTCACGTCCGAGTGAATAGCGATTTTGTGCAGCCTTCAATTCAGCGTTTTCTTTCTGCAGCTTCTCCAGCTCGTACTTCTGCTTTTCATCGGCGTTCATCTTCGCCAGTTTGGCTGCTTCTTCGATGGCTTTCTCTTTATCCTTTTCAGCGCGTGCTGCACGGTCCTTCGCAATCTTATCCACTTCTGCCTGAGTGAACATTTTCTCCGGCGGATCCTTTGGTGGATCAGCGGGCGGATCGTTCGGCGGGTCTGCGGGTGGGTCTTGCGGTGGATCCGCTGGCGGGTCCTGTTCAGCAAAGAATTGGATATTGAGTTTTAAAGGGAATTTTGATTTAGTCATGAATGATTGCTCCTTTTTTATAGACTTTGTTGTCTGTATTTTTCAGCCTTGCGCCTTTTTATGCCGTGAGCATGTTTCGGGCATGAAAAAAGAACCTACCTGATGGCGGGTTCTTAGATTTCGTCTGTTAAGTAGACCTTCCTAATGGGACCACTGATACTTAAATCCCTTTTTGCGCCATCAGGACTTCCTAAATCAATAACAGCGTAGCGGCCCGTTTGCTGGAAACTAAACAATTGAACCGGTTCGCCCCTCATAAAAATTTGTGATGTTACGGGAAGATCTGTCTCTGCTTTAGGGGCTTCAGTGAGCGGAATCGCTCTTGTTGCCGGAGTAGTGATATTGATACTGAAACCTACCGAGCCGTCGTCGTATGCTGTACGATCAAAATTAATAACTTCAATGGTTTTTGGGTCAATGCCTTTTAACATAGAAATTGCGGTACCAATCATTTGTTTGTTTTCCATTCAAAAACACTCCCTTTTTTCTGATTTGCTATTTAACCGATAGCTCGAAGATAATGGATCACCTTAACCTTTCCGGCATATCGCCTGCTTATGGTCTAGCAAAACCCATCACCCCTTTCAATCTCTAGCTCCTATAAGAAATCATCAAGAACGCCAGTGAAGGTTGTA
This sequence comes from Planococcus daihaiensis, assembly GCF_049262615.1. Taxonomy (GTDB): domain Bacteria; phylum Bacillota; class Bacilli; order Bacillales_A; family Planococcaceae; genus Planococcus. Next base: position 2,901,490 of record NZ_CP175504.1, on the reverse strand, counting down.
CGGCAACGGGTATGGAACGGCGGGAAGTTTAGCCCGACCTCAGCTTCATCAAATCTAAACCGTTTCCCGTCCATGTTCCGGCAGATGACGCTGGTCTTGCCGTCCATAATGGCATCAATGTCGTATTCCTCAACGCCGTTGTCCGTATAGCCTTTACTGTGTGACTGGTTCAGCACGAAAGCGGCTTCTGTTGTCACAAGGCGGCGGGCATCATATGCACCAACATCGAAACGCCGCTGCATCTCAGCTGCAATTGATTTGTAATTGTCGCCTCTTGCCAAGCCGTCACGGAATTCATTCTGCATATAACCGAGCATCTTCTCTTTATTGCCCCAGATCCGTTCCGAGAAGTTCTGGCCTTTCACCCATTTCTTGTAAATGGTGTTGCGAATCACCGTATCGGACACAGCGACAAAAGTTGAACCGAGTCCGAGCTCCACCATCAAAGCTTTGTAGTTCTTGCCGTATGTCTTCAGCAAGTGTTTTTCAAAGACTTGCTGTTCAAAGGCGCCAAGCTCCAGCAGCTTCATGTTCATCGACTGGTGAAGTCCTTGCAGGCGATTCAGCTTGTAAATGCTCTCCCGTACAGGCATCAGGTTTACGTACTTCGGATACTTCAAAGCAAAGTTGTCCATATCCTCGAAAAGCATGCGGCGATCCCTGTCGTCCAGATCCTGCAGGAGCACACGGAATTCAATTACGTTGTCCTTGCCATATTTGGCAAAATAAGAAGCAATATCCCGTTCGACATCTTTCGACATCTTGGCATATTGCTTTTCCAGCTTTTTATTGACTTTGTTGTCGTCCTTCTCCTGGTTGTCCCACCACTGTTCATGGCGTTTACCCCAGTAGTCCTTATTCTTCTTGACTGCCATCAGATGTCACCTTCTCATTGAACGGCGTATTCATATCGCTGTTATAAGAGTTTGTAGCGGCCTCGGCTTTCTGCTTGGCCAGTTCATCGATAACGTCCTGAACGTTGTCCACGTTTGACAACATGCCGTAAAGGAAACTGTTTGGCAGAATGCCGACCAGCTGCGCGACCGTCTCCGCTTCTTCCTTCAAGTTGTTCGGAATGTTGCGGCTGAACTTGTAATCAATCTCCAGATAACTCTCAGGCGGCTGCGTGAACTGCTGCGGCACGTTGAACATCATTTTGAAACGCTGCATCATGCCTGCAGTGAATTTCCGTTCCTTCATCAAGGCGACGTTCTCCATTGGCTGCAGTTTGTATTTCAGCGAGATCCCGGAAGATGAACCGAAGTTCTCGTCACTGATATTTGCCACCATCGCAATCTGGAAAATATCTTCTTTCAGACGTTCAATTAGATTTTCCTGTGTGATATCGGCATTCGGCTTGTCCAGAAATTCCACAACAATCTTACTGGCATCGCCGCCGGCTTCTTTAAGGTTGATGATGCGGTTGTCTCGGATCTTGTCCAGTGTAGGCTGATCTATTTCAACGCCTAGAATTGATAAATAAGCATCTGCGAAATAGTCCACATCATTGGCCTTCTCCGACAGCGCTTTGTTGTAGGCGTTGATCAATGAAATGACACTTTCAAAAGCGGATTGTTTTTCTTCATTCTCCAAATACTCGATCAGCGGCACATCGCCGTAATAATGCGCTTCGCCATTCTCGATGACCATTTCGCCTTTATCATTTACGGCGAAAGGCTGCTTGTCTGTAGCGGAATAGATAGCGCCTTTCAGCAGGTCGTCTTTGTCCTTATAAGCATGGACGCCGTACAGCGGTTTCTGTCCAATCGTGTCATCGTAAATGACGAAAGCTTCTTGCGGCCGTAAATACGTGACGCGCGTATTGGCTTCATCGTCCTGGTACAGAAATTCATAGGCATGGCCGTAAATGCTGCACATCTTCGCAAGCTCGGCGTTATTGTCATTCTGGCTGTTCCGTTTTGCGATCAGTTTCATGCGATCTGCTGTTTCAGCATGCGGATGGACCGTCTTGATCGGCGTCCCAACAAAATAACCGTTCAGCGTATCAACAATGTATTTCGCAAAGTTGACCACTAAACGGTTATCTGGTTTTCCTGAATCTTTATCGTCTGCAGCGAGGATGTCGTGCTGTCCCTTATACATATTGGACAGCATGTCATATCGCGTCTGGAGGGCGGCGTGTTCGTCAATGAACTTTTTCAGCAGTTCGCCGTCCAGCTCTTCCTCTTCGGGGTTCATAATGAATACCATTTACAGGCCTCCTTTGAATAGGTTTGCGACAGGTTTGCGGTTAATGCCTTCAACGGCATACCGGATCGCGTCAATTGTATGGTTATAAGAATCGACCGGCTCATTGTGATACTCGCCTGTCTTCTTATCCTTTTTCCATGTGTAGTTTTCAAGTTCTTCGGTTACTTTGAAGCAGCGTTCATCCACGATGATTTGAAACTGATTCAAAAACTGGATGCCGTTCATTACGCTGTCCTTGCCTTTTCTTGCTGGACGAATCCTGCTGATGTCGTGCCTTGCAATTTCGGCTATACTCTTCTGCTCGGCGCTGTCAGCCGTGATGACTTCCTTGCTGTAGCCCAGCGACTTAATCGCCCTGGCAATCTCATCATTCAGCATGCCTTGTTTCACATACTCCTCAACGATATACAGCTTTTTCTCTTTTTCATCGACCTTGACATGGATGAAAGCGGAAGGGTCATTGATATAACCGAAATCCAGCCCAAAGTAAGATGGCAGGTGCCGTAATTCTGTTTGATCCAGCAGCCGTTTTTCGTAACTGGGGAAAATCAGCTTATCCAGCGTGGCAAATTCGCCCAGTGCGTATATGCGGTAATAAGCCGGATTGCGTGCTGCTAAGTTCTGTAGGTTCTCCCGTACCGAATCATCGAGAAATTTATTGTCCTCAAAGGTTGAATGCAGGATCGTTACGTTCTTCAGAGCTTCTTTTGGTTCAAAGAAATATTTGTATACCCAATTTAGTTTCGAAACCGGGTTAAACATCAGGAATAATTGGCGGTGCTTGTGCTTTTTCTCCCGGAGACGCAGCGTTAATTGCGTATAATCCTCCAGGTTGAATTCCGAAGCCTCTTCCATCACGATATCGGATATCCCTTTGATGGATTTGATCTTCTCCGGGTTGTCCATCCCCTTAAACAGGAATACGGCTCCATTCGGCAGCGTGATCCGGTAGTCTGTCATATTGATTTTGCAGTGTTCCAGTATTCCAAAGCTGGACAAGCATGCCATCACATCTTCAAAGATGGAGTCCTTGATGGTGGCGGCGACCTTCCGGGTAAAGAGTACCCTTCTTGGCCGTTCCCATTGCATCAGTGCCTTCTTGATGACTTTCTGCACAACGCCGTGTGATTTACCGGAAGAGGCGCCACCGTAATGGACCTCAGTGAAATGGCTGTAATCGTCCAGGACGGTAAAAATCTTTTTATTGAACACTTTTGACGGTTTCGGGAAATTCAGCTTAATTGTCGTCATCGTATTCACCGACAATGACCTCAATGACACGTTGCGTAATTTCTGCCTTATCCGTCCACATCGCATGGCGCTTACCGATCAATTCAGCGGCACGGTTTACGTCACTATTGCGGGTATCGACTTCAATGGTCTGAGCATATTCGTTATATACGACCTTCTCGGCAGTCTCCCCGTTCGCCAGTGTATATTCGATGGTTGCGGCCCTTTTAACGACCACCGTCTCCATTTCCTTACTTTCACGACGAAGCAAACGGGTCAATGTCTCCATGACTTCCTGCTGATCTGCAACCTTTTCAGATCGCAACTCTTCAAGGCGATTTTCTATATAAGCTGAGATATAAGGTTTTCTAAGGTTTTCGTACCCTGTAACGTGTGCTGTCTTCTTACTGTATCCAGCCAAGATTGCAGCTTCTGTCGCATTTCCAGTGATAATGTAATCATCTGCAAAACGCTGTTGCTTTACTGTCAGTTTCACCATTTACCACCAACTTTCAGGTTATTTACCGTTTTTAGACATAAGAAAAACGCCACCAAAAGGAGACGCCTTGATTACTTGATTACTTGATTACTTGATTACTTAATAAGGTGATTATAGATTTCTTGAATGGTATTAGTAAATGAATCTCTCCAAGCATGATTGCTGTCTTCCTTTGAATCAAACATGAAGGATTTACCGTTCTCTAACTTCAATTCAAGATTTACTCCTTGGCGCTCCAACTTTTCCTGCCGCTGGTAACTGACTCCTGCAACAGTTAAAGGATAGGTATCAACTATATAGTGTTTTGAAACACTATTAGCTTCAGAATACCGTTTAACTTCAGAGATAGATTTTCCGTGTAAAACGTAAAAAATCATCTCGTCTGATTCGTCTTCGAAGAGATATCTTGGGTAAATGTAGTTGATTTCACTACCTCTAAAAATATCCTCGAAAGTTTTTCGAACATCAAATTTATCATAGCTGTTAAAACCATTAGAATTTCTCTCTGATATCATGTGATTCGTTATTTCTTCTACTTTTTCAACCGCATTCTCATTTGTAATCATTTTTATTCCACCTCCCCCTCTAAAGCATTTCGACACTAAAAAAGGGAAATCCTGCTAAAAATGAAAAACGCCTCCAATGGAGACGCATAATCGTTTTATTAAAAACCGGGGTCGGTTTCGATATTATCTAGAATTGGAGCTTCTGATTTTTTTGATTTATAAAAGGTTACTTCTTTTTTATTCACAAGGGCTTCATATTTAACCAGGAATTTAGCCAATTCATTTTTGTCACTGAAAAAGCCGTTTGTTACATATCGTTCTGCGGTGTCACCTTCATCGTCCACCATTTTACTTAAAAGTTCTTCCTTCAATCCGTGTTCTTCGTAAGCTTTCACGATTGTCAACAATCCTTCAGCTACCGCCTTGTAAGAAAGTCCCAAGATGTGTTGCGTTACAAAGCTACCATCACCATAAGCTTTTTGGGCTGTATCAATCAAATCCCAGCCATTACTCAGGTATTCGTTTACCACGTCAGCGTTAGATATGTGCTTGATTTCTGCAAATTGACTCATTCAAACTGCCCCCTTTTATACGTTTTGTCTGTATGTAATTCCGGCTTCCTGTTTGGCTTTCTTGGAAGCGTCGCGGATCTTCTCGCGGATGTCGTGTGGATCCTTTACGTTTTTCAAAACAAGCACGGGGTCCGAATCATCGGAACTGATGACTTCGATATCACCAACGCCCATCATCTTGTCCTTCATTTTCTGCTGGACCGTGACATCTTTAATCTTGAAAAGCTCAATATCACTTTTCGTCTGTGCAATAACGCCCTGCTTATTTACTTTAAGGCGTTCTGTTGTCAGTGTATAATGCTCTTTCGGAATCTTGAACATGCCTTCTTTGTTACCCTTGATACCGAATAGGTGGTTTTCAAACTCCAAAATTGTAGTTTCTTCCACGACTATCACTCCCTCTTTTTCCCTAATCATACCAATATCTGAAAACTTCCGCAACGTGCATAAGCAATCGTCGCGGAAGAAAGGGAGGTGGAGAACGCCTCGTGAAAACGCCCTCACACAAATTGTATACTTTGTATTCTTTGTATTCAAAAAGGGGTACTTATGGCACTTCTTGTCCCTTTTGGATTCCATCAATGATACTGTTCCGGATCCCGCGCACTGTTTTCCGGTGGATGCTGAGATGCAGCGCGATGGCATTCAAGCTCATACCGTCCAGTAGGCAGTCGAGAACCGCCTGTTCCTTGTCGCCTTTGATGAAGTGCATCCGGCACTGCAAGTACTTGACGCGAAGCCGATACTTCTGCAATCTGCGGTGATTGATTTCCCGACGAACCACTTCTTTCTCGACGCGCCTTGACGGTTCACTTTGCGCCGCTTTCGGTTCATCTGTGTAAACGGCTACGCCAACAGTTTCCACTTGGTTCAGCTGAAGTTGCAGGCGATTGATTTCTTTGATGATCCAGTGGTAGTCCTGGATGATGTTCAGAATATCGTTAAAGGTCATCTGCCCTGTATCTGTCATCCTTACGCCCCCTCGTCTATGGCTTCGATTCTCGCTTTTACGGCATCCAATAAAGCGTCCTGCCCTTTTTCTTTTCCTTGCAGCACTTCCAGTACGCGTTGATCAATCGTGTCAGCAGTTAAGATGTGATGGATGATGACGGTTTCTTCCTGCCCCTGCCGGTGTAGCCTGGCATTTGCCTGCTGGTACAACTCAAGGCTCCAGGTCAACCCGAACCACACGATGATGTGCCCGCCGTCCTGCAGATTGAGTCCGTGGCCGGCTGACATCGGATGCGCCAGAAGAATATCAATCTCACCGGCGTTCCATCGTTCAATCGATTTGTCCTCGTCGATGCTGATGGCCTGTTTGAATTTCTTCTGGATCCGTTCCTTGTCATGAATGAAACTGTAGAACAGCAGAATCGGCTGCCCTTGTGCTTCTTCGACAATCTCCTCAAAGGCTTTCAGCTTCTGGTCATGGACTTTCTGCACGCCTTGGTTTTCGTTATAACTGGCACCGTTCGACAGCTGCAACAGTTTCTGGCTGAGTGATGCAGCTGTTGATGCCACGATATCGCCATCCATGTATTCGAGAATGCGGTCCTTCTCCAGTCGTTCGTATTCTTCACGCTCTTTGCCGGTCAAGGTGACGGTCATGATGTTGTCAATTCGGTCAGGCAGCTGCAGGTAATCTCTCGCTTTCATCGAGACACAGACATCATCGATCAAGCCGTATATGTTTTTCTCCGATTCCGGTTTCGGTGAATATTTGTATACGATTCGCGGGTTTGATCGGTCCCATGATGCCGGCATGAAATATCGTTCCCTGTAATGGGTCATGCTGCGGCCCAGCCGTTTGCCCTGGTCAATCAGGTACACCTGACTCCAGAGATCCAGTAAGCTGTTCGGTGCCGGCGTTCCGGTCAGTCCGACAAATCGCTTGAAGGCCGGACGGATTTTCCGCAATGCCTTGAACCGGTTCGACTTCGGTGATTTGAAGCTGGACAGCTCATCCACCACCAACATGTCAAACGGAATATCTTTTCCGGCATAGTGTTCGGCCAGCCATTCCACGTTCTCCCGGTTGATCACATAGATGTCGGCGTCCTTGATCAGCGCCTGCCGTCTGGCTTTCTCGGAACCCAGCACTTTCGAGATCCGCAGGTGTTTCGTGTGCTGCCATTTAAACACTTCGCGGCTCCACGTATCCTCGGCCACCCGTTTCGGCGCAATCACCAGAACTTTTGAAACTTCCAGATGATTATTCATCAGCTGTTCGATGGCCGTTAAGGTGGAGACCGTCTTCCCGAGACCCATGTCCAGGAAGAGGCCATAACTTTCATTGTCCAGAATCTGTTTCGTTGCATAATCCTGATAAGCGTGCGGCACATATTCAATTGCCAACGATGACACCTCCAGTTACCCAAGTAGCGATCAACAGGTCGACACCTTCTTTTGAATCAACCACCCAAACTGAATGTTTTCGCTTTTCAAACTCACGTTTACATTTTTGCTGCAGCGGCCGAAGTTTTTTTCCCGGTGCTTTGACTTCCACGAAAAATTGCTTTCCATTGCCCATCAAGCAGAGACGGTCAGGAACACCTGAATATCCAGGCGACTCAAATTTCAGGCACAATCCGCCGACTCGTTCGATGTTCTTTTTCAGGTAGTTTTCTATGTCGCTTTCTCGCATCTGAAAAACTCCTTCCATATTTTAGGCGTGGCGGTGTGGTCGTAATTTTTAGCTTTCTATATATATAGGTGTATTAGGCGTTTGTATGATGTATATGGTGTATTATTACTCCTTATACTATTAAATTTAATTTATTAATATTTTTTGTCTTTACGCCCACACTAGCCCTCTACCCTTACAGGCTCTAATGTTTCAGGCGTGGTCGTAAGGTGTGGTCGTAACTGAAAACACGCCCACTACGCCCACACCCCTATTTTTTGCTTACGACCACTACGCCCACACTAAAAGGCGTTACGCCCACACCTGTTTTTGCTTAAATCAAGTCATCTTCCAGTCGAATATAGGCCCGCTGCACCCCGTATAATTTGCCAAAACGCAGGGTTCCTTTTTGGTTCTGATCACATGATTTCCACCCTTCCAAGTTGCGAAGAATGTCATTGATTTCTCGCCGGTCCATTGCTGGAAAACGTTTGGCATCATTATTCAAACACTCGCACCAAACCTCTAATGCACAAACCCGGTCCCGTAAAACAGACCCTTCCGATTCTCCGAAGTCCCCACTCAGAAACATGCGGCGGTCGCTCAGATCCCGTTCTTCCCAGTCTTCTGGCAATAACGTATCCAGGTATTCCTGCACCAAACCGGTCCACGGCGATTCCTCCGTATGTGCTTTCTGAGTTTCCTTCATCTCTGCTTCCATGGCTGTCGGCAGAAAAAGCGGTTCTTTCTGTTCAAAGTACGTTTTCGCCTCTGCCCATAACTGGCCGATCTCTTCATCCGTTAAGGTGGACCAATGGCGCTGAACCCGTTTCGCATCGACTGCGATTGGCCAGAACCGTCTGCCGCCGGTGCGGTCTTTCAGGAACGTGACGTCATTCGTAGATCCGAAGAACACGCACTGGCGCGGGAAGTCTTCGGTGTGCCGGCCATAAGCGACGCGGAACCGGTCTTCCCGTTTACTGATGAAACTCTTGATGGCTTCCACTTCTGCTTTCTTCGTAGCGGCCAGCTCACCCATTTCGACAATCCAGGCACCCTGCAGTGCTTCGAACGCTTCTTTTCCACTGACAGACGGGAGGGAATCGGAGAACCAGTCGCGGCCCATGCGGTCGAGAATCATCGATTTCCCGATACCTTGCGCCCCGTAAAGCGTCACCATGTAATCAAACTTGATGCCAGGACGGTAAACACGGGCAACAGCAGCAGTGAATGCTTTTTTCGTAACAGCCCGGTTCAGTTCCGTATCTTCAGCACCGAGAAACGTGACAAACAATCGTTCCAGTCGCTCTTCGCCGTCCCACGTCAATCCATTCAAATAGTCGCGGATTGGATGGAAGCTGTGTTTCTCGCTGATGACTTTGATGGCGTCTTCCGTCTTGTTGCGGTTGTAAAGCTGATAGACTTTCTCCATGTAATTGCGGAGCCCGGAGTCGTCACCGTCCGTCCAGTTCTCCCGTTTCTTCACCTTGCGCCAGGGAACGTCACCCGTCACCATCAGCCGGTTGCTGAATGCGTTCGTCGCAATCTTGCCTTTCAGCAGCGGGTCGTTCTCGAGCACAAGCACGATGTTCGGGACCGTGATTTCCACTTCGCCCTGCTTATCGCGTGTTATTTGACGCGTCCACTTGTAGTCTTTGGCAGCTGTTTCGTCCACTTCGATCTCGTCAAACTCCGACAGCGCCGTCTCCATCTGTTCGCGCGTTAGGGCCTCACGGACACCATCGTCCTTTTGTGCGAAGTCGCGCATGGCTGCGTAACTCGGTAGTTTCGTGACTGGTGTCTCGGGTTTCACGTCCTCATCCTGCAAGCCGAACAGGTGCAGCCGGACCAAGTCGAAGCTGTTCACCAGCTGATTGCTCGTCGGATCCGTACCGTGATGGCTGAAGGCGAACTTCCCGTCTTCATATACGATGAGCCCGCCGGCCGTTGAACCATCGGCGTATGTGTAACGCCCGTCCTGGAACTTGTCGTATTTATCGGACAGGAACGTTTCAATCGCATCTTCAATGGAATACGTCCGGCAGAACGCGCCGATCAGTCCGGCTTTCTCGTGCGGATCGCCTTGCTTGTCTGCCAGTTTCTTGTGGTCCAGCTGCTGCCGTGAACTTGTCGGCCATTCCAGCGGATCGCGCCAGTCGGCGTATTTGCTGAGAACGTCATCCGGATCCAGCCATTCGGCATCCTGATGCGTATATAAGTATTCGGCGTCCGATGATGTGGACGGCCAGTACATTAAGCGGTGCGGCTGATAGCTCGTGTCATCGAAATAATCGATGCCGATGGTCTCCGCCACTTTCTTGCCGACAGCCACATATTCTTCTGCGGTCACGGGTCGTGATAGTGGTGCTACGAAACGGATGCGCGGATTGTCTTCGGTGTGCTTATGTGTCGAATACAGCGCGTATGCGTTTCCGAACAGCATATCGATGATGTCCGCCATGCCCTCTTCCCCGAAGTCGATATCCAGCGTCAAGATGGTGCGGTTGAATACTTGTCCGGCTTTTCGTCTGCCGCCTTTTAGCATACCGCCGACAAAACCGCCGACATCCTTGATCTTGTCCTGCTGGCTCTTCGGCAATCCGCGGTATTCCGCAGCCGTCTCTTTTGTCCGGACGGTGGTCGTCAGCTTCCCGAGGAAATCGGACCACAGCAGTTCCTGATTCGCCCACTTGACGGAGGTCCGGCTGCTTGCGGTGGAGATGCTGACGGACCCGTCATGGGCGAGCCGTGGCTGGGTTGTCTTTTCTGTCTTAGCCAAACGGCTCACTCCTTTCTATTTCATAAACAAAATTAACTGAAAATTCCTATTGCTCTTTGAAACCAGAGATGATAATCTAAATGAGACTATTAGAGTAGCCCTAGCAGAGACTCATCACCTCAGCAAATCCTAAGGGTTACAAAGGATGATACCTTTGATTAAATTTCACTTAACAGTGGAGTTAGACTTGCGTCTCATTGCTACGGCATTGATTCCTGTCCTGACTCTTGTAGTCAAAATTCTGCTTGGTCTTTAAGACAAGCAGTTTTTTTATTTTCCTTCCAGTACCTGTTCCGCCCATGCATTCGCCACAGCTGACACGTGCGTCAATTCTTTGAACAGATCATCGGCATCCGATTCCTTGCCCCAACCTTCACCGCGCTGCATGGCCTGCGCGACTTCTCCGAATTCCTCTGCAAGGATTGCCAACCACTTCCCGGAGTCGTGACGCTGATGTCCATACAGTCCATTCTGCCGGTGGCGTTCAGCTGTTACTGCATTGCTAACCTTATGCATCAATTCCCGATACTTAGAATGTTTCTGAGCTTCGTAAAGCGCTTTATCCATCTCTGCCATACGCTGGATATGCTTTTCTTCCATTACGGCTTTTTCCTTTTGCAGATTTTCGAGCTGTTCTTTATAAGAGATTTCCATATCTGATTCAATCGCTTCGCTAAAAGCCTTATCGAAAGTTTCAGATTTACCTACGTTCATTTGAGTTTCTTCTATAGAAGTAGATTTATCTGTTTCAACAGCCTTATCGTAATTAGCCAATATTTCCGTTTTCATTTCTTCTGACATTTCCTTCGTCAACTCCTTCACCCGTTCCCAGCCTGCAGCCGGTTTCTTTTCAGCTAATTTCTCTTGGATGTGCTTATTTGGATTGTACGAATCTGCCAAGCGCTCTTCGGAGAGGTTCTTTTCTCTCAGCGGCGCGACCTCTTCATCTTGGATGCTGACGGTCTTGATCGTAGCAGCCTTCCTGCCTCGGAGACCGTAATCTTTGCCGACCAAGTTGTTTTCACCCTTCCATTTAGTTAACTGACTAATCGTCATACCGTATTGTTTGCCGATGCTTTCATCGGAACGCCCCTTCTCCTTGAAAAATTCATAGCGACCGACAGATAATTCTTTAATTTCAGTTGTCATTGTGCTTCCTCCTTTTTCTTTTTAGCCAGTAAGTTTCCCCAACGATTGTTCACAGCAGAGCGTGTTCGCTCAGGCAGTGACTCTGCGATGCGGCTTTCCGTGTATCCCAGACGTTTACCGTCCTGGATGATTTCATCCTCTTCTGGTGTCCAGTACTTTCGGTGACGAAACGGCCTGTCGACCCAAACTGCGCAGACTTTTTCGACATAGACGCGATCTGCGCAGAACGGACAATTGATTTTCTTTCGCTTTGAACGCCCGATCATGAAATCTCCATCACAATCTTTGCAGCGATAATATACATAGGGTTTTAAATTAGCCACGTTTAAAGTCCTTTCCGATGATGCTTACCTCCAAGAGGCGTAGCTGCTTCTGGTAAAAGTCAGCCCGTTCCTTCTCAACATCTATCTGTTTTTGCAGCAGTTCTTTTTCCCAACAATTCTTGATGAGTACTTCCAGGGTGAACATCGGGACAACAAGGGACAGCGCTTTAGGATATTCCTGCATCATCTTTTCCAACAGTTCCAGCCGTCTTTTGTCGGTCACGCTCTTCCTCCCCTTTCATAAAAATTCGAAATTCATTCAGAAAAATAAGAGTTGAACAGATCCAGAAGCTAAGTAGCAGAGCAATTAGTATTGTCAGCATAAGGCGCCCCTTTCTTAGTCCTGAGAATTAGCGGTCATGTAATCACACAATTCGGGATAAGATATCCCCTTTTTCTCATCTGTTGAAGTCCACTGGATGTAGGTGGTGCGCAAACCGCAATCATATTTTTTGGCCCGACGTTCGACAAGAACTTTTAAAGCCTGCAAAGCTTTTTGTTTATCAGTAACCAACATGATTTTTCCTCCTTTTTCATTACCGTGATTTGTGTGCGTACTGTCTATTCGAATTTAGTCTCTACCCATGCCAAAACTTCGGGTTTTGTGGCATACCTAAAGTTGCCATGATGTGGGTGCATTCCTTTGATTCCATCAATCTCCACAAATTCGGATAGATTGAATACCGATTTTTCTTCTTTATTGTTCGGTAATCCTGTGATTGCATGTACTTTGCCTGTATTTGTATTGACCACGAAATCCATTATCTGAAACTGATTCAATCTTCATTCCTCCTATCGTTATTTATGGTTCAACGTTCCGGCAGCCTACTTCTGAAGCTGGGCTTTTTTCGCTAGAAATACTTTCTTCACTTGCTTGAAGTCAATTTCATTGAACGAAGCAGCGAGGTGAATTTCCTCGCGCAGATCGTCCAGTTCTTTCATGGTTTCACATTCCTTGATGGCGTCAATGATTTCCATGCTTCTGTTCCTCCAGTGCGATGTCGAGTATCTCCGACACCTGTTTTGTGTCGTGAATGTTGAGGTCAATCCCTTTCAAGGCTGCCAGGTATTTCTGCCCCAGTTCCGCCTGTTCAATCAGCCAATCTGTGTCGGCAGCGCCGAAAAGACCGATGATGATTTTCTCTGCCACTTGCGTATGCTGTTTCGAGCGATAAGCTTCATTGGCTCTGGTGTGCTGCTGCTTTATACGCTTCAATTGTTGTTGGGCAGTTTCATCCATTGAAGAGGACCTCCTCGGCAGACGGTAGAGCAAAGCCTTCATACCAGTCAGAGAGATCCATAAAGACAAAAGCGCCTCGTCCTTCTCGGAAGGTATCCCATTTGACCGTTAATGAATCAGAATTGAGCGAGTAGGTAACCGTTGCGGATCTCGGCAACTTCTTCACGTAGGCTTTGATCAGTTTTGCGTTGACCACCACTTCATTATCAAAACGGACAGGATCAGTTTTAGAGACTTGGTAAAAGCCTTTCTGCTTTTCAAGTCGTTCAATTTTTTCTGTGAGAGCGAAGCGCGGTTTATTATCTTTCTCCAGTTCTCGGTGCTGCTTTTTCAGGACCGTGATCCTTGTACCGATTGACTTTAATTCCTTTTTCATCAGTTCAGCTATATTTGACAAGTTCTCCACTCCTAATCTTTTTTATAGAATTTCGTTTCAAATCCTTCGGCTTCAAGCGGCAATCCTTTTGCCCAGCTGATGGGCTGTGCCATCATCGTCTCGACAACAGCCAGCGCGTCCGTATCGGCATCCTCTACTTCTGCCACCACTTCATCGTGTACGTGCATGACAAGTGGATAACCTGCACGCTCTAAGCGCACCATCGAGATTGCGAGTATGTCCCGGGCTGTTGCCTGGACGATGTTCTCGACCCATTTGCCGCCGTAGGATTCGACCCGTGACCATTTGTTCTTGTCGTCCAGTCCGAAGTGCGCCACCGCATCGCCGAATTTCCCTTCAACGATATGTGGCTTGGCGTACATCAGGCTCCGTCCACTCGGCAGGTCGATGGCGAGCCAGCCCCTGTCTTTCCGGAAGGTAACGCCATGTGTCGTAACCGGAATACTGTCTCGGACTGCTGTGAGTGCTGCATCGTTGCAGGCATACCAGAAGTCCACAATATTTTTATTGGCTGCGCGCCAAGCGTTGACCAGCGGTTTCAATTCCTTTTCCTCGATGCCCATGTCCAGTGCACCCATTGCTTTTAATGCGCCGGGCCCTCCCTGATAACCAAGGGCCAGTTCAGCCACCTTGCCTTTTTGGCGAAGCGGAGAACCTTTGCCGATTTCTTCAATCGGTACTTTGAACATTTGTGCGGCCGAAGCTTCATATATTTTGCCGTGCGTTCCGAATACATTCAGGCGCCACTGTTCGCCGGCGAACCATGCAATGACTCGTGCCTCAATCGCTGAGAAATCTGATACCACAAATTTGTGGCCAGGCTTTGCGACGAAGCAGGTCCGAACCAATTGGCTCAAGATATCCTGCTGGCTTTCAGAGAACAGGAGATCCAGTCCGTCGAAATCCTGCTGCTTGATCAGTTCGCGTGCATCGTTCAAAAGTGGTAAGCTCATTTTGTTTTTCGTCAGGTTCTGTACCTGAACACCACGGCCGGCCCATCTGCCGGTTTTCGATGCCCCGTAAAATTGAAGGATCCCGCGCACTCGGCTGTCATCGCACACCATCGATTGCATCTTGCCGTATTTCTTGATGGAGCTCTTCGACAATTCCTGCCGGAGCTTCAAGGCTTCGTGCACAGGCCCTGACTTGTATTCGTCCAGGAATAGATCGATTGTTGCTTTCTGCATGTTTGGTAGTTCTGCGCCCTGTTCTTTCAGCCATTCAAGCATCTGCGTCGGGCTGTTCGGATTGGCAAGCTCTGTAAGCGCAACAGCTTTCCCCATCGCCTTTTCCTTCGCTTGGATGTCACAGGCGACTGCACCTTCCATCAATTCGAGATCCAGCTGAACGCCTCTGTCATTGATTGTCTGGTCCAGCGTCCAGAGTTCCTGTTCAAATTCCGGAACCGGGAAGGAATCAATCTTGCGGCGGATCTTCTGTTCCACCCGGACATCCTGTTTGCAGTAGTCCAGGAACATTGCCCACTTTACAGGATCATGTTCTGGAAGGTTTCGAGTCCGTCCGCCGTTTGATTGTGTCGGCTTGCACGGTTTCGAGAAGTAGCTGATCAATGCAGTACCGGCTTTGTCCTTCTGGTCTTCCAGCTTCAAGACTTCTGCGACCTGAGCAAGTGCTGCGGGCAATCCAAGTCTTGTCGAGTCCACCATCGTGCAGCGCCATTCTTTTGGCGGCATCTGCATGTCAAACCAATTAGCCATACACGTCCGTTCGAAACTGGCGTTGTGTGCAGTCTTGATGACCGATGGATTTTGAAGCAACTTGAGAAACTTCGCGACTTTCTTTTCATGATCGACAAGTAAATCTCTGCCCCAGTTGTTGTATTTGTAGCTGGCAAAATCGATGATCTCGACAGGCCCACCACTGATGGAAGTGCCATCATCAAACGAATAGGCAAGCATGAGGATTTCAAAACTCTCGTGTTCTGCGTAGCGGTAAACGCCCACATCGCGCAAGTCCAGCTCGCAATAGGTTTCTATGTCGATATTCAGCTTTTTTGGCAATTCCTTCACATCCTATATGCTTATAATTAAATTTTTTTGTATTCTTTTGACAACTAATGGTTATAAAAAAGAGGGAGCATTTCTGCCCCCGCATTCAATTCGGATTAGATTAAATCATCTTCGGCTGATTCCAATTCGTCGAAGTCGTCTTCTGCCTTCGCACGTCCACCGAGGAATTCACCGTCTGCCCATTTCTGCACATTGTTCAGTCCAGCCGCGATGCCTTTATTGCCATTTGTGTTGAACGCATAGAAGTTGATGGAAGCTCTCACGTAGCAGCCGCTGTAAATTGCTGATGAATCGGTCAGCTTGATTTTGTTTTGGTCGATGATGCCGGGAGGTGTTTTGCTTGTCGCGTTGATGAAATACGCATCTTCGTAAGCTTCATCATCTTCGCGGTCAACATCGCCGTCACGTAATGGCGTTTTCAAGTTCGCTGGTACTTTACCGCCGAGTTTCGCTTTACCTGTTTCGCCAGCTTCTTTGATCGCTTCTTCAATTAATGCAATCAGCTTTGTTTCTGATTTCGGGATGATCAGCGAGATGGAATACTTCTCGTCTCCACCGTTGATGGCGTTTGGCTCAAAAATATGGACATAGCTTGCACGTACTTTACCTGTGATGACTTTCGTTCCTGCTCTTTTCATGAATAATTCCTACTTTCTGTTTTTAGTTTGGGATTTCATCAAATTCCGCTTGTGCGGTTTCGGTACCGACTGCCGGACGTTTATCCGATTCAGGAACCAGTGCGGGTTTGCCTGGTGGCTTGACGACCAAACTGCCAATCAAGTCTTCCACCATTTTTTTACCGATCCGTTTCTCCAGCTTGGAGATGGATAGTACTTTTGTTTCTGCAATGCTGGTCACGTCATATTTCCGTTTCAGTTCTTCGAACACTTTTTCTTCATCCGCATACTTGCGAGTGCTGCGGCCCTCGACGACTTTCCATCCCTCGAAGAGTGTACCGACCTGCGCTTTCTCCAGTGCAAAGTCCTGAACATCTTTCACCCACTTCTGCAGCTCATCCGCTTGGAAGAGGATGTCTGCAATCTCGTCAGGTGTCAGCAGGTTCGGGTCCTGCAACTTATTCGGCACAGCCAATTGTTTCTCGGCCCTTGCACGACAGGTGTGCTTGATTTTGCAGAAGCGGCAATGATCACCGGGAACAAACTCGCCTTCACCGTGCCAAGCCATTTCGGCTCTCGGCTTGACGTACTCAATGCCCCAAGCTTTCAAGTCCTCAGCGTCCATCGTTTCGGTCGAGAAGTTATCCAGCCGCGGCTGGATAATGGTCATGTTGACTTCATGGATATCTTCAATCAGTTCGAATAGGGATAAGGCACCGAGCGCGTAAAGCCGAAGCTGTTCGTTATCCTCTGCACTGACTTCGATGCCTTTGCCGAACTTCAGGTCAATGATTTCAAGGACACCACCGGAGACGATGATCACATCCCCTGTCCCGAATGATTCCGGAACATAATCAGTGAGATCCAATCGCTCTTCGAACATCAGCACCGGCTGTTTGCTTCTTAGCTTCGCGGCGTTGATCCGTTCAGCGACCAAATCGACATACTCCTCGACATACTGCTGCAGCTCTTCTGTATAGAACTGATTCTCTTTCATCTTCTTAAACTTACTGTTGAAGGTGCGTTTCGGCATGTCCTGATACATCTGTGCAAAATACAGCTCGGAAAGTTCATGGGCAAACGTGCCTTCTTTCGCAAACTCGCTTGTCGTGTCTGCCAGTCCTTTTTCCATCGATGCCGATTTCGTACAGACCAGCCACCTATGCGCCCCACTCGCTGAAAGCGTTGCATGGGCGCGGTTTGCGTGGGCCGTCATTAGGCGTTCGAATCCATGAAGTGGATGGCTGCTTGATAATCGGCCGGATCCAGTTCGGATACTTTCGGCACACCCTTCTCTTCCAGGAAGCCTTTCAACTTTTTACGATTTGCAGGATTGCCTTGCACAAATGCACGAGTATTCGAGGTCAGCACTTCAAGCGTGATGCCGGATGTGTTTTTCTCTTCTTTCGGCTCTTCTTTGACCGGCTCTTCTTTCACTGGCTCTTTTTCAGGAGTGGCTTCAGGTTCCTTCTCGGGGCCGACCTGCTTTGCATTCTCTTCTTTTTTCGCTTTTGGCTTTTCCTCTTTTGTTTCAAGTGGCTTCACGATATCGGACTGTGTGACACCTGCCAGCGGATTGTTGCCGAATGCGGATGCCAGGTTATTTAGTGCCCCTACAAGCTCTGGAGCTTCAACGGTTACTGTAATATTCATGTACGACTCTCTCCTTTGTGTGCTATAATGCACGTATTAATAACTATTTCGTTACACGTCTCGTGTGACAGTCAGACTCTCTGTTCGAGCAGAGGGTCTATTTTTTTGGCGTTTTTTCTTCAGCATCCCAAACCTCATAAACTTCGAAATCATCAACTTCAGCGTTTGACATTATCGAACTCCAGTTGATCGTTGAGTCTAAAAGTTCATTCAACTTTCTGTAAGGCATTGCATCAAGTTCTTCTTCTGTCATATTCAATTCGACTTCGAAATCAACTTTTAATGTAGCGGATCCACTTACTTTGATAGCCATCGTTTTCCACCTCCTCTCGGTGCAATAAATCTTTTTACATAAGTTTTCTAAATTGTCAGATAATTTGATACTACTTTGAAGAAAATATTTACAAAAAGTTAGTTAAAATTTTACTCACCCTCAGCGAGTGAGTGGACTACCTGGTCATTCAGCTATTCTGAATTTCTTGATGCCTGCGAAATGCAGCAGATAGTATTTGACGTTTTCCAACAGAAACACGCGGCCATCTTCATCCTCAAACCATTCGTCGCCGTCTTTGATCTCATGACCGAAATGATCTTCAACGGGGGAATTGGTGTCAGGGTCTTCCAGTGGCGGCAACTCTTCTTCATATCGTTTATCCTCAATCGGATAGCCTGTCTTCATTGCGCGTTCAATATCTGGATGTTCCAATACTTTCACCCTTTCCGAATTACTCGGCTGCTGAATGCTAGAAACCCTTTGAAATTTTCGTAGCGCAAAGCATCACGTCTTGCAACTGCACGCCATTTTTTCATTTCAATTTCTGCAGGTTCAGTTATCCTGTAGCAGCCATATACAAATCCGATGAATCCTGAAATCATTGTGCCGGCGATTAGTGTTTGAACAATATTTTCTTCTGAGAACATTTAGTTACTCCTTTCAGAATGAGTCGAGCGTCTGTCCACGCGGTTATTTTTTACCACTCATCCATAATTGATTTCATTGCTTTTAAGCTTTCTTCATAGAACCAGTAGCGTTTGCCTTTATGTTTCCGTCGTTCCAACAACCTCATTCGAGGATCATGCAAGAATTCGTTTTCCAGGAAGCTTTTGCTCATACATGTACGCTTGGACATCTGATCGATATCCCAGGTAAAGAATACATGCTGGATAGCCTCATCCAGCTTGGCGTTTACATGTTGCCGGATTTCGTCTTGATCGATGCCCACTTCAATTTTTGCGAATGACATTTCGATCACTTCCTTACTTAGTTAAGTTTTCAAGTATTGCGTAAATGCGTTCTTCTTCTTCTGATGCAAACCATTCTTCCTCTTTCAGCGGGTTTGTCATGTTGGCACCTCCGAACTTTACTAAAAGTAAAGTCAATGTGTAAAAAAATTTATATCGACACCCAACGCTTCGCACAGCTTGACATGGTTTTTGAGATTAGGGGTCCTAGTCCCACTCATATACAAGGATATGGTGGACTCGTCTAACCCTGACTTCTTAGCCAATTCACGCTGTGAAATACCCTTATTCTTAAGAAGAATAGCTAAGGTATCTTTATACTCACTCATCTCGTGCTGCCTCCTCTCTTCTTTGCTTAATGCAAACTTTACTATAAGCAAAGTATCGAGTCAAGTAATTTGATAACTTTTCAAAAACGAAAATTTAGTTTGCGTTTAAGCAAAGTTTTATATATAATAAGGATATAACTTACATAATCGCTGAAAAGAGGCACTTAAAATGAAAACTATCGGTGAAAAAATTAAAACTAAAAGAAATGAAAAAAGAATGACACAGCAAGAATTGGCTGACAAAATCGGTGTCTCCTATACGACCGTAAGTCTATATGAGTCTAATTCGCGCAAACCTTCCTTTAAGGCTTTGGCTCGTATTGCTGATGTTTTCGATGTAAGCACTGCGTACTTTTTTGAAGAAGAAGATCCTTCTGAAGCAAAACGGGATAAAGTAAAGGTTGCTATGAGAAATATGGATAAGCTTTCTGACGAAGACGTGGATAGAGTTAACGATATTATCAAAACTTTTTTAAATTCAAGCGGTAAGGATAAGTAAGATTGAAAATACCTACCCGAGCCCGTTATCGTTTAGCAACCCAAAAAGCCCACGAATTTATAAAAGAGAATTCTATCAACTCCCTTCCAGTAGATCCGTTCGTATTAGCGGATTTGATGGATGTTTCACTTAAAACCTATACGGAAGTATCGATAGAAAAAAACCAGACTTTGGAGGAAACAATCAAAGGTTTTGGTTCAAGGGATGGTATCGCGGCTCTAAGTGATGGTGTACCTGGAATCTTCTATAACGATACTGAGATCCCTTCGAGAGTTAGATTCACCATAATTCATGAGTTAGGCCATATATATTTAGGGCATCTTGATGACTTTGAAGAGACTTCCTTTACCCGAAAAAATCTATCGAATGAAAAATACGAGGTACTGGAACGAGAAACCAATTGTTTTGCAAGAAATGTTCTTGCACCTCTTCCTGTAGTGGATTCATTAGAACAGATAAACCCAAAATCACTAATAGAATTATTTTTCATATCATCTGGAGCAGCTAAGGCACGCTTGGATTTTTATGCTCTTGATATCCGAAATACTCAAAAAGCACTCTACACCTCAACAAAATCCCAATTCGCACCCTTCATCTTCAAACTGCATAATACCCATGGCTGCGTACATTGCGGGAGCATTCATATTTCCATAAACCCTAAGTTCTGCAGTATCTGTGGAAATAAAGACTTGAGCAAAATAAAAAAAACCATAGGAGTTGAAGTCAGTATGCGTTATTCAGAAATTTACTATAATGCGGACAAGCGACCGATCGCATGCCCCTCGTGTAACAATGAAATGCTGCAAAATGGTCCGTACTGCCAAGTGTGCAGCAGATACGTAATTAATCAATGTACAGGTCTCTACGAAGACGAAATTAATGAATACAGTTCAAGAATTTATTGGCATTCCCACCAACATGGATGCGAGGGTACATTAAGCGGTGATGCTAGATTTTGTAGTAATTGCGGTTCAACATCTACTTATTATGAAGAGGGGTTTTTACGTTCCTGGAACAGTGACGTACAAGATCCGTATATTGAAACAGTAGGGGCAACCAAAAATGGTTTGCTTGTTGCAGTGGCTGATGAAGATTTACCATTTTAAGGAGGTGGTGCCATAATTTCTTCCCCCATAGAGCGTCTGTCCACGCACAAAGGAAGAAACCAATGACAAAAACCAAGTCTAAGAAATATGAACATGTTTTCTGGTATTTAGATAAAAATATGAAGAAACTCTGGGGTTACCGATATCGGTATTATGATGCCCTCGGTAATCGCAGGGAAAAAGCAAAGCAGAGCTTTACTACAGAAGTAGATGCCTATCGAAAACTATTAGAAATTCAGACGCAAGTGGTCAATGGCGATACGAAGCGCGTAGAAAATTCGAATCTGACCGTCTCTGAATGGTTGAATATCTGGTACGAAACGCATCAAATTGAATGGTCCATTTCTTCTCAGATCCAAAGAAGGCGTGCGATCGAGTTACAAATGAAGCCGTTACTCGGCAAGTTCAAACTTGGAGAGCTCGATAAGAACACGTACAAGCGTAAGTACCTGAATGTGCTCCAGGAACATTACAAGCCGAGTACCGTAAAACTGTATCACCGCCTATTCAAGATTGCGGTCAATGCAGCTGTCGATGATGAAATCATTCCCCGGAACCGTTTCGGAAAAATGACCTTGACTGACGAAGAAATCAACGACAACTTTTTGGCTGCTCATGAGCTTCGGGAGTTTTTGAATGCAGCCAAGCACTTCGAGAACGTCACGAATTACACGTTCATCTATTTGCTCGCCTATACAGGTTTGCGAAGAGGCGAAGCCCAAGGCCTCCAGTGGAGAGATATCAGCTTTGATACAAAGATGTTATCAGTGGAACGTACAAGAGATAAAAACGGTGTCCGCAAGCCGAAGACAAAAAGAAGCCGCCGGGCACTTTTGCTCGACGACCTAATCATTCATCACTTAAAAGTGTATCGTACCTGGTGCAAAAAAACTAAACTGTATTTCGGACGGCAGCTAAAAGAAGATGATTTCATTTTCATCTCACACCAGTCCGGAAAACCGATCGGCGACAATACGATCAAGTACAGTTTCGAACGGCTTTTCAAGGAGACAGGAATCAAGCGGATTACCCCACACGGTCTCCGGCATACACATGCCACCTTATTGATTATGGACCGGATCCCGACAGTCGTCGTTGCTGCACGGCTTGGAAATACTCCGGCAATGATTGATAATGTATACGGTCATGTACTGAAAAATGTGGAGGAAGAATCCGTCCATTCCTTTGCAAAAATTATGAATCAATAGCGGTTTGGGGGAGAAACTGGGGGAACTTTTTCTGCAGCACCCTTCCAACCTAGCGCCACAACGGGTTCTCAAGACCATTGAGTACTACTCACGTTAATCTTTCGATTTCAAAACCCCAAACCGGATCTTCCGGTTTGGGGTTTTTCTGTTCCTCCCCGCTCCACCGCAGGAAGACTCCGCTGCTTTATGATAAACTGAGAAAAATGGAGGTGCAGCAATGAGAATCATTTCAATCTGTCCGAGCAACACCGAATTGCTGGCTTTTTTAGGCGCAGAAAGAATGTTGGTCGGCATCGACGATTATTCCGATTGGCCCGAACAAATCACCCACTTGCCGAGACTCGGTCCTGACCTTTCCATCCGAATGGATGAACTGGAAAGACTGAAACCCGATTTGGTGCTGGCGTCGCTCAGTGTGCCAGGCATGGAAAAGAACGTGGAAGAATTGATTAAAAGAAAAATTCCCCATCTGATCCTGAATCCTCAAAGCCTGGATGACATCGGCCGGGACCTGTTGGCTGTCGGTGAGGCCTGCGGCGTGGACGCGCTCGCTGCCCATTCCGCTTATATTGCAGCAATCGAGGAAATAAAATCGCGTTCCGCCGAAGCTGCCAGCCGTCCTTCGCTTTACTGGGAATGGTGGCCAAAACCGATTTTCACGCCTGGACGGGTCAATTGGCTTACCGAAATCAGTGAAATCGCCGGGGCTCACAATGTGTTCGAAGACATCGATTCCGCTAATATCCAAACCGATTGGGAGGATATCCTGCGCCGCGATCCGGATTACATTCTCTTGGCCTGGGTCGGCATCATGACGGATAAAGTAAAACCGGCGCTCGTCCGAAAACGGCCGGGCTACGAGTCAATGAAAGCTGCGGATCATATTCATATAATGGAAGAAGAACTTTATTGCCGCCCTTCTCCCCGATTGATCGAAGGCGCCATAAAGCTTGGGAAAATTCTCCATCCCGCGCAGTTTAACGACATGGAGAATCCGGAATTTTTAAAGCGTTAATCAGTTTATTCACCAATAGATCCCTTTAATATACACACAAAAAAAGCAACGCTCCCCTGAAGGAGGCGTTGCTTTTTTACGTTAAATTATGGCATTTATCGTTAAATATTTCTGTTGCCTCTGACGTTACCGGTATCATGTGTTCTGCCGATCAACGGGTCTGTTTCTGAAAAACTCTCACGGTCATTGCGATCGGGAATATCCAGCGTGTCATCTTCAACCAATACAATGATTTCCCCTTCGTTGAAGCGGTTTTCATAATCCTTCGCTTCATCTTCCGGAATACCCATTCCGATCAACGCGCCGGCAAGTCCGCCAACACCTGCACCTGCTGCAGCACCAGTCAAACCTGCCACAATCGGTCCGGCTGCTACAATCGGCCCGATACCTGGTATTGCCAATGCACCGAGACCGGCAAGTACACCGCCGAGCCCACCAAGTGCGCCGCCTGCCAGTGCGCCGGTTGCAGCACCTTCACCGGCATGCGTGCCAGTTTCTTCGGTGATATTTTTTGTTTCTTCTTCATTTTTCCCGAGAACGGAAATATCTTCCGTGCTGTGGCCTCTTCTTTTTAAATCCTCAATCGCTGCAATTGCTTGTTCTTCTGTCCGATATGAACCTACTACTCTCGACATTATTACGCCTCCTCAGATTTGTAAGTCAGTATAAAAAGTGTCACGGTTCAAATTTACCCTCGGAGAAACAGTTTAAACATTTATGACAATAAAACCCTTTTAGGCAAGAAACTGCACCATATGGTATTTCTTTTTCCCGCGGCGAATGATTGCAAACGTGTCTTCCAGGCGATCTTTGCCATCAATGATGTATTCAAGATCCATCACTTTTTCACCATTTACTGAAATCGCGCCATTTGTGACATCTTCTCTTGCCTGGCGTTTTGACGAGGAAATGCCCGCTTCAACAATCAGGTCAACGATGGATTTTGCTTCACGCGCCATTTCAATAGAAGGAACATCTTTGAAAGCCGCTTTCATTTCGCTTGCCGATAGAGCTTTTAAGTCTCCGCTGAACAATGCTTTTGTGATGCGCTGTGCATCTGCCAACGCGGACTCCCCGTGGATCAATTTCGTCATTTCTTCTGCCAGCACTTTCTGCGCTTTCCGGAGATGTGCTTCCGTTTCCACAGTTTCTTCGAGAGCTTCAATTTCTTCGCGGCTGATAAACGTGAAGATTTTCAAGTATTTGATGACATCGGCATCTGAAGTATTAATCCAGAATTGGTAAAATTCATAAGGCGACGTTTTCTTGGCATCCAACCAGATGGATCCTCCGGCAGATTTTCCGAACTTCGTGCCATCCGCTTTGGTCACCAGTGGAATCGTTATGCCGAAAGCTTTCGCTTCTTCACCATGCGTCTTGCGGATCACTTCGAGGCCCGACGTGATATTGCCCCATTGATCCGATCCGCCGATTTGTACCCGGCAATTGTATTGATCATATAAATGGTTAAAATCGATTGCCTGGATCAGCGTGTACGAAAACTCCGTAAAAGAAATCCCCGTTTCGAGGCGTGACGCCACGGAATCTTTGGCAAGCATATAATTGACGGAAATCAGTTTGCCGTAATCCCGGAGAAATTCAATCACGCTCATGGCACCGATCCAATCCCGGTTATTGACCATTTTCGCTCCATTTTCCGTCTGGAAATCAAAAATTCGCTGCATTTGCACTTTAATGCCGTCCACGTTGCGGTCGATTTGTTCCGTCGTCTGCAATTGGCGTTCTTCGTTGCGTCCTGAAGGATCCCCAATCATCCCTGTCGCTCCGCCGACCAACAGGATTGGCCTGTGGCCGTGCTTCTGAAAACGGCGCAGCGTAAGCAGCGGCACGATATGGCCGATATGCATGCTGTCTGCCGTTGGATCGACACCACAATACAGGGAAATTTTTTCATTCTCCAAAACCTCAGCCAGTCCTTCTTCATCGGTCTGCTGATATAATAAACCTCTCCATTTCAAATCTTTCAATAATTCATTCGACATTCCATTTCCTCCTCGAGTACAATTACTTTAAACGGACCATGCAGAAGCTTTTCAATAAAAAAATGCGCCCCTGCATGTCAGACATGCAGGGACGCATTTGCGCGGTACCACCCAGCTTGAAGGAATTATTCGTTCCCTCCACCTCAATTGTGCCGAACGGGGCACATCCGAAAACTCCAAACCTGTAATTCAGCTTCTGCGTTTTTACCGGTTTGCACCAACCACCGGCTCTCTTTGAAAAAATCACAGTTCCTACTTCGGGTTCTTCACTGTTTTAATATTAAAAGATAATAGTAGTGTACTTTATTATCTCAGATTGTCAATAACTTAGTCGACAATATAAGAATATGTTATAATATAAAAAGATTTTAGGGGGTAGATTAATGTGCGCGAACGATTAAGATCTTGGCAAAAGAAATCTGAAGACACATACCATAAATGGAATTCAAGCAGCTGGTCTAAGGGGTTGAAAATTACCACTGGCGTATTCTGGAACCTTGCCATCCTGTTGGCGATCATCCTGACGATCGGGGGAGTTTTTGCCGCGTCGGTTGGAGCAGGTTATTTTGCTTCTTTAGTGGATGAAGAAGAATTGCGCACCGAAAGCGAAATGCGCGGTGAAATTTATGCCTACGAGGAAACTTCCGAGATATTCTTTGCAAATGATGAATATTTAGGCAAGTTGCGGACCGACCTTGAACGTGAAGAAACTGATCTTGATAAGGTTTCAGATTATGCGATTGACGCTGTGCTCGCAACTGAGGATGAGTATTTTGATGAACATGATGGCATTGTGCCCAAAGCGATTTTCCGCGGCCTGTTCCAGGATGTCTCGAATGCCGACAACCAAACTGGCGGTTCAACGTTGACTCAGCAGCTCATCAAAAACCAGATTCTGACGAATGAAGTTTCATACGAACGTAAAGCAAAAGAAATTTTGCTGGCGATGCGCCTGGAAAAATTCATGAATAAAGACGAAATTATGGAAGCTTACCTCAACATTATCCCTTATGGCAGAAATTCTGCCGGAACGAATATCGCCGGAATTGAAACAGCGGCCAACGGCATCTTCAACGTGCCGGCAAGTGAATTGAATCTTCCGCAGGCAGCATTCATTGCCGGAATTCCAAAGGCGCCTTTCCGCTATACCCCCTATTCATCAGGCGGTGGACTGAAAGAACCGGAGTATTTGGAATTCGGAATCGACCGGATGCGAACAGTTCTGTACCGCATGCTGGAAACTGAATTTATTACGCAGGAAGAATACGATGCGGCTCTCGCCTACGACATTACGCAGGATTTCAGAACTGATGAAACCCGTTCTTATGAGAGATATCCGCATATTACAACCGAAGTTGAAAAACGTGCGACACGCATCATCATGGATGTGCTGGCTGAAGAAGCCGGAATCGATCCTGCCAGCTTGATGGAAAATGACAAGCTTTTTGAAGAATATGAAATTTTGGCTGACCGGGCAGTCCGGGCAAGAGGATACCGGATTCACTCCAGTATTGTAAGAGAGTTATTTGATGCCCAGCAGGATGCCAAAGATGCTTACGAAGCTTATGGCCCCACTTTGACTAAAACAATCATCAACGAAGAAGGCGCGGAAGAAGAAGTTCCGATGCCTGTGCAAGTCGCTTCCGTTACAACCGAAAATGGTACGGGACGCATGTTGAGTTTTGTCGGAGGACGTGACCATGAAATCTCCAATTTCAATTACGCCACTCAGGCTCAGCGCTCCATCGGTTCCACCGCGAAACCGTTATTGGTTTATGCTCCAGCTCTCGAGTATGGAAAAATCGGTGCCGGAAGCCCTGTAGTAGATGTAAAATTTGAAGTTATGCAAAGCAACGGAAGACCTTGGACACCAAGCAACTTTACAGCATCCAGTGAACAGGGCATTATGTCTGCGCGTGACGCATTGGCACAGTCACAGAACTTGCCGGCAATTCGCCTGTTCGCCCAAATCCAAAATCAGATGCCCATCAATTACTTGATCAAAAATGGGTTTTCTTCAGTTGAAGAATCAGAAAACGCTAATGCGACATCTGCCCTTGGTGGCGGAATTGAAGGAACTCCTGAAGAAGTCGCCAGTGGCTACGCTACTTTTGCCAATGGCGGCACATTTGCTGCATCTTCGATAATCGACCGAATTGAAGATGCTGAAGGCAATCTTATTTATGAACATGAAATTGAAACTGAGGACGTCTACACCCCTCAAACTGCTTATGTCATTAACGATATGCTCCGCGATGTGTTCAGTGGCCCACGCGGAACAGCAAACCGTGCAAACGATCTATTGAAATTTAATGCTGATTTCGCCGGCAAGAGTGGTACAACCCAAGAAACACGGGATGTCTGGCTTGTTGGGTATAATCCGAATGTGACAATGAGCGTTTGGCTGGGGTATGACCAGGAGACCAGTTCCCTGGACATTATGCCCAACAGCACCCTTCAACCGTCGACACGCGTTAACCAGGTTTGGGCAGCATTGATGAACGCCTCCTATGACGTTGACCCGGAATTTTTCGGGACACAGGAAACATTCGCAGAACCTGAAGGCATCGTAAGCCGTTCGTTCTGTGGCATTTCCGGACTGGCGCCAAGTGATGGATGTTCAGGCGATGGCCTTGTCAGATCCGATTTATTCATTGCTGACGTCATGGTGCCAACAAAAGCCGATGACAGTTTGACAACCGGCAGATTTACGACCATTGACGGAAACCGATACGCTGCCCTTTCTTCTACACCTGATGAATTTGTTTCGGGTGGAGGAGTCGGAGTTTCAGAAGACTTTATCGATCGAATCCTTGCACCATTCGGCGGAGATGCAAGCAAGCTGTTTCCATCGGATTCACGATTCTCGAATGTTGTTTCATCAACAAGTTTTGATGCTGATGATGTTGCACCAGCGGCCGTTCAGGCCACACTCGACGGCGATTCACTCACTTGGAGCGATTCAGCTTCCAATGACGTTGTGGGCTACCGGGTCTACCGAAACAACTCCCGCGTTGCCTCAATTTCTGAATCTGCCGGAAACTCTTATACAGTTTCAGGGTCTGGAAATTTCACCGTTCGAGCTGTGGATATAACCGGAAGAGAATCTTCCAATTCCAATGCAGCAGAAATCGCAGCACCTGAACCGGAACCCGAACCTGAACCAGAACCAAGTAATGAAGAAAATAATGATACCCCTGCTCCACCGCCGGAAACTCCTCCAGCTACAGAACCTGAGGAGCCTGCCGAACCGGAAGAGCCTGTGGAACCTGAGGAGCCTGTGGAACCGGAAGAACCTGAAGAACCTGAAGAACCGGTGGACCCGCCGGAAGAACCTGAAGAACCGGAAGATCCTGATGATACCGAAGACGCAGCTTAATGATTAAAAAGATCCGGCCCATCATCAATTGGGCCGGATCTTTTTTTCGCAAAAAAAAAGGGCCGCGGAGAAATTTCCGCTGCCCTTTCTATGTTCCTTTAGTCTTCCATCGTAGACAGATCACCCGCAGGCAGATCCAGTTCCCAAGCTTTTAAAACACGGCGCATGATTTTACCGCTTCTCGTTTTCGGAAGTTTGTCTTTAAATTCAATTTCTCTCGGTGCTGCATGGGCCGCCAGCCCTTTTTTGACGAACTGTTGAATATCCTGTATTAATTCTTCAGATGGCTCGTAGCCTTCCACCAGAGCCACAAATGCTTTGATGATTTCGCCGCGCACTGGATCAGGCTTACCGATAACTCCCGCTTCTGCTACAGCCGGATGTTCCAGCAATTTGCTTTCAACTTCAAAAGGACCAACCCGTTCACCCGAAGTCATGATCACATCGTCCACACGTCCCTGGAACCAGTAATACCCTTCCTCATCCTTATAAGCGGAATCTCCGGAAACATACCATTTATCCTTCAGGAAATAGGAGTCGAATTTCTCCGGATTGTTCCAGATTTGGCGCATCATTGATGGCCACCCTTTTTCTATGGCCAGATTCCCCATCTGATTGGCAGGCAGCTCGTTGCCCTGATCATCCACGATGGCGACTTTGATCCCTGGCACAGGCTTGCCCATCGAACCCGGTTTGATATCGAGTGCAGGATAATTACAAATGATCTGCGCGCCGGTTTCCGTCATCCACCACGTATCATGGATGCGCCGTTTGAATACCTGCGCTCCCCACCGAATCACTTCAGGATTCAACGGCTCACCCACTGACAGTACGTGGCGCAATGTGGATAGATCATATTCTTTCACCAATGCATCTCCCGCACCCATCAGCATACGGAATGCTGTTGGCGCACTGTACCAAACGGTTACGCCATAATCCTCGATAGCTTTATACCAGCCTTCCGGTGAAAAACGTCCGCCGATAATGACCGTTGTTGTGCCGTTCAGCCAGGGAGCAAAAACGCCGTACGAAGTGCCCGTGACCCAGCCTGGATCGGCTGTGCACCAATAAATATCCTGCTCGTTGAAATCGAGCACCCATTTCGCTGTCTGGAGATGCTGCACCATCGCATATTGCGCGTGCAGAACACCTTTGGGCTTGCCCGTAGAACCCGAAGTATAATGCAGAACCAGCCCATCTTCCTTGTCCAGCCATTCCACTTCGAAGCTATCTGGACAGTTTGGCAGCTGTTTCAGCACATCCACCGTATGGTCATCTTCCTCGACCCCCTCTCCGACAAGGAAGACCGTTTTCAAATTCGGCAATTTATCGAATGGCACCCGCGATAATAAATCCGGCGTCGTAATGATCGCTTTCGCATCGCTGTCGTCCAATCGATCATAAATGGCTCCTTCCATAAACGCTTCAAACAACGGACCGACAATCAGGCCAAGCTTCAAAGCGCCGAACATCGTGAAATACAGTTCCGGTGACCGGGGCATGAAGATGAAGATCCGATCTCCTTTCTCCAGGTTCGAATGGGATTTCAACATGTTCGCTGCACGGTTTGTCATCCGTTTCATCTCATAAAAAGTATAGGATTCTTTTCTGAATTGATCCATATAATAAAGAGCCACTTTGTTTTTCCGTTCTGACTCCGCATGGCGGTCAATCGCTTCATGCGCCATATTGACTTTCCCTGTTTTGTACCAGCTGAATTCTTTTTCAACATCAGCCCAGTCAAATTGGGATGCGACCTCATCGTAATTATGTAAATTATAGTTTCCTGGCAATGCTGGGAGTGATTCCACTTTCATCCAAATCATCCTTTCTATTCATATCTAATTATTATTCTACATCAGCCAATGTCCAGATTGCCAACTTTTTTCACTTTTTAGAAAATAGAGAGCGCTTTCAAAGTGATTAGCCATTCGGTTGCTGTATCATGTATAATAAACCTAATTGCAAACTTACAGGCGGTGAAATGATGGAACACAAAAAAACATATAATGCTATGGAATTGAAGACGAAGCACGGCAGAGTCATCATTGAAGGGCCAGTGCCATCTCATGAACTCCAGTCACTTGATTTTCATGAAGACCTGATCGCATTTCGTCCTGCCGATCAACAGCATAAAGCCATTGTTGGAATAGCCGATTTGCCGGAAGGCCGTATCCTTATCGCAAGACATAATAATACCATTGTCGGCTATGTCACGTTTCTCTACCCCGACCCGCTCGAGCGCTGGTCAGAAGGAAATATGGAAAACCTGATTGAACTGGGCGCGATCGAGGTGATTCCAAAATTCAGAGGGACAGGCGTCGGCAAAGCCTTATTGAAAACATCCATGATGGACGATGCTTTGGAAGATTTCATCGTTATCACCACTGAATATTATTGGCATTGGGATTTGAAAGGAACCGGCCTTAATGTCTGGGAATACCGCAAAATCATGGAAAAAATGATGCAGGCAGGCGGTCTGGAATACTATGCAACAGACGAACCGGAAATCAGCTCGCATCCCGCAAATTGTCTGATGGCAAAAATCGGAAGCCGTGTTGACCGTGAATCAGTGCAGCAATTCGATCAATTACGTTTTAAACACAGGTATATGTATTAAACAGAAGGGGTGTTTGCATTGCTATTGGAAGAAATCATGAAAACCGAAGTCTATTCGTTAAGCCCACAGCAGACGGTGCAGGATGTCATTGATCTGTTTGAACGCGCCAGAATCCGGCATGCCCCGGTAGTAGATGGAGAAAAAGTGGTCGGTGTCGTTACGGATCGCGATTTGAAGGATGCGCTTCCCTCCCGCTTTACCGTAGCACCAAAAGGTGAACCCTATCAAAAATTAGTGGCAGAAATCATGACCAAAAATCCGATCACCGCCCATCCGATGGATTCAGTTGAAGAAATTGCCATGGTTTTCTATGAACAGAAAGTTGGCTGCCTGCCGATCATCAGCAGCGGCAAACTTGTCGGCTTCATCACGGAAACAGATCTGTTATACACTTTCATCGAATTGACGGGGACCCATCAGCCGGGTTCACAAATTGAAATCCGCGTCCACGATCGGTCTGGCGTCCTCCGGGAAGTGTCCGAAGTTTTCTTCCGCCATAATATTAATGTGCTCAGTGTACTGGTGTATCCCGACAGAGACAAAAAGGAAAATAAAATTCTCGTCTTCCGGGTCCAGACCATGAATCCGCTGACATTAATTAACGACTTACGAAAAGAAGGTTTTGATGTCCTATGGCCAAAAATGCCGCAAATCAACGAATAAAACATGCCATCTTCGTTTACTCCGACGATCAGCTTGGCTATAAGTTTTCGGAAACCCATCCGTTCAATCAAAAGCGGCTCGTGCTGACAGTCGATCTGCTGCGTGAAATGAATGCGCTTCCAGATGATTTGGTCGTTCCTGCCCGCATTGCAACTGACGAAGAACTGATGCTTGCACACGATGAACGTTATATTGACATCGTAAAAAAAGCGAGCAAAGGGGAAATCACCCCTGAAGCAGGAGAAGCTTACGGAATCGGAACAGAAGATACACCGATATTCGAAAACATGCACGAAGCCAGCGCACGACTCGTTGGCGGAACATTGACGGCTGTCGATTATGTGATGACAGGCAAAGCACAGCACGCCTTAAACCTTGGGGGCGGCCTCCATCACGGTTTCCGCGGAAAGGCTTCCGGTTTTTGTATTTATAACGACAGCTCTGTCGCCATAAATTATTTGAAGGAAAAGTACGGCGCCCGTGTTCTTTATATCGATACCGATGCCCATCACGGTGACGGCGTTCAATGGTGTTTTTATGATGATCCTGATGTTTGCACCGTTTCGATTCACGAAACCGGGCGCTATCTTTTCCCCGGGACCGGCAATATCAATGAACGCGGAAATGGTCAGGGCTACGGCACGTCATTCAACTTTCCGATTGACGCCTTCACTGAAGACGAATCTTTTCTGGAAATCTACCGCACAGCCATGAAAGAAATTGTGGAACATTTCAAACCCGATGTGATTCTTTCACAGAACGGCGCTGATGCCCATTATTTGGATCCATTGACACATCTTTATGGAACGATGAATATTTACAAGGAAATACCTAAAATCGCTCATGAGCTGGCACACGAATATTGCGGAGGTAAATGGATTGCGGTTGGCGGCGGCGGCTATGACATTTGGCGCGTCGTCCCCCGTGCATGGTCGTATCTTTGGATGGAAATGAACGACATCCCTCTCCCAAGCGGCCAGCTGCCTCAGCAATGGCTCGAAAAATGGCAGCCCGAATCACCGGTAAAACTGATTGAAACCTGGGAAGACCCACAGAATATGTATGATCCGATTCCCAGGAAAGAGGAAATCACCGATAAGAACCATCAGATGATGGAGAAATCGCTCTACATCATTCGCCACACGCAGAAAAATCTCTCTTAAATTTGAATCCAAAAAAGCTGCCCCGGCATCAATGCCGGGGCAGCTTTTTGGTGAAAACTATTCAGTTCAATCATTTTTAGTGGATTGGCGTTCTTCGATGCGGTAAGGAAGGATCACCTGGTTCTCTTCAATCTCTTCTTTGTTCATATATTTTGTCAGCAAGCGCATCGACACGGCGCCGATATCATATAAAGGCAATGCCACCGAAGATAACATTGGACGGGCCATCCTGGCAAGTTTGGAATTCTCATAGCTGATGATTTCTACATCTTCCGGAATTCTTTGGCCCCCTTCTTCCACCGCGTGGATCACACCGATCGCCATTTCATCATTATTGACAAAATAAGCAGTCGGCTTCTGTAGCCTCAACTCCAGCACTGCCTGCATCCCTTCGTCATAGGAATTATTGCATTCGATTACCAGTTCCGGTTTAAAGTTGATGTCGGCATCTTCCAACGCTTCTCTGTACGCCTTCATTTTGTAATCTCTGTTGATTTTTGAAGTTAACGGCCCTGAAATGAAGGCGATGTTCGTGTGCCCATTATCAATCAATTTTTTAACCGCTTCATAAGCCGCTTCATAATAATCGATGTTCACAGAAGCAATTTTACCGGTTTCCTCGATCGATCCCGCCAGTACGATCGGCGTTGGCGAGCGCTCCAGTTCATAGAGCAGTTCAGCAGAAATCATATCGCTCATGAAAACAATGCCGTCCACTTGTTTGCCGAGCATCGTTTCAAGAAGCTGCAATTCCTTGTTTTCATTCTGATCCGAGTTGGACAGGATAATATTGTACCGGTACATCGTTGCGATATCTTCTATTCCTCGTGCCAGCTCAGAATAGGTGGTATTCGATATATCCGGGATGATGACACCGACCGTGGTGGTCTTTTTGCTGGCAAGCCCGCGCGCCACTGCATTCGGACGATAGCCGAGCTCTTCAATCACTTTTAATACTTTTTTTCTGGTGGCCGGTTTGACGTTCTGGTTGCCGTTCACTACACGTGAAACGGTTGCCATGGAGACGTTCGCTTCCCTTGCCACGTCATAAATCGTTACGGTCATGTAAGCGCCCTCTTTCCCTTTTATACAATCATACGACAGTGAGTTTATGTATATCAACTAAAATAAATAAAAGCCGGGATTCTGCCCGGCTTTTTGGTGTTACATTTTCATTTCGTATTGTTTCATGAACTTCATCAACGAATCGTAGTACTCGTCGAATTGCGGAAGATTCATCTGTTGCTGTGCATCGGACAAGGCTACTGCCGGATCCGGATGCACTTCTGCCATAACTCCGTCAGCTCCGATTGCGATTGCCGCTTTGGCAGCCGGCAGCAATAGATCGCGACGCCCTGTGGAATGCGTTACATCCACAAATACCGGCAAATGCGTTTCCTGCTTGAGAATCGGAACGGCCGAAATATCCAGTGTGTTGCGGGTCGCTTTTTCATAGGTGCGGATTCCGCGTTCACAAAGAATGATCTGGCTGTTGCCGGAAGCGATGATGTATTCAGCTGCGTTGATAAATTCTTCAATCGTTGCAGACATCCCACGTTTCAGCAGAACCGGTTTATTGATGCTGCCAACCGCTTTCAACAATTCGAAGTTCTGCATATTGCGTGCGCCGACTTGCACGACATCCACATAATCAAGTGCCTCTTCCAAATGATGCGGTGTAACGATTTCAGAAACCACTGCCAAATTATATTGATCTGCGGCTTTTTTCAACATTTTCAGACCTTCGAGGCCCAATCCCTGGAAATCGTATGGAGAAGTACGCGGTTTGTAAGCTCCGCCGCGGATCATCTTCAGGCCTTTGCCTCCAATAGCTTCTGCTACTGTTGTTACTTGTTCTTGGGATTCTACTGCACATGGACCAAATATGAAGGAAGGTTCGCCTTGCCCAACCAGTTCTCCATTAATATTGATGATCGTGTCTTCGGCTTTCTTCTTGCGGGATACAAGCAATGTTTTGCGGGTATCTTCTTCCTGCATATCCAAAGCGGATTTGAAAATTTCCTTGAATATATGATCAACCGTTTTTTGGTCTAATGGACCGTTATTATTATCTTTCAATAAGTTCAGCATATGGCGCTCACGAAGCGGATCATATCTGTTCATTCCTTGTTTTTCTTTAATTTTTCCGATCTCTTGAATGACGGAAGCTCTGTCATTTATAAGGGACAGAATTTGCAGGTTTACTGCATCGACTTTTTCTCTCAGCTGTTCTAAATCAGTTTGGCTCATCCTAATTTCCCCTTTCGTAAATCACCTTTTAGCGGTGATTCATCTTAACATGATAGGACCATTATATGCAAAGTATCCATTAATGTCACGAGAAAAGTTTTAGCGCTTCAACGCGCTAAAGTGTATTTCACTTAAAAAGGCCGGAGCACTGGGCTCCGGCCTTCCTGATTAAGCAATAAATTCTTGCATGGACTTGCTTTTGATCTTATTGTGAGACGCCTGCCAATCCACTTGCATGTTCGAGAAATGCAACAATTGGGGCGACTCATGTTTAATTTGGGTGATTTCTGCGATTCCCTGTGATAATTCCTTGTCTTCCTGAACGACCAGGAACAGGAAAAGCTGGTTCGGATGCAAAGAACAATACTCATTGTATTCGTTCCAGGCAGCCGCAGAAACCGGACACGTGCTGCTGTGTTTCAACAGCCAAAAGCTTTGTGTGCCGTCAACCGCTTTTTTAAGGCTGTCTAAATCCTGTACTCGTATCAAATTTTTCATTTTATCCGCTCCAATTATTTTGTTGAGTTGTTTTTATTGCTGTTGGAATTGGAATTGTTTTTGTTCTGGTTGCCAGACTTGTTCTGATTGAAGCTGTCTCCGGCATTCGAGTTTTTATTTGCACCGACATTCGGTTTAACGTCACCTTTAGCCGTTGAACCTGTCGCATAGCCAGATCCGGATTTCTTCTCATCATTCACTTCTTCAACCGCCTCTTTTAATGCATTGGCTGTTGATGTATATGCTTCATTGCCTGCTGTTTCCGTTTCCTTATTGGATTCGTGGACAGTGTTTTCGATAGTCGCGTGCATATCAATCGACTCTTCTCCTTCAGAAGAAGCTGTGCCATCATCCATTGGCGATGAACCGCCTTTGATGCCTTTTACTTTTTCGACAACTTTTGTCGACTGATCTTTAAACTGCTGCTTAAAGCCGCCGCCGTCTTTGTCAGCATCGGTGTGCGAGCTTTGTGACTTTTCTTTTAAAGACGTCACTTGCGTATTCAAGTCGCCGCGGAATTCTTTTCCTGATTTTGGTGCCAGGAATAATGCCACTGCCGCTCCAATAACTGCCCCTACAAATGCACCGGCCAAAAAGCTGCCTGAGCCTGACTCTTCTTCGTAATCGTACAAGTCGTCATATCGGCTGGACATGCCGTAAGACTGTGGCTCGTAATCACTTTGCTGATAGTTCTGGCCCGTATTTGAATAATAGTCTTTATTGTACTGAGAATCATTATAATTCGGTTTTGGGTTATTGAATTCATTGTTTCCAGTCATTTTGCATTCCTCCATCTAATTAATAGTATTTTAAATCAGTATTGGTCGTTATGCGGAAGCTGTTTTTGTCCCGGTACCGGCTGATAGCTTTCAGTTTGCTGGGCGTTATAGGCTTTCCGCGCTTTCCATTTATCGCGGACTCCCATGGCCACATTGCTCCACTGCACAACTTGCGCAATTTTTTCTTCATTTTGTTCTGCTTGCGAAGCGATGGACATTGTAATGCGTCTGACGGATGCATTCAAATCAGTTACCGAATTGCCGACACCTTGTACAGCGTCTACAACACCGTTAAGTTTTTCCGTCTTCACCTGAATGTCTTCAGCGAGTTCGTTTGTCTTATGCAGCAGGTTGGTCGTTTCCAACGTCACTCCCTGCAATTGGTTTTCGAGCCCTGCAACTGTGCCTGACACTTCTTTTAGAGTGTTCTTCAACGAATTCAATGTCATTGCCAATGCTACGCATAGAATTAAGAATCCGGCTGCAGCCACGATTGCGGCTATGTAAAGCAGTATTTGCCAATCCATGATAATTCCTCCTTTTACATTCTGTTATATAGATTTCTACCCTTGTGGAAGTGCGGCTAAACACAGTCCACCTACATTACTTCTATAAAAGGTTACAAAATACCTGCAAAAAATACAAAACAGTCCAACTCGAAAGTTAGACTGTTTTTTCTGTAGCCAGCAGATTTTCGAAGGCTGCTTTAAATTTGGTAACGTCCCCTGCTCCCATGAACAGAAAAACGCCAGTTTTATGTTCGGCAAGTTTGGCCACGTCTTCCACTTGCAATAAGTGGCAGCCCGGAATCTTTTCTTCCAGGTCACTGATGGTTAACGTTCCGGCCTCTTCACGGGCAGAGCCAAAAATATCACAAAGATAAACCTGGTCAGCTTCACTGAGGCAATCCGCAAATTCCTGCAGGAATGTTTGCGTCCGCGTAAATGTATGCGGCTGGAAGATTGCAATCACTTCACGGTCCGGAAATTTTTGCCGTGCAGATTGCAAAGTTGCGCGAATCTCTGTCGGATGATGCGCATAATCATCAATCAGTATGCGGTCGCCGACATCGGTTTGTGAAAATCTCCGTTTGACGCCTTCATATCCGTTGAATTGCTGTTGAATGATGGCAGCCGGTATATTTTCATAATGGCACAGCGAGATAACCGCCAATGCATTTAAAATCGTATGGTCGCCAAACATCGGAATCGTAAACGTATGGAAAAATTCATTGCGGATCACCACATCAAAAGTTGTACCTTCTGTGGTCTTGATAATATTGCGTGCCTGGAAATCATTTTCTTCACCGAAGCCGTAATAAACCATCGGCACGGGTGACTGCAATTGTTGCAGGTGCTCATCATCTCCACAAGCGATGATGCATTTTTTCACTTGCTGCGCCATTTCTTCAAATGCCTTAAAGACATCGTCTATGCCGGCAAAATAATCCGGGTGGTCAAAATCGATATTCGTCATGATGGCATAATCCGGATGATACGCAAGGAAATGACGGCGGTATTCACAAGCTTCCACAACAAAGAAATGTGAATCTTCAGCGCCATAGCCCGTTCCATCTCCAATAAGATACGAAACCGGCTTATAACCATTCAAAACATGCGCCATCAACCCGGTCGTCGAAGTCTTGCCATGTGCGCCGGTTATTGCGACAGAGACATATTGTTTCATCAGATCACCGAGAAATTCGTGGTAACGGATGATGGTCGCCCCAATTTCCCGTGCCCGTACAAGTTCCGGATGCTCATCATTAAAAGCATTTCCGGCGATGATCGTCATATTCGCGTTGATGTTTTCCGGGTCGAACGGAAGAATGGAAATGCCCCGATCCCGCAGACGTTCCTCGGTAAAGAAATATTTGGCAATATCCGATCCCTGCACTTCGTTCCCCATATCATGCATGATCTGAGCAAGCGGACTCATCCCTGAGCCTTTTATGCCGGTAAAATGTAAAACTGTCATAAGTGAACCTCCTGTGGAAGTTATAAAGTAGTCTATTCCATCCCATTTGAAGTGGATAGCCGATTGGTTAAAACAATTATTTGATTATATCATATTTTTATCCAGATACAATATAATCGATATTTTGAAATAATGAATTTATTATTGGAATACTTCTGAAATATCATCTTCAGTAATCAGCACTGAGCGGGCTTTGCTGCCGTTCTGCTCTGAAATAAACCCATGTTCTTCAATAAGGTCCATGAGCCGCGCCGCACGGTTATAACCGATATGGAACTTACGCTGCAACAGGGATGTTGAGGCGCTGCCTTGCTGCATAATAAAACGGCAGGCTTCTTCAAATAGATCATCCTGATCGGCTCCAGAGCCATTCATCTTGATCAATTCTTCTTCTTTAAAGAAATATTCGGGCTCTCCCTGGTCGCGAACATGTGCAATAATCTTTTCAATTTCTTCATCCGTCACAAATGTTCCCTGTATACGGCTTGGCGCAGACATGCCATTGCCCAGATACAGCATATCGCCTCTTCCGAGCAAGCGCTCGGCTCCCTGTGAATCCAGGATGGTGCGGCTGTCCACTTGTGAAGAAACAGAAAATGCGATGCGTGTCGGTATATTTGACTTGATCAAACCGGTGATAACGTCCACAGATGGCCGCTGCGTAGCAATGACCAGGTGGATGCCGCAGGCGCGTGCTTTTTGCGCGATCCGGCAAATTGCGTCTTCAACATCCGAAGGCGACATCATCATCAGATCGGCAAGCTCATCGATGACGATCAAAATATAAGGCAGATGCTGCGCATGATCGCCTTTTTCCTTAACCATCTTATTGTAGCGGCTGATGTCACGGACTCCCGTATGAGCAAACAATTGATAGCGGCGCTCCATTTCGGAAACCGCCCATTTCAATGAGGCGGTGGCCGCTTTTACATCCGTAATGACCGGACTGACCAGATGCGGAATGTGATTATAAGGGGCAAGCTCTACCATTTTCGGATCGATCAATAATAATTTCAGATCTTGAGGCGACGATTTATACAGCAGGCTGACGAGAATCGAATTGATGCATACCGATTTCCCCGAACCTGTCGCCCCGGCAATCAAGCCATGCGGCATATTGCGCAAATCAAGCGTTACCGGTTTCCCTGTCAAATCCAGTCCCAATGCTGCTTCCAAAGGAGAATCCGAGTCCTCGAATTGGGGGCTGCCAATTACTTCCGAAATTCGGACGGCTCTTGAAGTTCGATTCGGTATTTCGATGCCGATTGAACTTTTACCCGGAATCGGAGCCTGGATCCGAATGTCTTTTGCGGCAAGCGCCAACTTCAGGTCATCCGCCAAATTGCGGATTTTACTGACTTTAACCCCTTGCGCGACAGTCAATTCGAATTGTGTCACGGCCGGGCCCTGGACGATGCTCAAAATTGTCGCCTGTACCTGGAAATGAGACAGGGCTTCTATCAGGCGTTCTCCCTGATCTTCCATCCATTCTTCGTCTTTCCGGTCATTTTCCGGCATTTGCAGAAAATTGCTGTGCGGATATTCATAACTTGAGACAGGTGGCATTTCAGCAGATTCCGCACCTGCTGTTTGTTCTGCTGCTTCAATAACAGGCGTTTCTTCCGTTGCTGCTTTTTCTGGAACAGCTGCCGGTTCCGCTGCTGGAGTCGGCTCTGCGACCGGAGGCGTAATCGGTTGTTGTTTTGGTGCCATAGCATTCAGTTTTTTAAATTTCTCTTTATCCGATTTCAACATCAGCACATTAAAAGGGACCGTTTTTTCTTTCTTCTTTACTGCATCGCCGCTGCCAGCCTGCTGCGATCCAGTAGTTTCTGCAGGTTTTTCGCTATGTACCGAACGATCAGCCGTTGAATCATCCGTTTCCGGTTCTGATAAAGATTCAACGGCAGGTTCTGTTGCAGTTCTTTCTTCCGGTTCTGCTGAATCTGCAGGGAGCGAAGCACATTCTTCGATGGCCGGTTCAGGCTGTGGCACCGATTGTTCGGCTGGAGCAGCACTTTCTGCATTTTCGCGAATCGGTTCAATAGCTTTTTTTTCCTCTTTTGCTTGCGGCAGAATCGCCTGTTGAAATTCCTCTTTCAATTCTTTCTGTTCAAGAAGTTTTTCAATAGGTACCGGTTTTCTTTCGTTAAAACCATGAATTGGCGATGGAATTCTGGTCGCTTCAAAACGCCGTTTAATCGGTTCTGGCTTATTGATCTCCTGCTTCGGTTTCGTAGACTCGGGCTGCCGTTGAACTGGTTGGCGCGTTGCCATCCTTGGTTCCGGCCGAATTTCCCTCCGAACGGGTGACTGTGCCATTTGTGTTGGCCGGCTTCTCAGTTCTTCCCTGACTTCAGCCATCGTGACTTTTTCGCCACTTTGCTCTTTTTTTAGAAAAACTTCTCTTTCCTCATCTGTGATTAATGGAAAACGAAAAGGCACATGGGACCTCTTCTGTTCAACAGGAGCTGTGTATTCGGGTTCAATTTCTTCCTCGGTGTCATCGACAAACATACGGTTCCATACTTTTTTAACCCAGCTCATAACAACTCACGCCTTTACTTCAAAAGCTGATCCGATTTCATAGTCATCTTCCAATACCAAAATCCCTTTTTCTTCAGGAGCATCCGGCAAAGCCAATTCTTTGGCAGAACAGATCATGCCGCTTGACGGTACACCGCGAAGCTCCGCATCTTTGATAAGCATTCCAGAAGGCATGACG
Organism: Planococcus daihaiensis; assembly: GCF_049262615.1. Classification (GTDB taxonomy): domain Bacteria; phylum Bacillota; class Bacilli; order Bacillales_A; family Planococcaceae; genus Planococcus. The sequence continues at coordinate 2,860,205 of NZ_CP175504.1, read as the reverse complement.
GCGCCCACTTTTGCGACAACCACTTTTTGGCCCGCTGCCACGTTGGGAGCACCGCAAACGATCTGCAGATTTTCAGTTCCGACAGCTACCTGGCAGACATTCAATTTATCCGCATTCGGATGTTTTTCCATTGATTCCACATGTCCGACTACGAATTTAGGTGACAAGTCGACTTCCAGCAGAAAATCAACGCTGTTTTTTTCAAGCGCATTTTGCAATTCGGTAACCAGTTGTTCTGAGACATCGATTGTTCCGGTTTCCGGAAAGCTGATGTATTGTGAGGCATTGAACAGGTTGAAGCCGGCGATTGCATCGCTTCCGTCTTTGATGAGCGTGACGTCCCCGCTCATTTCTGTTTGGATCTTCTCAGGTGTTTCTGTTTGTAATTGAACCAGCAATACGTCGCCAATTCCTTCTTTATTATAAAATGCATTCATTTCTTATCGTTCTCCTCTTCGGGTCTATTTTTGGCCAGGATGAATATCGGTTCCAATTCGTCGTTTTCATAGACGAATGACAGGGACGTGATCGGCACTTTGCCATTGGTGAAGAAATGCATCGCCATCTGCGCGAGCACATCATAGCCGGCCTCATTGCGGATATCTCCGATGATCATGACATCCTGATGCGGGACGGACACAGTCATGTCCCCGGTAATTTTCTTTTTCATATCTTTCAGGAAGTTTTCATTTAAGATTCGGGATGCGTCATACCCATCATTTTCATTGAGGAAATAAAACACGTTTCCAGCCACGTGATCTTCCTTGACTGCAGTTTTCAGCTTCTTGACCTGGAATCTTGCCAATTCCTTGAGCTGGTCTTCTGTCAGACTTAATGAATTTAACACATTTTCGTCAATTAAGCGATAGGCCGCCCCAGTATCGAGCGCATAAAATATCCGGGTTTCCGCTGTATGGTCCGCTGTGATAAAGCGGTTTCCCTCATTGGACACCACTGGAAAAGAAGTGGAACGGATGACCGGATAGATGTGTTCTCCCCCTGGCAGATCCCCTTCAGCTTCGCGCTCCATCGCTTTGAAAGTTTCGTTGATCGTGTAAATAATCTCGTTCACCGCTTCTTCGCCTTTCGTTTCATAGCGGCTTGTGATTTTCGGCAGGTCCAGTGTCAGGCCTTTGCCGATTTTTTTATGGTGGATATTCGCTGTATTTTTTTCGCGGTCGTAGCGCCATTCCAAGTCCCGGCTTGGCAACTTTTCTCTTAAAAGGTTCACTAATTGTGTGGAGTTCATATCGATCTTCCTCTCTGTCAAAAATAAACGGCTCGACCTTCGCAGGCGAACCGTCGTTATATTATGATTGCAATCCGGCAATAAAGCCTTCAATTTCTTCCTGCGTTTTCCTGTCGCGGCTGACGAAACGGTCCAGTTCCTGTCCGTTGCTGAAAGCCAGGAAACTCGGAATGCCGTAAACATCCAACTCGATGCAAAGGTCGATGAATTCGTCCCGGTCTACTGACAGGAAATGATAATCTGTAAATTTTTGTTCAATATCCGGCATAATCGGGTCGATGACGCGGCAATCCGGACACCATCCGGCTGTAAACATGAATATTGATTTGTGGTTGTTTTTGTAGTCATTAAATTGCTCGATTGATTCCAGTTTCTTCATGCATGATTCACCTCAATTTTCTTCGATCGAACGAACAGTTTTCATCATCCATTCCATATTTCCAGGAACATCCGACTCTTCCGAAATAGTCGTCATCTTAACGCCGCCTGCGCTGACGACCACTTCAAACCGGTCATCCGCAATGCTTCTCAAAGTTGCAAAACCGAAACGGCCATTTTGTTCGAATGTCTCATCCGCTGTCCATTCCTGTTCTTCGTTCGCTTTTTGCAGATCATAAAAGAATTTACTGTCTGCAGCTTCGTTGGGATTGATGAACAGCACGTAGGAATCGCTGCCCTTGGTTAAAATGATATTGTTTTCATCAGAAGGTTCTTCAAGGTCGTACCCTCCAGGCAGATAAAGCTCTGTCCCCCCGGCGGTTTCATTGGTTTCCGGCGGCTCTTCTTCAAAAGCCAGGCGGGTTTCAGAAAGCCCTTCCGCCAATCGTTCTTCAGGAGTTCCCATGCATCCCGCTAATAATAATACGGATAACACAGTTCCTGTAATAAAAGCTGAGCGTTTCACGCGTCTTCCTCCCCTGCTTTGCTGTTTCCTATTTTAAAGATGTTTCCTTTCACATGCAACTCAACCGCTGTCGAGCTGCTTTTGTCCGACCAGCAGCTTCACAATATGCCCGAAAATATCTCCGCGGTTCATCAAACCGGCTGTCAAAATTCCGATGGCCCCTTTATGATGGCGGATTCCCGTTTCATCGGCATATTGATCCATAACCGGTCCGAGCTCCAAGCCGTTTCTCAAATCCCGTGCAATTTCTTCCGGCAACGGAATTTGGGCACCGCCTGCGGTATAGATCTTGCCGTCTGAACTGGCCAACGCCCCCCAATTGCACAGAAACATCGCACCATCAAGTTCAAAGACACCGCCTTCCAGGCCGATCGCCATATCAAAATTTTCTTCAAGAGCTGATGCAGCCCGGTTCACCGCTCCCTGCCGCGTTTCTGCAATCGACAACGGCTGTGCAGACACGCCGGACGCTGTTTCCACCGCAAAAATTTCCGCCTGTATCCCGAGCTCATTGAAGCATTCCTTTACCGCACTGATTTTTGCCGGATTCTGGGATGCCACCGCAACTTTTAGACTGTTCATCCTGTTTCCTCCCGATAAAAAAGAGTGCCCGAGGGCACCCTTTATACATTATTTTTAATTGTTTCCACTGTCGTGCGGTCAGCCGACTTCACCAGCTTGACCAATAACTCCTTCGCCGCTGCATAATCATCTGTGTGGATGATTGAAGAAGAAGTATGGATATAACGGGAACAGATGCCGATCACGGAACTTGGTACACCTTCGTTTGCCTGATGCACGCGTCCAGCGTCCGTACCGCCTTGTGAAATGAAATACTGGTAAGGGATGTTATTCGATTCCGCAGTATCGAGAACGAATTCCCGCATGCCGCGGTGGGTGACCATGCTCTTATCCAGAATGCGCAGGAGCGTTCCCTTGCCCAATTGGCCAAATTCGTTTTTATTGCCATCGGCGTCATTTGCCGGGCTGGCGTCAAGCGCAAAGAAAATGTCCGGATTGATCATCGTCGCTGCTGTGGAGGCACCGCGAAGTCCGATCTCTTCCATGACCGTCGCGCCGGAAAACAATTCGTTTGGCAATTTCTCATCTTTCAATTCGCGCAATAATTCAACTGCCAATCCACAACCGTAACGATTGTCCCACGCTTTTGCCATGATTTTTTTGTCATTGGCCATCGGTGTGAACGGGCTGTATGGAATTATTTGCTGCCCCGGGCGCACGCCGAAAGACAACGCGTCGTCCCGGTCATCCGCCCCAATATCGATCAGCATATTTTTGATTTCCATCGGTTTGCTGCGCATTTCTTCACTTAATAGATGCGGCGGAATGGATCCGATAACGCCTGGAATCGCTTTGTCCCCAACCATAACTTCCACCCGTGTCGCCAGCATGACCTGGTTCCACCAGCCGCCAAGCGGTTGAAAGCGGATCATGCCGTTGTCAGTAATCTGCGTCACCATAAAGCCGACTTCATCCATATGGCCGGCCACCATGATGCGTGGTCCGTCCCCTTCGCCGTGCTTAACGCCGAAAATGCTGCCGAGATTATCCTGAATTAATTCGTCTGATACTTTGCCTAATTCCTGTTTCATGAATTTGCGGACAGCGTGCTCGTTGGCAGGGGCTCCCGGTAATTCTGTTAAAGTCTTGAATAACTCTCTCGTTTCACTATTCATGCTGCAACTTCCTCCTAAAATAAAATGCCTTTCTTCAGTTTAGTTCTTTTTTCAGTTTATTTCCACTACTTTATTTCGAAAAGCGAAAGATAGCAATTATTGGGGCTGTTATCATTTCTCGTTTATTTATGAATTATGGTACAATTTAGCCAGCAAGTATAGGAGGGATTTCATTGAAAAATCGTGATTTACTAATCGGCTTTGCCACAGGTGTGGCTGCAACGTTTGTCATCAAAGAAATGGTTGACCGCAACCAAAAGCTTTACCCGGCAGATGAAGTACTGAAGCAAGTAAAAAATTCGTTTAAAGAAGAAGGTCCGATTGACGGCTCATGGATCTATATGAAAACAGAACCTTATACACAGCACGCAATTACAACCGACGTCTATAAAGGCGGCATCACACGCCACCGCGACGACGAACTCGAGCAATTCGAATTCATGGCAGATGCTTTTACAGGCGCGATCGTGGAAGTTTCGAAAGTTTAATCTATCATTTAAAATTTTTATTTGCAGGCAAGCGGAATTTCTTCCACTTGCCTGCTTTTTTTAATTTATAAGGGGCTTTTCATTTGGGAATATAAGGGATTCATCGGTTGCCGGTGATGGGGTGCGGGTTGAAACGTTTGGGGTGCGGCTCCATCGATTTGGGGTGCGGGTTAACCCATTTGAAGTGCGGTTAGAACAGTTTGGGGTGCGGTTCGAGTTAATTTCACCATCAATAATTGAAATATTTTCCAATAATTTATTTTCAGTTGCGCGATTTCGCAATTTAGTTGCGGTTAACTTCTATTTAGTTGCGCTTCTCCTCGATTTAGTTGCGGTTAGCCATTTCCGCCTCAATAAAATAAAAAAAACACCGCCGAAACGGTGCCTTCATTCAAATCAAATATTCTTCTCTTTATACTTCACCGATTCAATAACCTCTTTGCCGTCGGGGCTCCATTTCAGCAAACGGTAATAGGCGTCGTGGTAGAAAGAGAAATAATAGCCGTTCTCCAGCGCCTCTTTCATCAGCCGCTCTTTTGCATAAATCGAATCCATCGGGTAATCGTCATAGGCCAACACCCACAGCGGGTTTTTATGGGCATGCGTCGGCATGATGTCGCCCATGTGAAGAATCGTCTCTCCACCGCTTTCCAATTTAATGACCGCGTGTCCATTTGAATGGCCACCCGTGTGGATCATCGTGATGGCACCGAAAAGTTTTAATTCATCCTCAAACGTTTCCACCTGTCCCTGGACAGGCTCCCAATTTTCTTTCCAATACGTGTTGCGCGAGCGGATATTCGGATGCTGCATTTCATCCCATTCGATAGCCGATACATAAATTTTCGCATTCGGAAAAGCGGATACGTACTCCTCACCTTGCTTGGCAGTCAATCCTGCTGCATGGTCTCCGTGGAGATGCGTCATCAGCACCGTATCGATGTCCGCCGCTGAAAGCCCAAGCTCCGCAAGGTTTTTATCCAATGAAGATTGCGCGGACACACCAAGATTGCGAATTTGCCGCTCCGATAATTTCCCGTCGCCGAGTCCGCTGTCCACCAGGATATTGTGGCCATCAAATTGAATCAGGATCGGATGAGTCGGCAATTCGATATTATTCTTTTCATCCACCGGATATTTTTTCGACCACACCACTTTCGGAACCACGCCAAACATTGTGCCGCCGTCCAAATTCGTCGTGCCGCCGTCGAGCCAGGTCAAAGTCATTTCGTGAAAATCAAATTTCTCCATCATCCCATCCCCTTTTCATTGAAATCAAGAATTATATTGCGCTTCCATCCGGTAAATCGGCTGGCCTTTTTTCATGAACTTCTCTTCGTATTCCGTCATGATGTTCCATTCCGGTTCATTGGCATGAAGATCCAACGAAACATCTTTCAACAGCATGCCGTAATCGGATATGCTCGTCAGTGAATACTCGAACAGCCCGCGGTTGTCCGTTTTGAAATGAATTTCACCATTTTTCGGCAGCACGGTTTCATACAGTTTCAAAAACGATTCGTGCGTCAGACGCCGTTTTGCGTGGCGCGTTTTCGGCCAAGGATCGGAAAAGTTCAAATACATGCGATCGACTTCATTTTTTGCAAAAAAGCTTTCCATTTCCTGTGCATTGACGCGCAACAGCCGGAGATTCGGAATGCCGCCTTCTGTTTCCAGCACCGTTTGAAGCGCTGTAACGATCACGCTGTCGAATAATTCAATGCCGATATAATTAATCTCCGGATTGGCCAGCGCCAAACCCGTAACGAAACGGCCTTTGCCGGATCCCGCTTCGATGTGCAGCGGGTTGGCATTGCCGAACTCCTCCTGCCATTTGCCTTTCAAGTTTGCCGGTTCCGGAATTATAATTTCCGGATGGGCTTCGATCAGTTCCGCTGCCCATGGTTTATATCTTGCTCTCATTTCTTGTTCCTCTTTCCATCATTTATTTACAGAATGCCATTCTTTCTCGCTCACTTTGTAAGGGACACTGCCATTATCGGGAGTGCGTCCGGCGCTGTCTCCGTCGACATGGCGGTATACAGCACGGTCCGCCGTCAATGAAAACTTCTTGCCATGCAGTTGGTGGACTTCTTTGAACCCTAAATGCTTCCCGCTGAATACCGTACCAAAAACGAGCAGCAGTTTCAATCGGGAAAGACGGTTCACGACCGTCAGCTCAAGGATGCCGTCGTCCGCGATCGAATGCGGCGAAATTTTCATGCCGCCGCCAAAATACGGCTGATTGTTGACGGTTGCGAACCAGACTTTATCATAATGGACCGTTTCTCCGTCGACTTCAACGGTAAGCCCGAACAACCGGAACCGAAGCAGCGTGATGATGACGTATATCAGATAAACGAGTCCTCCCATGCCGATCCGATTGAGCCATTGTTTGACTTTGGAACGATTGACCTTCACCGAAATTTCTGCATCAAAGCCGATGCCGGAGCTGCTGACGAAATGCTGCGGGACGCCGTCAATAAATTCACCCAGATCTTTCGGGCTGCTTTCGGGATTCACCAAAAACGCTGCAATTTCAGCGGCGTCCGAAAAAGAATGGAAGCCACGGCCAAAATCATTGCCGGAACCCGCGGCGATGGAGCCGACAATCAATTGCGGTGCACCGGCCGCGCCGGCAATCACTTCCCGCAGCGTGCCGTCGCCGCCAAAGCCGACCACCAATACCGGTTCCGGTGACTTATGCAATTCCTTCACCAATTCGATGGCATGTCCGCTATGACGGCTGACCGCCAATTCAAAATGAAACGGAATTGTTTCTTTGAACTTCAGCCATTTCTTCATCGAATTGCCGTTTCCGGCTACCGGATTAATCACAAATATTGTTCTCATTTGACCTCGCCCATTGGCGCGCTTACACGCCATCTTTCAATTTATAAGTTTTTATTGCCGCATACCGCGGGGTGCTGCCGGGGTCGATCCGGAACAAACTGAATTCCGAAGCCCGGAAATTCTCCGGTCCCAGTTCCGGAATTTCGGTCCATGTTTCTTTTCCTGCCCATTTATTGGCCAGCGTGATATGCGGCACAAAAGGTTTGTTATCTGGACTCCAATGGAAGCCGCTGAGCGCTTGCTTCACCTTTTCTTGCAATTCATGCAATAAAACATTTTCTTCTATTGCCGCATACACCACGCGCGGCCGCTCCTGTTTCCCGAAATAGCCTGTGCCGGCAATCGCCACATCAAAGGCAGTGTGCGCCACTCTCTCCAATGCCATTGCCGCTTCCCTAATCTCATCCAGCGGATCTCCGCCGATGAAAACCAAAGTTAGATGGAGGTCTTCTGCCACCGGAATGTGTTTATGGCTCCGCAACCCCCAGGACTCCCTCTGTTCGACGAGTGACTGCGCAGTCGCTAACGGAATTTTTATGCCAATAAAATAATGGTTAACCATTGTCATCACCTTTCATCAGTTTACCATTTTTATTCGCGCAAAAAAACAGCATCCGACGTTTGCCGAATACTGTTTTCATCCAATCGGGATTAAATTTCCACACCCAAATTCAATCTTGCCTCGAAAGCCTTCTGAAGTTTTTCAGTCAAAGCGCCACGCGTACCGTTCCCAATTTTAAAGCCATCAATGTCAATAAGGGGAATAATTTCTGCAGTCGTCGACGACATGAAGAACTCATCCATTTGAAGTGCCTGATCTTTGGTCATCGGCGTTTGCTGGACAGTGATCCCCACTTCCGCGCAAAGCTCCAAAATTGTTCTTCTCGTAATGCCATCCAAAATCAGGTTTGTGGCAGGATGTGTGTAAAGCACGTTTTCTTTAATGCCGTACATATTGGAAGATGAACCTTCCGTAATCATTTCGCCGCGGTGAAGCACTGCCTCGAAACAGCCGTTTTCATAAGCTTCCTGTTTTGCCATCACGTTGCCCAATAAGTTGAGGCTTTTGATATCACATCTGAGCCAGCGCATATCTTCGATAAATTTCGCGCGTGCCCCGTTGCGCATCAATTCCAAAGGACGTTCAACTGTTTTGGTGTATCCGATCACAACAGGAGAACTTTCAGAAGGAAATTGATGCTGACGCACATGGGATCCGCGTGTAACCTGGACATACACCTGGCCATTATTGATTTCATTCTTCTCAACCAGGTCGTACATCAATTTGTGAAACACATCTTTGGTATACGGCACGACAATTTTCACTTTCTCGGCACTGTCGTAGAAGCGGTCGATATGCTCTTTCGCCGTATAAAGATCCCCTCCATAAACTCGGATTACTTCGTAGATCCCGTCGCCAAATTGATACCCGCGGTCCTCTTTTGATATCTTCAGCTCATCTTCCTGAATAAACTCATCGTTGTGCAAGATCCATTCCATATCCATTCCCTCTTTCTCTCTAGTTGATTTTTTTCAGCCAAAATCTATGCAATAAAATATTCGTTACTCTTTTTCCCCGCAGGCCAACCGGCTGATTGCTTCAGCATAAATTGCGGTCGCCTTCACCAGGTTTTTAATGTCCACAAATTCATCCAATTGATGCGCAACATCCTTTTCGCCTGGAAACAGCATACCGAACGCAACAGCTTTATCCATTACCCTCGCATACGTGCCACCGCCAATGGCCAGCAGTTCCGCCTTTTCGCCGGTCTGTTTTTCATAAGCATCCTGCAGCGTCTTTATGAATGGATCGTTGTCATCCACATAATGAGGTTTGGAATTGGAATGTACATTCACTGAGAAACCGTCCGCCTGAATGGCTTCCATGATTTCATCAAAAGGGCATGAAATCGAATAACGCATACTGACCTCGACCGTTCCGCGTTTCGCCTTTTCAAAACGCATGATTCCGGCGTTAAAAGTCGTATCGCCTGAAGCTTCATCCGAAAACGCCAGATTCAACGACTTGCCTCGCGTATCTCCGTAAAATTTATCTGCAATAAATTCCGTAAAAAGCTGCCCGTCCCCCGTCAGATGGTCTTTCAGGAATAAAGCGAGCATCACGCCGGCATTGATGCCGTCATCCGGCTCCATGGCATGGGCCGCTTTTCCGCGGACGGTCAATCGGACCTGTCCATCTTCTTCTATTATAGAAAATGAAAGATCATATTTGGTGGCAAACTTTTCAAATTCCTGTTGCCAATCAGACAACTTGCCTTCGACGAAAGCTTCCGCCAGATCCGGCACCATATTGGTGCGGTCACCAGACCTGAATGTCAGCAATTGATCGTCCTTGCCGGAAGTAGCTTGTGAAAACACCAAACCAGCAATTCCTTTTTCGGCATTGATGATCGGAAAATCAGCATCCGGCGCAAAAGCGATCGTTGGCATTTCCTCTTTCTGGAAATAATTCTCGACACAGCGGAAACCGCTTTCCTCATCTGTGCCGATGATCAGCCTCACGCGTTTATTGAATTCGAAGCCTGCATCTTTGACCATGTTCAAAGCGGTCCAGGCCGCAATTGTCGGCCCTTTGTCGTCAATGGCGCCGCGGCCGAATAATTTACCGTCTTCAATGATGCCGCCAAAAGGATCTTTCGTCCAACCTTCTCCGGTCGGCACCACATCGACATGGCCCAGGATGCCAAGAAGTTCATCGCCCTCTCCGATTTCCAGATGCCCGGCGATATTATCCACATTTTTGACCTGGTAGCCGTTTTCACGGCCCTTCTCCAAAAACCAGTCCAATGCCCTTTTCACTTCTGTACCAAAAGGGGCCTCCGGTGTTGCGTCTGTATTCAGCACACTTGGAATCGCAATCAGTTCCTGCAATTCCCTCAGCATGTTTTCCTGCCTTTTTTCCGCTTCCAGTTGCCAATCCATATATACACCCCTCTTATATTACAACTATTGTACACCTTTTAAGATTTTTTTAAAGAAAAAACGGCTAATTTTCTGATAAATTATCAGCCAATTCCTTTATTAAGGGAATGTAAATTTAAGTAAATTAAAATAAAATCATGGATATTAAAACATAATTTCGATATAATCAAATTGTCAGATAAATTAGACTGGCAGATAATTTTTTAGGAGGATGTCTCAAACACTTGCAAAAACCGGCTGGGTATACCCCGGCATCTCGTCCGCTAGTCTTGCCAATGGGAAAAAAGATGAAGGAGTGGTTCTCTTTTATGAAACCTACTACGGATCGCATGCTCATTCGAATTAAAGATATGTATAAGTACATCCTGGAAAACGGGACTGTAACTACGCAAGATTTAGTCGATGAATTCGGCATCACTCCTCGCACCATTCAAAGAGATTTGAATGTGTTAGCCTTTAACGATTTGGTGACAAGTCCAAGTCGAGGTAAATGGACAACGACGCAGAAAAAAGTGAGATTGACCTCTTAGAAAAATAGTCCTGCAACGAAAAAAATGACCGCTTCGGCGGTCATTTTTTTTCAGGCTGTCGAGAAACCGACAACTTTTCCAATCATTTCGCTCTAGACGGATGCTTTCCGCGGGGAGCGATTCCTGAGCCTCCTCGCTCGCGTTGAAAACCGATGCTCCTGCAGCGTTAAACGCTTCGTCGCAAAGGTTCGACCGAATGGTGTTCGGTCAAACCTTCCCTGCGGGGTCTCAGGACTCGCTCTAGTTCCTGCAGGAAAGACATTATCCGATGCTTGCGAGGACAAGTCTTTGCGACGAAGCAGCGCAGCGATGCAGGAGCACATCTTTGCCCTGCACCGCCTGCCGCTTCATTCTGTTTTGTGTGCAGAATGGAAGTGTCCACTTTACCGCTTGCAACACTCTTAAATGTATATTCCTTGGTAGAAAGTGTTCTGAGATATGGAGCAAAACAGCGAAGACGCCATGGGGACCAAGCGAAGTGCTGAGATCCACTCGGGCGAAGTGCAACGAGACCGAGTTAGCTCAGCGCGAGCCCCCAGGCAAGCGAAGCTGTTTTGCGGAATATCGGTTTTTATTTTTTCTGGCTCAATCCAGCTAATTCTTCTTCCGTCAAATAACGGTATTCACCAAGCTCCAGATCAGGGTCCAACTGGAGCGAACCCATCGACAGGCGTTTCAGGTAAACGACTGTTTTGCCGACACTTTCAAACATGCGCTTCACCTGATGGAATTTCCCTTCGGTGATCGTCAATTCGATCTCTGACTCTTCTCCACTTTGGATGATTTTTAGAAAAGCCTCTTTCGTCTGATAGCCGTCATCCAAAATGACACCCTTTCGGAAAGCCTCGCCGTCTTCTTCTGTCACCCGTCCGTCAATCCGTGCGTAATACGTCTTCGCCACATGCTTTTTCGGTGACAGCAATTCATGTGCCAGTTTGCCATCGTTCGTCAGCAGCAACAAGCCTTCCGTATCTTTATCAAGACGGCCGACCGGAAACGGCTCGAAATGCCGTTCCCCATCACCCAGCAAATCGATGACCGTCTCGTCGTATTTATCTTCGGTGGCGGAAATGACGCCCGGCGGTTTATTCATCATCAAGTAGATGAATTCCGCGTATTCCACGGTTTCACCGCCCACTGTCACCAGATCAGCCACTTCGTCCACGTGCTGTTTGGCGTCGCGGATAACTTCACCGTTCACTTCCACTGCCTTTGATTTCAATAGTACTTTTACATCTTTGCGGGAACCGAAACCCATATTGGATAAAAATTTATCTATTCGCATAGGGCCTCCTAAAAACCGAATTTCCGTGTGTATTTTGTTAGACGTTCGCCGAATAATTTTTGTGCAATGCCTGTGCGGAGGGCGATAAAGCCGTAAACAGCTCCACCAATTCCGCCGACGATCAGGATGCGGATGATTGACTGGAATTTGCTGTCCATGCCGATAAAGAGATCAAGACCGGCTAAAGTCAACAATACAACAATTGCCATGACTGCATTCATCAAAAGGATGAATGCAATCCGACGCACGACCAGTGATGATCGGTATTCCATCGTCACCATGATGACGCCGATGTTCATCGCGATGGCTACTGAATAACCGAGAATCGTCGCAGCAATAGCGCCATCTGTTTCAAACATGCTGATCAATGGAATATTCAAGGATAATTTCAGCAACAGCCCTGTCAATAAATTCAGGATGATCCATTTTTGCTGATTGATCCCCTGCAAGATAGATGCTGTTACAGGGAATAATGAAAAGAGAATGGCCACCGGCAAATAATGTGCGAGAATTTCAGAACCGATTTCACTGTTCTTATAAAATATATGATACAACTCATTCGACAGCAAAGTCATGCCGACAACCGCAGGCAAGGTCAGGAAAATGATTGCCTGAAAAGACTGATCCAGCGTTCTCGTCAACGCCTTGTGTTCGTTCAACGTAAAATATTTGGTAATCAACGGAATCAACGCCATCGAAAACCCTGTCGCAAGCATAACCGGAATCATGACCAGCTTATGAGCTGTCAGATTCAGGATTCCGAGATAAAGACTCGTGTTTTCCGCATTGCCCGTACCGCTCATCCCTTTGTTGAAGGTCAGCATGTCGACAAACTGGAACAACGGGTTTGCCACACCAAGAAAGACGATGGGTATCGCATAAGACAGGATTTCTTTGTACATATCACGGAGTCGCACATCATAGGATTCAACTGAGCCTGCGCGCAGCTGATCGTATTCCGGCTTCCGTTTTTTCCAATAATAGAAAAGAACGAGTAGTCCGCCAAGTGCACCTACTGCCGCAGAGAGCACCGCGAATTGGACAGCAGTTTTCGCTGTGCCGCCAAATACATTGATGACGACAAATGCGCCGGCCAAAAGGAAAGCGATCCGCACAATCTGCTCAATCAGCTGCGAAACCGCAGTTGGCATCATATAATTATAACCCTGGAAAAAACCGCGCCATAGACTCATAAATGGCACGACGATCAACGCAAAGCTGACCCATCGGATTACATCCGCCACATCTGTCACTGTAAAGAGTTTGTCTTCGGGATCAATTGTGATCTGGGCAATGACATCAGCCAATAGATAAAGTGCTAAAAACGAGATAAAGCCGGTAACCATCATCGTCAGAAGCCCTGAACGCAGCAGCCTCCTGCCGGTTTCGTAATCGCCGAGACTATTGTATTTGGCAACAAATTTAGAAAAAGCGATCGGCGCACCTGAAATGGCGACTGCCAGCATCAGGTTATATGGGATATAGGCGTATTGATAAAGTCCGATATTTTCTGATCCAACCAAACTGTAAAACGGGATGATATAAATGACACCCAGCACTTTCGATAAAAACATGCCCAGGGTCAAAATGGCGGTTCCTTTGATTAACGTTGACATTTTGCACTTCCTGACTAAGTCTTGATAAAAAAAACAATCTACACGATAGTTTACACTTATAAACAGAATTACTCAACGGATTTTGAAGCATCGTGTATACTAAATAAAGCCCAAGTGCTCATTTATAAACAAATTAAAAACGAAAGCGAGTTCTTCCTATTATGTATGACGTTATTATTATCGGCGGGGGTCCCTCAGGACTGATGGCCTCCATCGCCGCTGCTTCACGAAACCAAAAAGTTTTATTGATTGAAAAAGGCAAAAAACTCGGCAAAAAGTTAATCATCTCGGGCGGCGGACGCTGCAACGTCACCAACCGATTGTCTCTTGACGAAATTGTGAAACATATTCCCGGCAACGGACGGTTCCTTCACAGTCCGTTTTCAGTGTTCAATAATGAAGACATCATTTCTTTTTTTGAAGGGCTCGGCGTGGCGTTGAAAGAAGAAGACCACGGCCGCATGTTCCCGGTATCCAACCGCGCACAGGACGTGGCCGATGCCATGTTCCGTGAAATGGACCGTCTTGGTGTCGAAATTCTGCTGGATTCGCCGGTTAAGAAATTATTGATGACTGATGATAAAGTGACGGGTGTCCGCCTTCATACCGGCGAAGAGTATACAGCCAAGTCAATCGTTGTCGCAGTCGGCGGCAAAGCCGTGCCGCAAACCGGTTCCACCGGCGACGGTTACCCGTGGGCGGAGAAAGCCGGCCACACGGTTACCGATTTGTATCCGACCGAAGTGCCGCTGCTGTCCAAAGAACCGTTTATCGTCAGCCGCGACCTTCAGGGGTTGGCTCTTCGAGATGTCGCAGTTTCCGTGTTGAATAAAAAAGGAAAAGTTCTGGTGACTCACCAGATGGACATGCTGTTCACCCATTTCGGCTTGAGCGGTCCCGCTATTTTGCGGTGCAGCCAATACGTTGTCAAAGAGATGAAGAAAAACGGCGGTGCTCCTGTTGAAATGCGCATCAATACGATGCCGGGAGAAAACGCAGAATCTGCCTTCCAGCTTCTCATGAAAATGATGAAAGACGAACCGAAAAAAGCGGTGAAAAATGTTTGGAAAAGCCTGGGCCAGGAACGCTGGCTGCTGTTCCTGATGGAACGGGCAGGAATCGACCCATCCCTCACCGGCGCCGAACTTGCCAGTGAAAAAGTGCGTGCAATGGCGAGTCAACTCACCGCGTTCACCATGGAAGCCACCGGCACGCAGCCGATTGAAAAGGCTTTCGTTACCGGAGGCGGCGTTTCCATCAAAGAAATCGAGCCGAAAACAATGGCATCGCGTAAAAAGCCCGGCCTTTATTTCTGCGGTGAAATCCTCGACATCCACGGTTACACCGGCGGCTATAACATCACGTCCGCGCTTGTTACCGGCAATGTTGCCGGCAGAAGCGCGGCGGATTTTGCAAAACAATTATAAACAGAAGAAAAAAGCATTCGCCGGCGCGAATGCTTTTTTCTTATGCTTATTTATCCGATTACCACGTTAACAAGTTTCCCTGGAATCGCGATTACTTTGCGGATTTGTTTGCCTTCTGCCGCTTTTTGGATGTTTTCATCCGACAGCGCTGCGGTTTCCAATTGCTCTTTCGTGCTGTCTTTCGCCACTACCATCTTCGTTCTCACTTTGCCGTTGACCTGTACGACGATTTCCACTTCATCGTCGACCATTTTCGTTTCATCATAGGTCGGCCAAGTTGCATACGTGATTGTTTCTGTATGGCCCAATTTCTCCCACAGCTCTTCCGCCACATGCGGCGCAATCGGAGAAAGCATTTTCACAAAGCCTTCAACGTATTCTTTTGGAAGCGTATCCGCTTTATAGCCTTCATTGATAAAGACCATCATTTGCGAAATCGCCGTATTGAAACGCAGGCCTTCGAAATCGTCCGTCACTTTTTTGACGGTCTGGTGATAGATTTTTTCCAGTTTACCATCGTTTTTGTCGACGATTTTCGTGCTCAATTTCTCCTCATCAATGAACAGGCGCCAAACACGGTCCAAGAAGCGACGTGCCCCTTCCAATCCGTTTGTCGACCAGGCGATCGAGGCATCAAGCGGGCCCATGAACATTTCGTAAAGGCGCAGCGTATCCGCACCGTGGCTTTCGATGATCTGGTCCGGGTTGACGACATTGCCTTTGGATTTCGACATTTTTTCATTGCCTTCTCCCAGAATCATGCCCTGGTTGAACAATTTCTGGAACGGCTCTTTTGTCGGCACGGCACCGATGTCATATAAAACTTTATGCCAGAAGCGCGCATACAATAAATGCAGCACCGCGTGCTCGGCTCCGCCGATGTAGACATCGACCGGCAGCCAATGCTTCAGCAATTCCGGATCGGCAATCGCTTCGTCATTTTCCGTATCAATATAGCGCAGGTAATACCAGCAGCTTCCCGCCCATTGCGGCATCGTGTTCGTTTCGCGGCGTCCCTTCATGCCCGTTTCCGGATGCACGACATTCAGCCATTCTTCGATATTGGCAAGCGGTGATTCACCCGTGCCACTCGGTTTGATGTCCGTCGTCACGGGAAGTACTACCGGCAAGTCCTGGTCTTCAACCGGTGTCATCGTGCCATCTTCCCAGTGAATGATCGGTATTGGCTCGCCCCAATAGCGCTGGCGGCTGAACAGCCAGTCGCGCAGTCGGTAGGTGATTTTCTTCTCGCCGACGCCTTTTTGAACGAGCCAGTCGATTGCTGTCGTAATCGCATCGTTTTTATTCATGCCATTCAAGAAGTCGGAGTTGATCAATTCACCGTCGCCTGCATAAGCTTCTTCAGCGATATTGCCGCCGGACACAACTTCCACAATCGGCAAGTCGAATTGCTTGGCGAACTCGTAATCGCGTTCATCGTGTGCCGGAACTGCCATGATGGCACCTGTTCCGTAAGTCGCCAATACGTAATCCGCGATCCAGATCGGCATCTTTTCGCCGCTGGCCGGGTTGATGGCGTAAGCGCCTGTGAAGACACCGGATTTCGATTTCGCCAAATCCGTCCGCTCGAGGTCGCTCTTCGTTTTCACGTCATCAATATATTTCTCAACAGCTTCTTTTTGTTCTGGGGTGGTCACGGACGCCACCAATTTATGTTCAGGTGCCAATACCGCATAAGTTGCACCGAAAATCGTGTCCGGGCGCGTCGTGAATGCGCGGAAGGAATGGCCATTGCCATCCACCTGGAATTCAAGCTCTGCCCCTTCGGATTTGCCGATCCAGTTGCGCTGCATATCTTTCAGGCTTTCCGGCCAATCAAGGTCATTCAAATCTTCCAATAAGCGATCCGCATATTCCGTAATGCGCAGCACCCATTGGCGCATCGGACGGCGCTCAACCGGATGGCCGCCGCGTTCAGACAAGCCGTCGATCACTTCTTCGTTGGCTAAAACTGTACCAAGTGCCGGGCACCAGTTGACTGCGACTTCATCCACATACGCCAAGCCTTTATTGTACAGCTGGATGAAAATCCACTGCGTCCATTTATAATATTTCGGATCCGTCGTATTGATTTCGCGGTCCCAGTCATAGGAAAATCCAAGTTCCTGGATCTGGCGTTTGAACGTCGCGATGTTTTTCGCCGTGAATTCCGCCGGATCGTTGCCTGTATCAAGCGCATATTGCTCCGCAGGCAGACCAAATGCGTCCCAGCCCATCGGATGCAATACATCAAAGCCCTGCATGCGTTTCACACGGCTCAGAATATCCGTTGCCGTATATCCTTCGGGATGCCCAACGTGAAGCCCGGCACCTGATGGATACGGAAACATATCCAGCGCGTAAAATTTCGGCTTGCTGAAATCCGTTTCCAATTTAAAAGTTTTATTTTGTTCCCAATGTTTCTGCCATTTCTTTTCAATCGTTTTGTGCTTGAATGTCATCTTCTTTTCCTCCTCAAAATAAAAAATTCCCGCCCCTTATAAAAAATAAGGGACGGGAATCACCCGCGGTACCACCCAAATTAGCGAGTTACTCGCCCAACTTGATTCCTTAACGCGGAAAACGGTGCACATTACTTGTTTCACATACACGGACTCAAAGGCGAGTTCGACCGTTTTATCCACCGGCTTGCACCAAACGCCGGCTCTCTGGGGGAATAAAACACGGTTTACTGATCCTCATCAAAGTCATTTGCTATTACATCTTATTCTAGCTGAGCCGCCGTTTTTTGGCAATAGCTCAGGATACTTTGACATTTTCGGTGTTCAGCGGCGCATCCGTCGAATTGACAACGTCTTCCACAGAGAAACCTTCGAACACTTCGGTCAATACGAGACCAGCGTCTGTCACTTCGATGACTGCGCGCTCCGTGATGATTTTATTGACCACCGCTTTGCCCGTCAACGGAAGATCGCATTGCTTCTTGATTTTCGCAGAACCGTCTTTTGACACATGATCCATGATGACGATGACTTTTTTTGCGCCGTGGACAAGATCCATCGCGCCGCCCATGCCTTTGATCATTTTGCCCGGAATCATCCAGTTGGCTAAATCGCCGTTTTCCGCAACTTCCATACCGCCCAGAATCGCGACATCAATATGTCCTCCGCGAATCATCGCAAACGATTCAGCACTCGTGAAGAAAGCGGAACCTGGAATTGTCGTTACCGTTTCTTTGCCGGCATTGATCAGATCCGGATCCACTTCGTCTTCCGTGGGATAAGGTCCGATGCCGAGCAAACCATTTTCGGATTGCAGTACAACCGATTTATTATCTGAAATGAAGTTCGCAACCAGGGTCGGCATACCGATGCCCAGGTTGACGTAATCGCCGTCGTGAATTTCTTTTTCTGCGCGTCTTGCAATTCGTTCTCTCACCATTTGTTTATCCATAGGTTTCCACTCCTTCCTAAGCTTTTTTGGTCGTCAAACGCTCGATGCGTTTTTCCTGTTTCGCCTGCAATAATCCTTGCACATAAATGCTTGGCGTCTGTACATGGTTCGGGTCGATATCGCCGGTCTCAACGATCTCTTCCACTTCCGCTATAGTAAATTTGCCTGCAGCAGCAGCCAGCGGATTGAAGTTTTGTGCGGTTTTATTGTAGACAAGATTGCCCATCTTATCCGCTTTTGCAGCGCGGACCAGCGCGAAATCCGCTTTTAACGCATGTTCAAGCACATATTCCTTGCCGTCGAATTCACGGATCTCTTTGCCTTCCGCAACGGTCGTGCCAACACCGGCTGGCGTGAAGAATGCCGGGATGCCCGCCCCGCCTGCGCGCATTTTCTCAGCAAGCGTGCCTTGCGGCGTCAATTCCACTTCTATTTCACCCGACAGCACCTGGCGTTCGAATTCTTTGTTTTCCCCGACATAAGAGCCGATCATTTTTTTAATTTGTTTGTTTTTCAGCAGCAAGCCGAGGCCCCATTCGTCAACCCCGCAATTATTGGAAATTATTGTCAAGTCCGTAACCCCTTTATCTACCAAAGCCAAAATCAGCTGTTCCGGGATTCCTACCAGACCAAAACCGCCGACCATAATCGTGGCGCCGTCCTGTATTTGTTCCACTGCTTCTTTCGCAGAACCAAAAATCGGTTTCATTCGTTATGCCCCCTCTGCAATATGTATGTAAAATCCGGATTCTTTTGAAACGCTTTCATATTCAATTTAAACAAACTCTTCACTGAAACGCAACATAGAGCCCAAAGCGCACCTGCCATTGCCGAACTCTCTTCCATTCTTGATTTCAAGAACCGTTGTGACGCAAAATACCGCCATGCTACAATACACAAAAGAGGAGATGTTGTTATGGAATTAAACCTGCCTTTTTCTTCAGACGGCAAACGCTATTACACATGGAACCGCCATTTGCGCGACCATTTTGGCCATAAAGTAATGAAAATCGCATTGGATGCCGGCTTTGACTGCCCGAACCGTGATGGCACCGTGGCTTACGGCGGCTGCACATTCTGCTCGGTGGCAGGATCCGGCGATTTTGCCGGTGACCGCGTCGATCCGATTTCGGTCCAGTTCGAGCAGATAAAAGAAAAAATGCACAAAAAATGGAAAGACGGCAAATACATCGCCTATTTTCAGGCGTATACCAACACCCACGCCCCGCTTCCGGTCATTAAAGAGAAATTTGAAGCCGCGCTGGCGGAGGAAAATGTCATCGGATTGAGCATCGCTACCCGCCCCGATTGCCTGCCCGACGATGTCGTCGACTATTTGGCGGAGCTGAATAACCGGACCTACCTGTGGATTGAGCTGGGCCTGCAGACCATCCACGAAGAAACGGCGCGTCTCGTAAACCGCGCTCACGACTTTAATCTTTATATAGAAGGAGTCGAAAAATTGCGCAGCCGCGGAATTCGCGTCTGTACCCATATCATCAACGGATTGCCGCTTGAAAACCGCGACATGATGATGGAAACTGCCCGCGAAGTGGCAAAACTCGATGTCCAGGGAATAAAAATTCATTTGCTGCACCTGTTGAAAGGCACACCGATGGTCAAGCAATATGAAAAAGGCATGGTGGAATTCCTCGAAAAGGATGAATACATCAAACTCGTCGCCGACCAGCTGGAAGTGATTCCACCCGAAATGATCGTCCAGCGCATTACCGGAGATGGCCCAATCGAGTTGATGATCGGCCCGATGTGGAGCGTCAATAAATGGGATGTACTGAACGGCATCGACGCCGAACTCGAACGCCGCGGCAGCTGGCAAGGGAAATTCTTTAAAGGGCAGGTGCAGGTATGACTTTGATGCGCGTGCTCCCCTTTACGAAATTTTTATTGGAACAGGCTGTCTCAGAAGGTGATTGCGTAATTGATGCGACTGCAGGCAATGGCCATGACACGTTATTTCTTGCCCAGTTGACTGCCGGCTCCGGTAAGGTCTATGCGTTTGATATCCAGGAAGATGCCGTCTTGGCTACTCGTGAGCGGGTCAAGGATTTTGGGAATGTCGAAGTCATTCTCGACAGCCACGCCAAAATCGAGCATTTCGTCAAAGATGAAATTGGCGCAGCCGTTTTCAATCTGGGCTATTTGCCAAAAGGCGATCACAGCATCATCACCAAAGCTGAGACCACATTGTCCGCTATCGGGCAATGCATCCACCTGCTGAAAGAAAACGGCATTATCGTGATTGTCATCTATTCCGGACACGAAGGTGGCAGCGAAGAACGGGATGCGGTGATGGACTATGTCCAGCAATTGCCGCAGACCAAATTCAATGTGTTGAAGTATCAGTTCATCAACCAGCAGCATTCACCGCCCTTTCTCGTTGCTATTGAGAAAAAAGCAGTCAGGAAATGACAGTAAAAAAGTTCCAAACCGATATTTTCAGAATATTTGTATTATAATAAAAGGTAATCCTGGCAACTCTTTTTCGATCCACTAAAATAAACACAAATCGATGTTTTACATCTTCAAAATTTACTCGAAAATCTTCATCCAATACTTTCTGGGAGTGGATGGTGTGATTACGTTATCTGGCGTTACCAAAACCTACAAAAGCGGAGATATTGAAACGGATGCCTTGAAAGACATCAACCTGGAAATCAGCGAAGGCGAATTCGCCGTGATTCTTGGCCCGAGCGGCAGCGGGAAAAGTACGTTGCTCAATGTAATCAGCGGTCTCGATACCGTGACTTCAGGCAAAATAACTTTTTTTGACGAGGAATTGACCAGCTTGCCGGAAAGTGGCATGACCCGTTTCCGCCGGCAGTATTTAGGTTTTATCTTCCAGCAGTACAATCTGCTGCAGAATTTGACGGTCTATGAAAACATTCAGATTGGCGCAGATATCGGGACAGACCCACTGGATATTGGCGAACTGCTGACAAAAATCGGACTGGATGAAACACGCCACAAATACCCGAGCCAGCTGTCCGGCGGTGAACAGCAACGGGTTTCTGTCGCGCGCAGCCTTGCCAAAAATCCGGCAGTCATCTTCTGCGATGAGCCGACTGGTTCACTCGACGAAATGAATTCCAAAAATGTTTTGAAACTGCTGCAGGATCTTAACCGGGAATACAAAAAAACTATTGTCGTCATCACCCATAATTCAGGCATCGCCGAGATGTCCGATAAAGTCATCAAGATGAATTCCGGAAAAATTGTAGAAGTGTCCGTCAATAAAACCATTAAAAATGCCCATGACATTCATTGGGGGTAAGGGGGATGCCATATGCTGCAGAAAAATGTGCTCAGAGCCTTGCGCAAGAAATGGATGCAGCTTGCCGCCATCGGAATAATCATTATTCTGAGCTCCCTTACCTATACGATGATGTTTTATGGAATCAGCGGCATCGAAGAGCCTACAGAACGCTATCTCAACGATTACAATCAGGAAGACTTTTCGGTTGAAATGCTGAATACGGTGACACAGCAAGAAGCCGCGGATCCGGAGATTGCACGCTTTCTGTCCGAAGGCATCTTTTCCTTAAGCGACCTCAAACTGGCAGACCCGGGGCTTTTCCAAACACTTATGGACCGGCGCATCGAGGCATTCAGACTGCAAAACCCCGATGCATCGCTGGAATTGCGGGAATTTAAAATGGCAAACTATACTGTAAACGGTGATAGCCATAGCGCTCTAATGGCCAAAGATGCAGAGACAATCAACCAGTCTTTCATCGAACAAGGACAGAAACCCACAGGCGCATCCCAAATTGCCGTCAATAAAATCTATGCAGATAAAAACAACATCGGCATTGGCGATAACCTGTCCATAAACGAAACCGATTATACAGTGACAGGCTTTGTGCTATTTCCCGATTACACATTGCCGATGTTCGATGACAGTTTCAGTATAGATTCCGGGCTGCAGGCATTGATGCTGCTGCCGGATGCTGCCTACGAAAAGCTCAATTATCCGGAAAGCTTCAGGCTGGCGGGGAGCATCCCGGATGCGGAATTATTGGACACTGAAATTGACGGAACGGAACTTTCCTTTGCCGGACAGATTGTGACGACCGAGAACATGACACGCAGCGGCGCAATCTACGGTGAATTGAATGAAGGTAAAACGATGTCCCTCGGACTCAGCATTTTCATTGCGGCGATTGCAGTCATTATCGTTTCAATCATGATTTTCAACCTGCTCCACGCCGAGCGCAGCCAGATCGGCATATTGAAAGCCCTTGGCTATGGCCGGCTGGAAATTGCAGCTCCTTATTTTATAGCGATTTCGGCCTTCGCTTTTTTGATGCTCACAATCGGCTACGTTCTTGGATTGGCGGCAGCTGAACCGCTCAAAAATTTGTACCTGGATTTTTATCTCTTGCCCTCTGCTGCCATCGGCCAAAGCTGGATCGTTTTTGCGACCGCTATTCTGGTCCCGCTGCTGTTCTTTTCAACCGTGTCCGGATACATTATTTACCGCATACTCGGTGATCGCGCTTTGACCTTGCTCAGCCCGCCTGTCCATCAATCAGTCAACCGGATTAGCCGAGCGGTTAGCAGGCTGCTGTCGGGCGCGTCTGGCGCAACCAAGTTTAAATACCTGCAGGCGATTCGGAGCACCGGCAGTTTTCTGATTTTCTTCATTGGCATCATGTTTTCCACCTTATTGATCTTTTTTGCGCTGATGCTCGATGGCACAATCGATCGGCTGACTGTCGGCTATCTTCCAGAGGTGGATTACGAATATGAAGCTTTTCTCGATGCCGCTCAACCGCCACCCCCTATACAGGATGGGGAGGAAAAATTCCTGGCTTTCCCATTCGCTGAGCATACCGGTGAAAATATCTCCTTGTATGGGCTGTCGCCGAACAACCTCCTGTACAAGCTTTATGATGACTCCGGGGAAGATATGACTGCCTCGCTAAGCGACGGAGTTGTAATCAGTGAAAGATTGCGGATCAAACAAAATATTGAAATCGGCGACTCCCTGCTGGTGGAAATCAATAACGAAGAAACTGAATTTATTGTCCGTGGGGTTGTGGAAGAATTTACGGCAGACAAGATTTATGTCGATCGGGAGACACTCAGTCTTCTGTTGACGGATAATCGCACGCCGGATCTTTATAATGGTATTTATTCCTTAGCTGAGCCATCTTCAGAGGACTATCAGACAGTGATTTCAAAAGATGGCATCATCAACCAGTCCCAATCGATGGCCAGTTATTCCAATTTGATATTCAATGTCATGATTGCCGGAGCTGCCATCATAGCCGCCAGCATCCTGTTTGTGCTTACTTCTTTTACGGTTGAAAAGAATTATTATGCGATTTCATTGCTGAAAGTACTCGGCTACAGCCGGCGGGAAGTGAATTCGATGATTTTGAGCAGTTATTTTGTGTATGCTCTGCTATGCTTTTTGATCAGCATTCCGTTTGCGTTATTTGTGCTTCGACGCCTGATCATTGTCTTTGCACAGGATTACGGCATTGTGCTGCCGCTGATATTCGAACCTGTCTATGCATTGATCACGCTGGGGATACTACTGTTCATCTATTTCGCCAGCACCTACCTCAGCCGCAGAAAAATCGAGCAGATTCCGCTCCAGGAAGTACTGAAAACGTATGGAGAATAGAAAAAACGCCGAACGGGTCAACCCGTCTGGCGTTTTATCATTTCTTCCGCAATCAATTCAAAAGTTTTCAGTTTCGCTCCGAAATCATATGCAATCGAAACCAGCATCACTTCATCTGCACCATATTCCTGTGCGAGCGTCTCCAATCGATCGCAGACCTGATCGGGATTGCCGACGACCATCCGCCGGCGGTTTTCTTCCACCAGCAGATTTTCAAACTTTGAATATTCATAGGCCTGCGCTTTGTCAGGTGAAGGAGTCCCTGTTGATGGCATACCCTGTGCGCCCATCGAAAGTGCAAGATCGAGTGATGAGGCAACCCGCTCCGCCTCGTCTTCTGTTTCCTGGCAGACCGCAAAAATCGCAAAGCCGACATATGGCTCTTTTCCATCATCACTGACGAACCGTTCGCGATATGTCCGTGTATAATCCTGGCCGCCTTCGCCGTTGATAAAATGAGCGAACATATAAGGCAAGCCCTTTTCAGCCGCCAACAAAGCCGATGTCATACTGGAACCGAGGATCCAAATCGGCGGCGCGGATGGGGTCACCGGCGTCGCTTTCATGCCGTAGTACATGTGATCCTTAGGGATGGCATCGTTCAGATACATCGACAATTCATCGATTTGATCCGGAAAGCGGTCGGTATTCCGCGACCGCCCTTCATTCAGCGCCAGCGAAGCACGCGGCATTCCGCCTGGTGCCCGGCCGACTCCCGCATCAATTCTGCCGGGGTATAAAGCTTCCAGCAATTTAAAATTCTCCGCAATTTTAAACGACGAATAATGCGGCAGCATAACTCCCCCGGAACCGAGCCGAATCGTATTGGTCACCGCTCCGAGATGCGCTATCAAAATTTCCGGAGATGAACCTGCCAAAGTCGGAGCGTCATGATGTTCCGACACCCAAAAGCGGGTATAACCCCATTGCTCTGCAGACTGGGCCAGCGTGGCGGTTTGCTGTAAGGCTTCGCCGGGATTACTGCCTTCGGAAACTGGCGATTGATCGAGAATACTGTAACGCAATGCCATACTCACGCACTCCTGTCATCCATTATTTCACTACATAGCCTAACGACCGAAGTACGTTTTTCAGAAATAAATGAGTGGTAATGAAAACATCTTCCCGCTCAGGTTCCTGAAAAAGATCATGATAGGCATCTTTCCACTCTTTATAACTGAATTCCTTGAGATTCTGCTGCTTTAACCAATTTTTCGAAACTTCCTTATCCGTTATCAAATCCTTTTCCGCTGTTTGGACAAATGTCGGGATATCCGGATAGGGCTGTTTTCCGCCAACCGCCTGTTTCATATAAGCCTGCAGCTCGCGGTACCAGCCAATTGTGATATCCGTTTTATATAATTCATCATCTCTTTCAAGCTCGATGACCTCCGGATTTCTCGTCAATTCTTCTATCGTCATTTCGTGTTTAATCTTAATCTGTGAAGTGATTTTCGGGAGACCTGACAATGCACTAGACAATTTGGAAGGCGTCCGTGACAAAGAAAGCCATGGCGAAGTAAAAACGGCTCCTGCCACTTCCACGGAATGCT
The DNA here is from genome assembly GCF_049262615.1 of Planococcus daihaiensis. Lineage (GTDB taxonomy): Bacteria > Bacillota > Bacilli > Bacillales_A > Planococcaceae > Planococcus. The sequence goes on along the minus strand of NZ_CP175504.1, from coordinate 2,834,593 downwards.
TGCTGAGAAAATTAATGGCCAGCGTTGCCCCCAAACCGTGGGCGACAATAAACACCGGTTTTTCGAGCTCGATTGCCACATCCAGCATTTCGCTGATCGCTCCTTCGTAAGATTCAAAAGATTCCCAGTGCGCTTTTGGGTTGACGCCATTCTTGCCGTGGCCGGGCAAATCTCCCATCACGACCTCGAATCCGGCGCTTCGCCATTGTTTGATCTGCCAGGCGTAGCGCAAATGGTGTTCGTAAGCACTGTGAATTAATACAATTACAGCTTTCGCCGGGCCTTCAGCCTGCCATTTCCACATATATCAACGCCCCTTCCAATCTATCCGCAGCAGAAAACCAAACCTTAAAGTTGACCTTTCTAACGCTTTTGCTACCATTAAAGATATCTTATCTTTATTAAAGGAGTTTTACCATGATTTACCCATACAAAGACAAACACCCGCAAATAGACCCATCAGCGTTTATCGCTGATTTCACAACCATTACCGGTGATGTGACAATAGGGGCAGAATCCTCCATCTGGTTCAATACCGTCGTCCGAGGCGATGTCGCACCGACCGTTATTGGCAATAGGACCAATATTCAGGATCTCTGCATGCTTCATCAGAGCCCGGACAATCCCTTGATTCTTGAAGACAATGTCACGATTGGCCATCAAGTGACGCTCCACAGTTGCATCGTCCGCAAAAATGCACTGATCGGCATGGGCTCGGTCATTCTCGACGGTGCTGAAATCGGTGAAGGCGCATTTATCGGAGCCGGCAGCCTCGTGCCTCAAGGAAAAATTATCCCACCCGGCAAACTGGCATTCGGCCGCCCTGCCAAAGTGGTCCGTGATCTCAACGAAGACGATATTGTCGATATGGAACGGATTGTCCGTGAGTATGCAGAAAAAGCCGCTTATTATAAATCGCTGCAAAAATAAGAAAAAAACCGCACAAGCCCTCGGGCCTGTGCGGTTTTCATTGTCATTAAATTCCTGCTTGCTCTTTCAATGCATCCGCTTTGTCTGTGCGTTCCCAAGGCAGATCGACATCTGTGCGGCCGAAATGGCCGTAAGCTGCCGTCTGTTTGTAGATCGGGCGGCGAAGATCAAGCATTTTGATGATGCCGGCTGGACGCAAGTCAAAATTATTGCGCACCAGGTCAATCAACAGGCTCTCGTCGACTTTCCCTGTTCCAAACGTATCGATTGAAATGGAAACCGGATGTGCAACGCCGATCGCATAAGCCAATTGCACTTCGCATTTCTCAGCGAGTCCTGAAGCGACAATATTCTTCGCAACATAACGTGCTGCATAAGCACCGGAACGGTCAACTTTCGTCGCGTCTTTTCCGGAGAAAGCACCGCCGCCGTGGCGTGCATAACCGCCGTAAGTGTCAACGATGATCTTGCGGCCCGTTAAACCGGCGTCTCCCTGAGGTCCGCCAATTACGAAGCGGCCCGTCGGGTTGATGAAATATTTTGTTTCATCGTCAAGGAGTTCTGCCGGAACGACTTCATCAATGACGTATTCTTTAATATTGCGTTGAATCTGTTCAAGCGTAACTTCCGGGTGATGCTGAGTGGAAATGACGATTGTATCCACACGCACCGGTTTTTCATTTTCATCATATTCAACAGTTACCTGTGTTTTGCCGTCCGGGCGAAGATAAGGAAGAATTTCTTCTTTTCTTACTTCAGCAAGGCGTCTTGCCAATTTATGTGCAAGGCTGATCGGCAGCGGCATCAATTCTTCTGTTTCATTGGTTGCGTATCCGAACATCAGACCCTGGTCTCCTGCTCCGATATCATCCAATTCTTTATCTGTCATCTGGCCTTCACGTGACTCAAGAGCAACGTTCACTCCGGCAGCGATATCCGGTGATTGCTCGTCAATCGCAGTCAGGACCGCACTCGTTTCCGAGTCAAAGCCATATTTAGCGCGCGTATAACCAATTTCTTTAACAGTCTGGCGCACGACTTTCGGAATATCCACATAAGTTGATGTTGTAATTTCCCCTGCCACAAGAACAAGTCCAGTGGTTACGGTTGTTTCACACGCTACTCGTGCGTTCGGGTCTTCTGCAAGGATCGCGTCCAGGATGGCATCTGAGATTTGGTCACAGATTTTATCCGGATGTCCTTCTGTTACTGATTCTGATGTGAATAATCGACGGTTTTTCAAAAAATGTTCCTCCTTATATCCTGCGAGATTGCTCTCGAAATTGATACGGTACTCGTTTTCCCATGTCAAGTCCGTTCCAAACAAGTCGGATTGAACTTCAAGCCGTTGTGGCCTTTGTACACGAGGATTAAGGGCGTTCCATAAAAAAATCCCTTCACTCATCATTCTTAATGAGGAAAGGAGAAATCATCATAAGCACCTTTCACTCTTATCATCCAAGGCCTAAAAGCCTTGCTTCAGGTTTGGCACCAGCGCTGCACGATGCAGCAGGTTGCCGGGTTTCATAGGGCCTGCCCCCTCCACCAGCTCGGAATAAGAGTATCCGTTCAATTTTTCATCATACGGAATTGCCTATATGATGTCAACGATTTTCAAGATTTATTCGCAATAAATGCATGAAATTGTTCCATTGCGGGTAATAAATATGCATATATGACGAATTTCCATTTCAACCGGCTTATTAGTATAGACTAATCAGGTTAATGTGTTATACTAATGTACGAATCCAACTCTTCCCCAATGCCTTGGGAATAACCGAAAAGGAAGGTACATATATGAACTCAGTTAACTTCGTCAGCGATTTAAAAGATCTATTAAATGGCCCAAATGTCAATACGCAATGGTCGGTCCCACAATTAGTGGAAGCCGCAGTTTCAAGAGGCGAGGCAGTTTTGACCCGCGAAGGCGCAGTTGCAGCCGAAACTGGAAAATACACAGGCCGTTCGCCTAAAGACAAGTATATGGTAGAAGAAGCAATTTCGAAAGACAAAATTGACTGGGGCACTGTAAATCGTCCGATTTCATCTGAAGTTTTCGAGAACCTGTATGCCAAAGTCCTTGCGCACCTCAAGCAAAAAGATGAGCTTTTCGTCTTTAAAGGTTTCGCTGGTGCAGACCCGGAGTCGCGCCTGCACATCCAGACGATCAACGAATATGCATGGCATAATCTGTTTGCCCATCAATTATTCATCCGTCCGACAGCTGAAGAATTGAAAATCCATGATGCTGATTTCACAGTGGTTTACGCCCCTACTTTCCAGGCGGATCCAGCTGTAGACGGCACGGGTTCCGAAACCTTCATCATCGTTTCCATGGAGAAAAAAGTCATTTTGATCGGTGGCACTGAATACGCCGGCGAAATGAAAAAATCAATCTTCTCAATTATGAATTATATTCTTCCTGAAAAAGGCATCCTTCCAATGCATTGCTCGGCAAACGTCGGCCAGGACGGTGACGTTTCCTTGTTCTTCGGACTGTCAGGCACAGGCAAAACAACCCTGTCGGCAGATCAGGATCGCAAATTGATCGGTGATGACGAACATGGCTGGTCTGATAACGGCGTATTCAATATCGAAGGCGGCTGCTACGCGAAAACGATCAACCTTTCGCGTGACAACGAGCCGCAGATTTTCGATGCAATCCGTTTCGGTTCGGTTCTTGAAAATGTTGTTGTAGATCCAGAAACACGCATTCCGGATTACGACGACGGTTCATTGACAGAAAACACGCGTGCTGCTTATCCAATTGACGCCATTGACAACAGCATCCACCCATCGATGGCTGGTCATCCGAAAACAATCGTCTTCCTGACTGCTGATGCATTCGGCGTATTGCCACCAATCAGCAAATTGACGAAAGAGCAGGCAATGTACCACTTCCTTAGCGGCTATACATCAAAATTAGCCGGTACGGAACGCGGCATTACGTCTCCTGAAGCGACATTCTCAACTTGCTTCGGCTCACCTTTCCTGCCGTTGCATGCAACAGTGTACGCAGAAATGCTCGGCAATAAAATCGATCAACACGAAGTCGAAGTTTTCCTTGTCAACACTGGTTGGACCGGCGGAGTGTATGGAACAGGAAGCCGCATGAAACTGTCCTATACCCGCACAATGGTTCGCGCAGCGATCAAAGGTGAGCTGCAAAACGTTCAGACCGAACAGGAAGCCGTATTCGGCCTCAGCATTCCACAGGAAATTCCAGGAGTGCCGAGTGAAGTTCTGAATCCCCGCGACGCTTGGGCAGATGGAGCGGCTTACGATAAAAAAGCAAATGAACTGGCTCAAGAATTCCAGGACAACTTCAAGAAGTTCGGTTCCGTGTCAGCTGACATCAGCGCTAAGGGCGGTCCGTTAACTAAATAAATTCCAAAAGCACATCCGGCGAAACTGCCGGATGTGCTTTTTTGTGTTTTCGGCTATTTTTCCTGTTCCTTCATCCAATGCGCCAACGCCGCTACCGTTTTCCGATTTTCCGCTGGCGGGAAAAAATGATCATAATCCGGAAAGTACCAGGTTTCGTGGGGCTGGCCATTTAATTTCAGCGCTTCTTCCAGAAGAAAGGCTTGTGCAGGGAACACATTTTCATCCCGCAGCCCGTGGATGATCAGCATCGGCGCAGTTGCCTCATCCAACCGCAGGAGCGGATTTCTTTCCTCATAGGCAGTCAAAGCGGTATTTGGCGTGCCGCCATAAATCCGTTTCATCATCCGCCGCATATCCGGGCGCTCTTTATAAGTCAGCACAGTATCCGTGACGCCCGCCCATGTGACCAGCGAAGTGATATCATCCCGCAGGACAGCCGTCCAGAGCGCCATGATGCCGCCTCTTGAAAATGCCAAAAGGTGGACATAGCCATTGCAAAATTGCTTCAGCACATCCACCGCATGCACTGCGTCCCAACGGTCGGCACCGGCAAACTCATCCTTGCCTTCGCCCCCCCGGTTGCCGCGGTAATACGGCGCAAAAACGACAAAGCCCTGCGCAGCGTATTGTGCAGCGCGTGCCGGCCGGACCATGCCAATCGACTGAATACCGCCGCGCAAATAAAGCATGCCGCTGTAATCCCCCGGTTTCTTCGGTTCCGCGAGCAACCCTTTTACCCGCAACCCTTCTGACCAATAAACAATTTCAGTCAATTTTACAGAGGGATTCGGAGAAGGATATGCGCGCTTTGAACTAATCTTTCCATTTTCCATCCAGTTTCACCCGTTCTATAATTTCTTTCATTCCTTCATCCTGCATCAAAAAGCTATACGCACTGTCCGGTTCCAATCGCTCCACCAAAACGGCTCCTTTGGTTTCCATCAGCGTAATGTTATCAATCGAAGAAACACGTGCTGTAAAAACCGTTTTGCAAAATGGCGGATCGCTCAGCACCAGATATTCCGCAAACCATTCAAGCCCTTCGACCCTTCCGCCTGTTTCTTCGTAAACTTCCCTCTGGGCTGCATCATGCAAATTTTCTCCTGCCTCGACTTTGCCGCCGGGAAACTCCAGCCCCCGTTCGCTATGCTCAGTCAACAGCCATTTGTCTTCAAATTGTGCAATGACTAAGACATGCCGGCTCTCAACCGGAAACGCATCCCGCTCAAACGACAGGCTGCAGCGGTATCCTTTTAAATCTGTATAATCCATATACACTCACTCCTGAACAAATAAAAAAAGCGCACACAAAGTTCATTCGTGTGCGCTTGTGTAATTCTATTTTACTTCTTTTCGCCAAGGAATGCAGAAAGCATCCATGAATGCTTCTCCAGTGCCTGGTGAATGGCATTCAACATATCTTCCGTCATATCATCGCCATCTTCAGCAGCATGTTCCATGCCCTTTTTCAATGATTTCATTACCTTGTCATAATCACTGACAATCGTCTCCACCATTTCTTCAGCATTTTCCTTGCTGGTTGCTTCTTTGACCACGGACAAGTCCAGCTGTTCCTTCATTGTTGCGACCGGTTTACCGCCAAGCGCCAATAAGCGTTCCGCAATCTCATCCATATAAGCTGTCGCTTCATCGTATAATTCTTCAAATTTAACGTGTAAAGTAAAGAATGATGGGCCTTTCACATACCAGTGAAAATTATGTAATTTCGTATAAACTACCGACCATGTTGCTACCTGTACATTCAATTCCTGATTTAATTCCTTCGACATCAAAAACCACTCTCCATTCAAATTAATAAGTACTTATACTTTATTAATACCTTTAAAGTCCCTACAATAAACATAAGAGTTTCCAATCTTATGGAAAGAAGAAGGCGATTACCATAAAAACTGTCCTGCTAAAAATATTCCGCTTTTACCAGCGGTTCATCTCTCCACTGTCTCCGCCCAGCTGCCGCTTTTATCCGACCTGTTCCCATTACGGGATCGAAGCCGTCGAAAAGCACGGCGCATTAAAAGGCGGGTACCTGGCGATCAAACGTATTCTCAGCTGCCATCCCTTCAATAAAGGCGGGGTGGATTTTGTACCCGAAGAATGGCCTCCAAAGAAATAACTTGGAGGTTTTTCTTGTGTTTGAAATTAGGATGCGGTAAGATACTCTATGGAAGTAAAACGTAACCATTACAATTTGGAGGTTCATTATGAAAAAATCGGCTTTATTCATTTTATTATTTGTCCTACTTGCACTGGCTGCATGTGGAGCAGAGGATACGGACAATGGAGATGCACTGGAAGAAACGGATACTAAAGATGCAACGGAAGACAATGAAAAATTGGAGATCTTCACAACAGTCTATCCACTGACTTATTTTACAGAAAGAATCGGCGGCGACCAGGTGGATGTAACATCTGTTTATCCGGCGGGCGCCAATGAGCACACCTTCGAACCGACGCAGCAGGATATGATTGCCATCGCAGAAGCAGACCTGATGCTCTACATTGGCCTTGGTCTTGAAGGCTTCATGGAAAGTGCAAAAAGTACACTCGATGGAGAAGAAGTCGAATTTGCAGCACTCGCTGATTCCATCACCGATGAACAATTGGTTGCTGCCTTGGCCCATGACGCTGCGAGAGAAAGCGAAGACGATCACGATGATCACGCGGATGAAGATGCACATGATGAAGATGAAGAACACGCAGAAGAAAGCGGCCATGAAGACCATGACCATGGTTCAACAGATCCCCATATCTGGATGTCACCGCAACTCAGCCAGAATTTAGCGGATTCGATCAAAGATTCGCTGATTGCTGAAGATCCGGACAATGCAGAGCTTTACGAAACGAATCATGCTGAATTGATTGCGGAGCTTGAAGAATTGGACCAATCCTTCAGCCAGCTGCAAGAACAGGTCACAAAGGATACCTTTTTTGTCTCGCATGCCGCTTTCACTTATTTGTCTGAACCCTACGGTTTTGAACAAGTGGCGGTTGCCGGGCTGAACAGCCAGGACGAGCCTTCCCAGAAGGAATTAACCCAAATCGTTGATCTCGCACGCGAGAAAAACATCGAGTACATTGTATTCGAACAGAACGTATCGTCTAACCTGACGGAAGTCGTGCAGAAGGAAGTCGGTGCCGAAGCGGTCCAAATGCATAATCTGGGTGTGTTGACGCAGGAAGACATCGACAACGGAGAAACTTACTTTACGCTGATGGCAAAGAATTTGGAAGTACTCAAAACAATTCTTAACTAAACCTATGAAAATGAAGAAAAAGCGTCCAATGTAAAATCATTGGACGCTTTTTTCTGTCTGTTCACTTTCAATGATGCTTGCAATACTGTCATAGATGGAGCCAATATGAATATTCACTTCCGGCAAATGATAGAACGTGCTCGTCCCATCAAACTCGAAAGACTCCGCTGTTTCCGAAAGAAGATAGACCTTTTTCCGCTGGCCGATTGCAATGCCCATTTCAATGTGGCTGCCTTTTCCTGCCGGCAAAATGACCACCAGAAAATCTGCTTCCAGCACCGCCCTCCGCTCCAGCTCGCCGTAAATTTGCAACTCATCGATGGTAGATGCGCGCAAATTGGCAGTCCAGTCGAAAGTCTGGATTAACCCGTTTTCTATCAACGACTTGGCGGCATACCTCACATTTTCTTTATTCGCAAAACTGGAAGCGATGTAGAACTTTTTCATTATTAGCTCCCCTTCTCTAATTCCTCAATTGAAATCATCTCAGGTTTATCATCTTTAAGAGCTTTTCGGAATGCGCTGAGCAAAATAAGAAACGTGATATTTAATATCAACAGAATGATTACCAATACAAATGCCAGTATCTGCAGGTTTTCAGCTGCAAAAACTGCCAGAAAAGCACTTAACCCAAGCATGAGCAGGTTTGCAGGAATATAAATATTGAATAAACGCTGGGTCCGTTGAGCTAATCCTTGCTCGCCATTCCTTTCAGCCAGCTGTTTCAGCAGCCTGAACAGATAGAAAGTCAAAACGAGTTCACCCGTGAACAGGAAATTGGAGTAATAATACCAAGGCCCACTTTCAACAAGATTGAAGTCGATGAAGACGGAAGGAACGGAGAAAAAAATCAAGGCAATCGAGATATATGCAGCGGTTTTTCCGTCATTAAATTCTTCCCCCAGTTTATAACACCCCGCAGCAATCAGGAAATACCCGATGGGGTCAGCCAAAATATCCACACCAACACGGATAGCAAGGAAAATAAAAAGGTACCCATATAAAATCTGTCCCAGTGATCCTTTCATTTACTCATCCGCTCCTTTGCTTTCAATAATGGCTTTCACCTTCTTGCCGGTCAGCTCGGGATTGTGATACAAAGAGACCTGTCCCTCAATCGATCTGCCGTTTTCATCTTCCCCTTCAATCATCATCCAGGACTTCAAAACAAATTTCACATTGTCTTGATTCTGAAGTGAAAGGGCGAAACCTTCCCCTTTCGCCAAATGAAATGGGTATTCCAGATCCCGAAAATCTTCTCCACCGTTTTCATCGAGCCTTTCCCCAATCCTTTCAATGAAATTAGTTTCATTGAAAGGCTCATCCTTTTGAGGAAGATGAATTTTCAAAGCCGATAATCCTTCATCCGGCAAGTGTGGGCTGAGACCAAGAATAGTCATTTGTTCTTCTGCCTCAAGATAGGAAACGCTCATTTCGTCGTCTCCAGTGGACATTTGGGACAATCTGAAATCGCTCTGTACCTGGGGATGAATGATTACCTCCCCAATATCAACCACGAATTGCTGACCGTCAGACATATAAACGGTCATTTCATTGAAGATCAGTTTTTCTTTTAAGTTTCTGATCTCATAGATATCAAAAGTAACACTGATTGTCCTTAATTCATGAGGGCCGAAACGCTGCACGTAAGGAGTTTCTTCCATAAAAAAGCCATGAAAGCCATCTGCCGTTCCCGCTATATCCCCCAGTTCGACCATGTTGATCGTATTCTTATCACCTGTGTTCATTAAATAAGAAAACTGCATATGCAATGATTCCTGTGCATAATCATCTATATAATGATCCAAAAAAACAGGCTGCTCCAGTTGCTGCGAACTGGCATAAGTCCCCGCAGCGACCCATCCTAAGATAATTGCTGACAAGATGCTGAAAAATATTCGTGGATTCATGGAACACCTCTAACTCTATTTTATGTATTACATCTAAAAGGTCATTTACATACTATACAAAAAGTTCCAATTTTATCTTATCATAAACAGTTTAGCGAACGACATAAAAAAATAAAGCCTGACTTTTAAAGTCAGGCCTTATCAAGATGAACATCATATCCAATACCAACTTTATCGTGTAAGACGATCTTGCCATCCACCACTTCTATCTCCGGTGACACGATATCTTCCTCCCAAAAATGCCGGGAATCCGAAAAGTCCCCTGGCAGCACAATATCCGGAAGCGACGCCAATGCAAGATTATGTGCCTTGGACACGCCGAACTCAATCATGCCGCCGACCCACATGCCAATACCATGGCGACGGCATAGGTCGACGACTTTCAATGTTTCAGTCCAGCCGCCGAGCCTTCCCATTTTCAACACGATAATTTCGCCGGCTTTCATTTCAACCATACGCTCCACATCGTGCAGGCTTTTGATGCTTTCATCCAGGCAAATCGGTGTTTTCAACTCGCTGTTCGCCTTTGCATGCAGCTGCCATTCCTGTTCACCGAACGGCTGTTCAATCAGCGTGAAACCGACCCCCTCGAAATCTTTCAATCGGGCAAGTGTCTCTCCACTAAAGCTTCCATTAGCATCAGCAAAAAATAATATATCCGGAAACCGCTTTACCGCTTCACTTAAAACCTCAACGTCCGTTTTCGGAGATATCTTAATTTTGATGCGGCTGTAACCTTTTGCAGCTGCCTGCTCGATTTCATTCAACAGATCTTCAGAACCTGCAGCAACCACGACACCAGCAGAGATCTCCTTTTGCGTGCCGCCAATATACTCTGATAAAGAAACCCCTTCGAACTTTGCAAAAAGGTCCCATACCGCCATTTCAATCGCTGCCTTCGCCATGTGATTGCCTTTAACACTAGAGAATATTACAGCCACTTCTTCCGGACCTGCCAACTCTTTCTTCAGCAATAACGGCTGCAAAACCTGCTCCATAACAAACTCGCAGCTTTCCACCGTCTCTTCTGTATACCAGGGAGTCGAAAAGGCCACACATTCTCCGTAGCCCGCCAATTCGCCATCCGACTTCACGGTCACAATGATCGATTCACGGTCAGTTACCGTCTGCAATGAAGTCACGAAAGGTTTTTTCAACTTTTTTTGAATTCGGTGAAACTGGATTCCTTCTATTATCAAACCCATGATTTCAACTCTCTTCTCAGCACTTTATTGGAAGCGTTGCGCGGCAAAGCCTCAACTTCCCTAATCACTTTCGGAATTTTATAGCCGGCAATATGCAACTTCAGATAATCTTTCAATTCTTCCATAGCCACATTTTCATTTAACACAATAAAGGCTGCCGGCACTTCGCCCCATTTCTCGTCGAGCATGCCGCACACTCCCGCCTCTCTGACAGCCGGATGGCCAAGCAATACTTTCTCGATTTCCGCCGGATAAATATTTTCCCCACCGGAAACAATCAGATCCGATCGCCGGTCCACAACAAACAGGAATCCTTCTTCATCCAAATAACCGATGTCCCCTGAAGAGAACCAGCCATTTTCCTGTACTTGCTGCTCCGCATATTTCCCAATATACCCCGGCGTCACTTGAGGCCCCCGGATCTGGATTTCCGCTTTTTCTCCAGCCGGCGCATCATTCCCGATTTTGATCTGATACAAAAATAAAGGTTTGCCGGACGAGCCAATTTTCCGTTTAGCATCAGCAGGCTGCAATGTGGTCGTCTGCGAAGAAGTTTCCGTCATACCATAAGTCTGCAACACACGAATGCCGAATTTCTCCGCCCGTTCGATATACGAAACCGGAACCGGCCCACCGCCAGCCAGCATCGATTTGAAGTTCGGAGAAACCTCCAGATTTTCTGTTTCCAGCTGATTCAATACCCGCTCCAGCGTCACGGCAACAACGGACATATGGGTCACCGTTCCTGCACCCAATTCCCTGGCACACGATTCGGCATCAAATTTCGGGTGGAGCTGCACGCCCATGCCGTAGATGAGCGACCGCATCAAAATCGAAAAGCCGCTGATGTGGAATAATGGCATCACACAAAGCCACACATCCCCGGGCGAGATGCCGATATTCAATGCCGACGACACCGCACTTGAAAAATGGTTCTGCGCTGTTTGGCGGACGCCTTTCGGATAGCCGGTCGTACCGGACGTATACATGATCGAAATTGTCCGGTCTTCCCGCCATTCAGCCGCTGGAATAAATTCAGCCCGCTCAGCCCTTTTGATTTCGCCGAATAGGATTTTATTGTCGAACTCAATTTTGTCCTGCAAATCTGCGGCCACCAATAAATAATCGGCCTCGGAATCAGCCAGCTGATATTTCAGCTCTACTGCCGAAAGCCGCTCATTCAACATGACCATTTCGCAGCCCAGATGAAGACAGGCATACATCACAAATACGGATTCCGGATGTGATTTCGCCAGCATGGCAACTCTCGACTCAGCTGTGATGCCTAATGTTGATAGTCGCCCTGCATAATCGACTGCAATTCGGTCCATTTCCGCGAACGTCCATTGTTCGCCATCAAACGATAACGCCATGCGGCTGCCGCTCAAATGGGCACGCTGGCTAAGCCAGTTCGGATAACTCATTTCACAAAATTCCTTTCCACAAAGCCAGCATTAAAACTTCAGCTGCTCTTCTCAAATGATTTTCAGATTTAATTGCTAAAAAAAGCTGCCCCCGAAAGGACAGCTTTCAATTATGAAGGATCAAGGGAAACGCGGGAATTGACCGAAATCGGGCTTGCGCTTTTCTTTGAAAGCGTCGCGTCCTTCTTTCGCTTCATCCGTTGTATAGTAAAGCAATGTCGCGTCGCCAGCCATTTGCTGCAATCCAGCAAGGCCGTCGGTATCCGCATTCATCGCCGCTTTAACGAAACGCAATGCCGTCGGGCTCATTTCAAGCATTTCTTCGCACCATTTCACGGTTTCGTCTTCCAGTTGGTCCAAAGGCACAACTGTGTTGACTAAGCCCATATCAAGCGCTTCCTGTGCGTCATATTGACGGCAAAGGTACCAGATTTCACGTGCTTTCTTATGGCCGATGATACGCGCCAAATAACCTGAGCCGTATCCGGCATCAAACGAACCGACACGCGGTCCTGTTTGGCCGAAACGCGCGTTGTCTGCAGCAATCGTCAAATCACAAACGACGTGCAGCACATGCCCGCCGCCAATTGCGAAACCTGCTACCATCGCAACAACCGGTTTCGGAATTACACGGATCAAACGCTGAAGATCAAGCACGTTCAAACGTGGAATTTCATCTTCCCCTACATAGCCTCCGTGGCCGCGGACACTTTGGTCGCCGCCTGAACAGAACGCTTTTTCACCTTCGCCTGTCAAAACAATTACGCCGACATCCGAATTATCGCGTGCGCGTGAAAATGCATCGATTAATTCATGTACCGTTTTTGGACGGAAAGCATTGCGCACTTCCGGACGGTTGATCGTAATCTTCGCGATCCCGCTATAAATTTCATATTTAATATCTTCATATGTACGTTCACTTACCCATTCACGTGTCATGATTTTCCTCCTAAATAATTCATATTCAAATACTCCCCTACTATTGTAGCAAATTCAGCAGGTTTTTCCACATGTAACGCATGTCCCGCCAAAATCTCCCTATGCACCGCATTTGGCATTATAGCCGCTATCTCTTCCGCAATCGCCGTGAATTTATTATCCAAACTTCCCGTAAGCAATAAAACCGGCATTTCCAGTTGCCGAATGGCTTGCCAATAAGAATCCTGTGCGCCGGTTCCTATGCCTCTCAGGCTGTTCGCCAGACCTAGGGGATTCTGTGCCAGCCGTTCTTCTCTGATAGCTGTTTTCACCGTTTGCGGCAAGGTTTCCTGCGTTTTAAAAAGTGGCACCTCTTCCCAGCTCTTCACAAAAGAAACGATTCCTTCAGAAACAATGCGTTCAGCAAGATTCTCATCACTCTTTTGCCGGTCACTCTGCTGCGGTCCGGTCTTCAATCCTGGCGAGGCACTTTCCAACACCAATGCGGCAATCTGTTCTGGATATGTGCAGGCATAAGCAAGTGCCACGCGTCCGCCCATCGAATAACCGGCAAGAGCAAAATTTTGCAGACCCATACGATCAAACAGCTTCGCCAGATCTCTTAACTGCAAGTCCATTGCAAACCGTTCCTGATCCTTTGGACTGTCAGTTAGTCCATGTCCCAGCAAATCGATCAGAACGATTTTATATTCCGCAAAATGCGGAACTAAGCTGTGCCAGGTGGTTGTACTGCCGGTGAAGCCATGGAGAAAAACCAGCGCCTGTTCTCTATCTTCATTTAATATTTCAATGTGATAATCGACGCCTTCGACTTCCAGCTTCATTGTCCATCCAGCTCCTCAACCAGCCGAATCCACAATTCTCTGTGAACCCGCACATTTGTTTCCCGGTCCGTAAACACTTCGATAATTTTCACAGCCTTTTGTTTTTCCCTGCGCAGCGCCTCAAGAAATTGCTCTTTCGTTTCTGCCGCTGCATAATCGGCATCATACATTCTGGCAGCGTCCTCAAACTTCAGACCCGTCGGTGTGCCAAATAAATCCTCAAAATAACGTTCTTCCTTCGACTGCGGCAAATACGAGAAGATGCCACCGCCATCATTATTCATCACAACAATCGTTAAATCCGTTTCCTGCATTTTCGAAGCGATCAACCCGTTCATATCATGCAGAAATGACAGATCTCCGATAAACAGGAACGCCGGCCGCTTTTTCACAGCCTGGACACCGAATGCCGTCGAGACAACGCCATCTATGCCATTGGCTCCGCGATTGGCATAAATCATGATGTCACGCGCTGTCGACTTGAAATAGGTGTCCGTATCACGGATCGGCATGCTGCTGCTGACAATCAAATCACATTGGTCGAGTTCATCAAATAGAATCTTCGCCAATACACCTTCATCCAATTTTTCATTACAATGAATTTCTGCAAGCTCCCAAAATAACTCAGAAGCAGCTGACCATTTCTCGGTATACGGATTGGCTGTTTTTGGTTGGATCGGCAATTGCCACAATCCATCGGTTGCAGCCTGAATATGATGGGTTACCACTGACTGTGCATCGCGCATCATCGGTGATTCATCAAAAACAGCATAGGTTTTCGGTTTAACCGAAGCCAGAAAAAGAGTCAGCGGCTTGGAAACTGGTTGCGGGCCAATACGGATTACAGCATCAGGTACCATTATTTCTTTAAAGCCATCACTTTTCAAGATGGCGTCGTAGCTGTCGATAATAAGATCTTTGCAGCTTCCATCTATATTCGATCGAACATTTGACAACGGATCTGCAAGCACGGGCCAATTCAACCTTCGAATAAATGACCAGAATTCTGAAGGCATCTTTTCGGTCATCTCTCCGATTATCAAAAGCCCTTTTTCTGTCTGTAGGGTTTCCTCCAAAAAGTCCTTCACTGAGGAAGAAAGTTGAGATTCACCTTTCAAATGCTTAATTTCTGCAGTGCTATTATACTGCTGTTCAAAATCCAGCAGCAATGGTTCACGGAAAGGAACATTTAAATGCACTGGACCACGTGGCTCCGACATCGAATTTTTTACTGAACGATGAAGATGGCGCACCAAAAAATCCAGCCGGTTTTCTTCTTCAGGCATCGGCAGATCCACCGACCATTTCACATGCGATCCAAATAGGTCGATTTGATTGATTGCCTGTGGTGCACCGACTTCACGAAGCTCATGCGGACGGTCCGCAGTAACGACTATCAGTGGGATTCTTGCATAAAAAGCCTCAACAATCGCCGGAAAATAATTCGCTGCCGCAGTTCCAGACGTGCAAAGCAACATCACCGGTTCGCCGGAAGCCTTTGCCATACCCAGCGCAAAATAAGCCGCAGACCGTTCATCGATTTGCCGGTAAACCGTAAGTCCTTCTTCATTCATACAAGCGTAAGCCAATGGTGTTGATCTGGAACCTGGACTGATCACCACATTTTTAACACCCTGGTTCACGAGGCTATGCGTGAACGCAGAAACGTATTCAGTTAAATATTTACGATTCGTCACTCAATTGACCTCCCAACACACGAAGCATCGGCCGGAACTTCACCCAAGTTTCTGCGTACTCTGACTCTGGCGTGGAATCTTCAACAATCCCGCCTCCTGCATATAAATAAGCTTCTTTTCTATCCATTAAAGCCGAACGGATGGCGACCGCAAACTCACCATCACCCTTTGCATCTATCCACCCTATTGGAGCAGCGTAAAAGCCCCTGTTCATCGGCTCGTACTGTCTGATCAGGCTGAGTGCCGATTGCTTCGGCTCGCCTCCCAAGGCTGGTGTCGGGTGAAGATCACGAACAAGATCGATAAGGCTCGATTCCTGCTTTAATTCTCCTGCCACCGGCGTATAAAGATGCTGAATATCTCTAATCTTCATCAGTTTAGGCATTTTTGGAACGAATTGTCCGCTGCAATGAACAGAAAATACCTTACTGATCATATCCACTACATATTGGTGTTCTGAACGGTTTTTGGAATCACTCAAAAGTTCATTGCCTAATTCGGTGTCTTTCTCCACAGTCTTGCCGCGTGGAATGGACCCTGCCAAGCATGTGGATAGAGCTTGGCGATTTTCCACCTTTACAAGGCGCTCTGGCGTCGCACCGAAAAAGAATTGCTCTTCAGCTTCAAGGCCGAATAAAAAGCTCTCGGGCTGTTCTTTTGATACTTGATATAGTGCAGATGAATGGGATAGTGGTTTATCAAAATCCAGTCTCAATACACGGGCTATCACTACCTTATCAGCCTGCTTCGCTTTAATCACACCGGTCACTTTTTCTATAGAAGAGAGATAAGAAGCTTTCTTTAACTCTTCTTTCCCAATAACTTCAGGTTTCTTATAAGCTATAGGTTCTGATACTTGTGCAGCATGGATCAACTTGTCTCTTTCTTTACGCAGGGCTTCGAATGCCTGGAAAGTTTCATCTTTTTTTGTAATCAGGTGAATGCTGACATAAGCACGGTCATTTTTAATTACCAACTGGAATGTAGGAACTGCAAAATATGTTTCAGGAAAATTATTCCATATACTTTTAGTTTTATTCAATGGGTCAAATGAAAATCCACCGAAAAGAATCGGTTCAACAAATGATTCTTCATTCACTATCTGCTTGCATAAATTTTTCCAGTTCTTTTTAACCTCTTCAAAACGTCCCTGGTGATTGGCGATCGTTAAAACATGAGCATGTCCGAGTCCGACGAGTGTGAAAGTTTTCTCCGGATTCTGCCAGAAAAATCGCTTACCCTGATAATCCTTTTCTCCGGCCTCAAAAAATGCCAATGCTGACATTCTTGAAACTACAATGGTTTCTGTATAAAAACGGTATGCGATATACCTTGAGTTGTCTTTTTTTTCGGCCGATGAATACTGTGATTCATTCATCAAATTACCTCCGTTTACATTGTTGCTCCCTAAAGTTCGGAACAAGTTATCAATCTTTTTAGCATCTACTCTCTATCATACTCTTTTCTGCTAAAATCAGCACAACATTTGCTGTAATCTAGGCAATTTTGAAGTACAATGTAATATGGAATATATAGAGGAGAGATAATATATGGCTACAACTTTACAAGCGGACAGTGGCTGGCGAGTCTGGTGGCAATTAACACGCCCCCATACTTTAACAGCATCTTTTGCTCCAGTTTTTTTAGGAACGATGATTGCGATTAGAGACACTCAGATTGATTGGATTTTATTTTCCGCAATGCTTATTGCCAGTCTTCTAATACAGGCTGCAACGAATATGTTCAACGAATATTATGACTTTGCAAGGGGCCTTGATAACGAAAAGTCTGTAGGAATTGGCGGCGCTATTGTCCGTAATGGAGTAAAACCCAAAACAGTTCTTGGACTTGCTTTTCTTCTTTATGGAATCTCAGGAATTATAGGGATTTACATCTGTATGCAAACCAGTTGGTGGCTTCTGGTAGTCGGAGGAGTAGCGATGATTATTGGCTATTTATACACAGGAGGACCTTATCCAATTGCCTATACACCTTTTGGTGAGGTATTCTCTGGATTGTTCATGGGCTTCCTAATAGTAATAATAGCCTTCTATATTCAAACAACATCAATTACAGTAGACGCTATATTATTTGCAATTCCTAGTACTCTTTTGGTCGCAGCAATCATGATGGCCAATAATATCAGAGATATTGTTGGTGATGCTGCAAGCGGAAGAAAAACTTTGGCCATCCTTGCCGGTAGACCGGCAGCAGTCAATATTCTTCTCGGCTTTTTCATTCTATCCTATGCTTGGATATTGATTCTTGTGGTATCTGGAATAATTACACCTTGGGCACTACTGGTTTTCATCAGCGTCATCAAACCAGTAAAAATTATTAGGATCTTCAAGATTCATACCGAACCATTAAAAGTTATGCCCGCTATGAAAGATACCGGGATAACCAATACACTCTTTGCATTTCTATTGGCTATTGGTTTATTGTTAGGCCATATCATTTAAAATTATTAGCATCTCTTTTCAGAGGTGCTTTTCTCATGTCTATACATATGAAACAATTTGAGCTTTTCACTTCTCACAACTATAATCTTAAGTTTAAACCTTTGTGTAAATTGGTTAATTCAGGATGAAGAATATCACGACTAAAATTTTCAAACAAAAAAACGCCATGCACTTTCATGCATGACGTTTTTTAATTTCTGATGACCCCTACGGGATTCGAACCCGTGTTACCGCCGTGAAAGGGCGGTGTCTTAACCGCTTGACCAAGGGGCCATTTACTGGCGGAGAAGGAGGGATTTGAACCCTCGCGCCGGTTGCCCGACCTACACCCTTAGCAGGGGCGCCTCTTCAGCCACTTGAGTACTTCCCCAGTATGGCTCCGAAGGTAGGACTCGAACCTACGACCATCGCATTAACAGTGCGGTGCTCTACCACTGAGCTACTTCGGAATGGTGGGCCTAAATGGACTCGAACCATCGACCTCACGCTTATCAGGCGTGCGCTCTAACCAGCTGAGCTATAGGCCCACTATTTTATAAAAATAATGGAGCGGGTGGGGGGAATCGAACCCCCATCATCAGCTTGGAAGGCTGAGGTTTTACCACTAAACTACACCCGCAAAAAATGGTGGGTCAGGACGGAATCGAACCGCCGACACTTAGAGCTTCAATCTAATGCTCTACCGACTGAGCTACTGACCCATATTTTTTTGATAAAAATGGCGGTCCCGACCGGGATCGAACCGGCGATCTCCTGCGTGACAGGCAGGCATGTTAACCGCTACACCACGGGACCATTTGGTTGCGGGGGCAGGATTTGAACCTGCGACCTCCGGGTTATGAGCCCGACGAGCTACCGAACTGCTCTACCCCGCGATAATAGTATTAAATAATTGTCCACATACATTTTTAAAAATATGGAGGAGGAAGAGGGATTCGAACCCCCGCGGGATTTGACTCCCCTGTCGGTTTTCAAGACCGATCCCTTCAGCCAAACTTGGGTATTCCTCCGAGATAATATATAGTGGTGGACCTTGCAGGACTCGAACCTGCGACCGGACGGTTATGAGCCGTCTGCTCTAACCAACTGAGCTAAAGGTCCTTAAAAAGTGGCGGCAGAGGGGATCGAACCCCCGACCTCACGGGTATGAACCGTACGCTCTAGCCAGCTGAGCTACGCCGCCTGGATCTTTAAATATAAATTGGTGGAGCCTAGCGGGATCGAACCGCTGACCTCCTGCGTGCAAGGCAGGCGCTCTCCCAGCTGAGCTAAGGCCCCGTGAAAATGGTCGGGAAGACAGGATTCGAACCTGCGACCCCTTGGTCCCAAACCAAGTGCTCTACCAAGCTGAGCTACTTCCCGGACTATCATTGCTGGATGTGAAAATATGGCGCGCCCGAGAGGACTCGAACCTCTAACCGCTTGATTCGTAGTCAAGTACTCTATCCAATTGAGCTACGGGCGCATTGTTATGATGAAGTTTCGGTTTTGTCAAACAAATGGTGCCGAGGACCGGAATCGAACCGGTACGGTAGTCACCTACCGCAGGATTTTAAGTCCTGTGCGTCTGCCAGTTCCGCCACCCCGGCTTAGGGTCGGCTTGTCTGCAAAAAAATTGGAGCGGAAGACGGGGGTCGAACCCGCGACCTCCACCTTGGCAAGGTGGCGTTCTACCACTGAACTACTTCCGCAAAAAAATGGTGCGGGTGAAGGGAGTCGAACCCCCACGCCCGAAGGCGCTAGATCCTAAGTCTAGTGCGTCTGCCAGTTCCGCCACACCCGCGTGGCAATTATGAAATTAAAATGGTGAGCCATGAAGGATTCGAACCTTCGACCCTCTGATTAAAAGTCAGATGCTCTACCAACTGAGCTAATGGCTCATGCAATGAGTGGTGCCGGAGAAAGGACTTGAACCCTCAACCTACTGATTACAAGTCAGTTGCTCTACCAGTTGAGCTACTCCGGCGAAAGAGAAAAAATGGTGGAGGATGACGGGATCGAACCGCCGACCCTCTGCTTGTAAGGCAGATGCTCTCCCAGCTGAGCTAATCCTCCAATATGTATGCCCAGCGACGTCCTACTCTCACAGGGGGAAACCCCCAACTACCATCGGCGCAAAAGAGCTTAACTGCCGTGTTCGGGATGGGAACGGGTGTGGCCTCTTTGCCATCGTCACTGGACTTTTTTCTTTCTGAAAGACAAGTTTTATTATAGCAACTCTGGCGAGTTTTACAAGCCCTTTTTTTGCAGCCTGCCGCCTTTTTATTCTTTCAAAACTGGATAAACGACATTGATCCGGATCGAACTTCGCGCTTCATGAAATGAATTTGGTTAAGTCCTCGATCGATTAGTATTCGTCAGCTGCACGTGTCGCCACGCTTCCACCTCGAACCTATCTACCTCATCGTCTTTGAGGGATCTTACTTGCTTGCGCAATGGGAAATCTCATCTTGAGGGGGGCTTCGTGCTTAGATGCTTTCAGCACTTATCCCGGCCACACATAGCTACCCAGCGATGCCCCTGGCGGAACAACTGGTACACCAGCGGTGTGTCCATCCCGGTCCTCTCGTACTAAGGACAGCTCCTCTCAAATTTCCTGCGCCCGCGACGGATAGGGACCGAACTGTCTCACGACGTTCTGAACCCAGCTCGCGTACCGCTTTAATGGGCGAACAGCCCAACCCTTGGACCGACTACAGCCCCAGGATGCGATGAGCCGACATCGAGGTGCCAAACCTCCCCGTCGATGTGGACTCTTGGGGGAGATAAGCCTGTTATCCCCGGGGTAGCTTTTATCCGTTGAGCGATGGCCCTTCCATGCGGAACCACCGGATCACTAAGCCCGTCTTTCGACCCTGCTCGACCTGTACGTCTCGCAGTCAAGCTCCCTTCTGCCTTTACACTCTGCGAATGATTTCCAACCATTCTGAGGGAACCTTTGGGCGCCTCCGTTACTCTTTAGGAGGCGACCGCCCCAGTCAAACTGCCCGCCTGACACTGTCTCCCACCCCGATCAGGGGTGCGGGTTAAAGTTCAATACAACCAGGGTAGTATCCCACCGACGCCTCCACCGAAGCTGGCGCTCCGGGTTCATTGGCTCCTACCTATCCTGTACAAGTTGCACCAAAATTCAATATCAGGCTACAGTAAAGCTCCACGGGGTCTTTCCGTCCTGTCGCGGGGTAACCTGCATCTTCACAGGTACTATAATTTCACCGAGTCTCTCGTTGAGACAGTGCCCAGATCGTTACGCCTTTCGTGCGGGTCGGAACTTACCCGACAAGGAATTTCGCTACCTTAGGACCGTTATAGTTACGGCCGCCGTTTACTGGGGCTTCGGTTCGCACCTTCGCTTGCGCTAAGCACTCCCTTAACCTTCCAGCACCGGGCAGGCGTCAGCCCCTATACGTCACCTTACGGTTTTGCAGAGACCTGTGTTTTTGCTAAACAGTCGCCTGGGCCTATTCACTGCGGCTCTCTCGGGCTGTAACACCCTACCAGAGCACCCCTTCTCCCGAAGTTACGGGGTCATTTTGCCGAGTTCCTTAACGAGAGTTCACTCGCTCACCTTAGAATTCTCTTCTCGCCTACCTGTGTCGGTTTGCGGTACGGGCACCTCCCGCCTCGCTAGAGGCTTTTCTTGGCAGTGTGAAATCAGGGACTCCAGGGCACAATGCCCCTTGCCATCACAGCTCAACGTATCAGGAATGGGATTTGCCTCATTCCACGCCTCACTGCTTGGACGCGCACAACCAACGGCGCGCTCACCTTATCCTTCTGCGTCCCCCCATTGCTCAAACGGCGGGGAGGTGGTACAGGAATATCAACCTGTTGTCCATCGTCTACGCCTATCGGCCTCGACTTAGGTCCCGACTGACCCTGAGCGGACGAGCCTTCCTCAGGAAACCTTGGGCATTCGGTGGACGGGATTCTCACCCGTCTTTCGTTACTCATACCGGCATTCTCACTTCTAAGCGCTCCACGAATCCTTCCGGTTCCGCTTCGACGCCCTTAGAACGCTCTCCTACCACGGATCTCTTGCGAGATCCATCCACAGCTTCGGTAATCCGTTTAGCCCCGGTACATTTTCGGCGCAGTGTCACTCGACCAGTGAGCTATTACGCACTCTTTAAATGATGGCTGCTTCTAAGCCAACATCCTGGTTGTCTAAGCAACGCCACATCCTTTTTCCACTTAACGGATATTTGGGGACCTTAGCTGGTGGTCTGGGCTGTTTCCCTCTTGACTACGGATCTTATCACTCGCAGTCTGACTCCCAATCATAAATCACTGGCATTCGGAGTTTGTCTGAATTCGGTAACCCGGGATGGGCCCCTAGTCCAAACAGTGCTCTACCTCCAGGATTCTAAAAGATTGAGGCTAGCCCTAAAGCTATTTCGGAGAGAACCAGCTATCTCCAGGTTCGATTGGAATTTCTCCGCTACCCACACCTCATCCCCGCACTTTTCAACGTGCGTGGGTTCGGGCCTCCAGTAAGTGTTACCTTACCTTCACCCTGGACATGGGTAGATCACCTGGTTTCGGGTCTACAACTGCATACTCTGTCGCCCTGTTCAGACTCGCTTTCGCTGCGGCTCCGGCTTCTCACCTTAACCTTGCATGCAATCGTAACTCGCCGGTTCATTCTACAAAGGCACGCCATCACCCATTAACGGGCTCTGACTACTTTAGGCACACGGTTTCAGGATCTATTTCACTCCCCTTCCGGGGTGCTTTTCACCTTTCCCTCACGGTACTGGTTCACTATCGGTCACTAGGGAGTATTTAGCCTTGGGAGATGGTCCTCCCGGATTCCGACGGAATTTCACGTGTTCCGCCGTACTCAGGATCCACTCTGGAGGGAACACACTTTCGGCTACGGGGCTGTTACCCGGTATCGCGGACCGTTCCAGGTCGCTTCGCCTAACGCGTTCTTTTGTAACTCCGTATAGAGTGTCCTACAAACCCCAAGAGGCAAGCCTCTTGGTTTGGGCTGTTCCCGTTTCGCTCGCCGCTACTCAGGGAATCGCATTTGCTTTCTCTTCCTCCAGGTACTTAGATGTTTCAGTTCCCTGGGTGTGCCTTCGCATGTGTTATGAATTCACACATGGATACTGCCCCATTACAGGCAGCGGGTTTCCCCATTCGGAAATCTCCGGATCAATGCTCACTTACAGCTCCCCGGAGCATATCGGTGTTAGTGCCGTCCTTCTTCGGCTCCTAGTGCCAAGGCATCCACCGTGCGCCCTTCCTAACTTAACCAAGTTGGTTCTGTTAAAAAGTTGATCACCGATTGGTGATCGTGTCACTTCATGAATCGCTTGTTTCGTTTTGTTTCAATGTCGTTTTATCCAGTTTTCAAAGAACAAGTGTTGAAAGTCACGCCACCAGGCATCGCCTGCAGGTGAACCTTCAAAACTGAACGCAAAACGTCAACGCCAAACCCGCAGGTCTGGCTTCCGATAATATCCTTAGAAAGGAGGTGATCCAGCCGCACCTTCCGATACGGCTACCTTGTTACGACTTCACCCCAATCATCCGTCCCACCTTCGGCGGCTGGCTCCACGAATGGTTACCTCACCGACTTCGGGTGTTACAAACTCTCGTGGTGTGACGGGCGGTGTGTACAAGGCCCGGGAACGTATTCACCGTGGCATGCTGATCCACGATTACTAGCGATTCCGGCTTCATGCAGGCGAGTTGCAGCCTGCAATCCGAACTGAGAACGGTTTTCTGGGATTGGCTCCCCCTCGCGGGTTGGCTACCCTTTGTACCGTCCATTGTAGCACGTGTGTAGCCCAGGTCATAAGGGGCATGATGATTTGACGTCATCCCCACCTTCCTCCGGTTTGTCACCGGCAGTCACCTTAGAGTGCCCAACTGAATGCTGGCAACTAAGATCAAGGGTTGCGCTCGTTGCGGGACTTAACCCAACATCTCACGACACGAGCTGACGACAACCATGCACCACCTGTCACCGCTGTCCCCGAAGGGAAAGCCCTGTCTCCAGGGCGGTCAGCGGGATGTCAAGACCTGGTAAGGTTCTTCGCGTTGCTTCGAATTAAACCACATGCTCCACCGCTTGTGCGGGCCCCCGTCAATTCCTTTGAGTTTCAGCCTTGCGGCCGTACTCCCCAGGCGGAGTGCTTAATGCGTTAGCTGCAGCACTAAGGGGCGGAAACCCCCTAACACTTAGCACTCATCGTTTACGGCGTGGACTACCAGGGTATCTAATCCTGTTTGCTCCCCACGCTTTCGCGCCTCAGCGTCAGTTACAGACCAGAAAGTCGCCTTCGCCACTGGTGTTCCTCCACATCTCTACGCATTTCACCGCTACACATGGAATTCCACTTTCCTCTTCTGCACTCAAGTCCCCCAGTTTCCAATGACCCTCCACGGTTGAGCCGTGGGCTTTCACATCAGACTTAAGGGACCGCCTGCGCGCGCTTTACGCCCAATAATTCCGGACAACGCTTGCCACCTACGTATTACCGCGGCTGCTGGCACGTAGTTAGCCGTGGCTTTCTGGTGAGGTACCGTCAAGGTACCAGTAGTTAGTTGGTACTTGTTCTTCCCTCACAACAGAGTTTTACGATCCGAAAACCTTCGTCACTCACGCGGCATTGCTCCGTCAGACTTGCGTCCATTGCGGAAGATTCCCTACTGCTGCCTCCCGTAGGAGTCTGGGCCGTGTCTCAGTCCCAGTGTGGCCGATCACCCTCTCAGGTCGGCTACGCATCGTCGCCTTGGTGGGCCATTACCCCACCAACTAGCTAATGCGCCGCGGGCCCATCCTGCAGTGACAGCCGAAACCGTCTTTCCGTGCAGCCTCAGGAGAGGCCGCAAACTATTCGGTATTAGCACCGGTTTCCCGGAGTTATCCCGATCTGCAGGGCAGGTTGCCCACGTGTTACTCACCCGTCCGCCGCTGAACCAAGGGAGCAAGCTCCCAAGGTTCCGCTCGACTTGCATGTATTAGGCATGCCGCCAGCGTTCGTCCTGAGCCAGGATCAAACTCTCCATTATAGAGTAGTTGATTGCTCAAATACTTGCTGGCGCATCGCGGTCTAAAAGACGCACGATTCGCTTTGATCTGCGTGATGCTGATCAGTAAGTTTGCGCGGGCCGTTTTGCGCGGCCGTTGCTGTTTGTTGACGTTTTGCTGTTCAGTTTTCAAGGTTCAAATCATAACGCCGCGCTCATTGGCGACTTTATTAATATATCTTGTTTACGACTCGAAGTCAATACTATTTTAAAATATTTTATCGAGTTGTTTTAAGGACATGTATTAATATAAACCGCCTGAGAGAAAAAATCAAGGGAAAACCTTATAAAAGACTCTTTTAATTTTTTCATAATCAATTATAAAGAAAAGAATACCCGTCAACACTATAATCCCTCCGATAATCTGACTGGCACTTAACAACTCTCCCAATATAAAAAACGCTAGGATTGCTGCGCCGATCGGTTCAAAGAGAATTGCGATTGAAATCACATTGGTACTCACCCACTTCAGCGCCCAATTAAATAATGTGTGTCCGAATAAATTTGGGATTAATGCCAAAAGTAAAAACCACATCCATTCTTGTGGAGGATAGGGTCCAAATGATTCGCCTTTAATAATTATATAGAAGAATAATGTTATTGTACTTACGCCATAAACTACAAAAGTATAGGTCATGAGTGATAATCGCTTTCGAACGTCTTGCCCGAACAATAAATATGCAGTTATCAAAGCACATGCAATTAAAGCAAGAATATCTCCAAATAATGCAGCACCACTTATTTTGAAATCGCCGTATGCAATGAGGACACTACCGCCAATAGCTATCAAAGCGGACACAATAGTTTTCACGGATAAACGTTCCTTAAAGAAAAAGTAGGTTCCAGCAAAAGCAAACAATGGCTGCAGTGTAACCAGCACGGTTGAGCTCGCAACTGAAGTATAGTTCAACGATTCAAACCACAATATGAAATGAAAAGCTAAAAAAATTCCAGCAATAGATGTAAAGACCCAATCCCGTTTGCTTAGTTTTTTCATTTCATGGGTATATTTTAAAAAGAATAGCGGACTCATAATTAATATCGAAAATAACATCCGGTAAAAAGCGGTCACACCTGAATCTGCTGTAGTCATTTTCACAAAGATTGCTGACATTGCTACCGATATGACTCCTACGATAATTGGTATGTATGGATGGATTGCTGGTTTTTCCATGTCGGCACCTCAAAATATTATTTTGATTTCAATTTCTGAATAAATCATTACCGTTTAGTTTGGCATGCCTTACATATAGAAGCAACAAGAAAAAAGATTGGGGGTTTTATTTTTGGAATTTTTCAGTGCCTTTCAAATTTCCTCATTAGAAACATTCCTTAAACTTCTTATTGCTGCCGGACTTAGTTTGGTTATCGGTTTGGAACGCGAGCTTAAACGTAAGCCGGTGGGTTTGAAAACGAGTGTTGTCATTTCCACGTTCAGTTGCCTGCTCACTATCATTTCCATCGAGTCTGCTTATATCGCTCAGGGCAGTGAATACGAAAATGTCAATATCACAATGGATCCTCTGCGCTTGGCAGCACAAATTGTTTCCGGAATCGGTTTTCTGGGAGCCGGCGTCATATTGAAGCGAGGCAACGATTCTATTTCCGGTTTGACGACTGCTGCAATGATATGGGGAGCTGGAGGAATCGGGATATCGGTCGCAGCCGGATTTTATCTGGAAGCGGCGCTTGCTGTCTTAATTGTATTGATCGCAATAGAATTATTGCCTCCCATTCTTAATAAGCTTGGACCTTCTCGTCTCCGACTCACCGAAGCGAATTTAAAAATATTCATAGCGGAAAGAAGCTATATCAAGCCCGTTATCAAGGAACTTAAAGAATCAGGACTCCTTATTGAAGGGATGTCAATCACTCATCCCGATAATGATAAGAGCAGCGGGTCGGGTTATCACGAACTCGAGGTCAGAGTTTCTTACTTGCAGGAAAAAGATACTCTGGATTTATATCAGGATATTTACGATATCGAATACGTAGAACAGGTGGATATCAACATTACAAATTAAAAACTGCTTGAGCCAAGTCGGCTCAAGCAGTTTTTTTATACAGATGCCTGAAGGATTTCACGAACATCTTCATCGTTGAGTTTGTTGAAGTTCCCAAACTCGCCGTACACAAGAGTTTTTTCAATGATGGATTCAAAATTAGAATCATCGATTTTATAATCCTCAAGCCGCGATGGCGCACCCAATGAAGTCCAGAATGCTGACAAACGATCGATGCCTTCAAGTGCCGTCTCTTCTTCTGTTTTTCCTGCACTGTCAACAGCAAATACACGGATTGCCAATTGAGCAAATCTTGCAGGGTTCACTTTTACATTGTGGCGCATCCAGTGAGGGAATAAGATAGCCAGACCACCTGCATGTGGAATATCGTAAACTGCCGAAACTGCATGCTCAATATTGTGTGTTGCCCAGTCTCCGTTATAGCCCATCTGCAGGAAGTTATTTAATCCCATAGTTCCCGCAAAAAGAATGGTCTCTCTGTGTTCATAGCTTTGCAGGTCTTCCATCAATTTTGGACCCGTTTCGATGACTGCCCGCAATACGCCTTCAATCATCTGATCTTGAACAGGTGTATTTTCGGCATTATGGAAATATTGCTCGAACATATGAGACATCATGTCAACAATTCCATAAGCAGTCTGGTCTTCCGGCACCGACATTGTATATGTAGGATCCAGAACCGAAAATTTCGGGAATGAAAACGGGCTTCCCCATCCATATTTTTCTTGTGTTTCTTCATTAGTAATAACCGACCCGGCATTCATTTCTGAACCGGTGGCTGCGAGTGTTAAAACCGCGCCAAATGGCAAGGCTTCTTTTGGTTGTGCTTTCCGGGTAACAAAATCCCACGCATCCCCGTCGTATTTCGCTCCTGAAGCAATTAGTTTTGTGCAATCAATGACCGAACCGCCACCAACAGCCAGCAGCATATCAATATTTTCTTTCTTACAAATTTCTATCCCTTTTTTCGCTGTGGATAAACGCGGGTTGGGTTCTACCCCTGCCAATTCAAAAACTTCCAGGTTTGCTGAAGCGAGGGTGTCCATAACTTCGTCGTACAAACCATTCTTTTTGATGCTGCCACCGCCATAAACGACAAGGACTTTTTTACCTAATTTCGGAAGTTCAGTGCCAATGGCCTCGAGTTGGCCTTTGCCAAAAATCAATTTTACCGGATTGTAAAAAGTGAATTTATTCATCTATTGATCATCCTCCTATACTTCATTATTATGTAGCTTCTCTTTTTCAATTGCAAAAATTTGGACCAAAAAACCGCTTTGGATATAGATCCAAGCGGTTTTTTCGAGTAGTTTATACCCAACCACGGAAGCGTGCAGCTTCTGCGGTTCTGCGGGCACCCACCATATATGCAGCGAGACGCATGTCGATATTTCGTGTAGTCGCCACATTATAGATGTTTTCGAAAGCATCAACTAACTTCTTGTTAAGTTTTTCGTCCACTTCTTCCTGTGTCCAATAATAGCCCTGGTTGTTCTGCACCCATTCGAAATAGGAAACAGTAACACCGCCGGCACTGGCCAGTACGTCAGGAACCAATAGGATGCCTCGATCTGTCAGCATTTTCGTAGCTTCTGCAGTAGTTGGACCGTTGGCCGCTTCAACTACAATAGATGCTTTGATATCATCGGCATTTTCTGCCGTGATCTGGTTGGCGATTGCAGCCGGCACAAGGATATCGCAATCGAGTTCAAACAGCTCTTTGTTTGTAATTGTGTTGTCAAAGAGGTTTGTCACCATTCCGAAACTATCACGGCGGTCAAGAAGATAATCGATATCCAAACCGTTCGGATCATGCAATGCTCCGTATGCATCGGATATCCCGACAACTTTAGCTCCAGAGTCATGAAGGAATTTTGCCAGGAAGCTTCCGGCATTACCGAATCCTTGAATCACAATACGTGCACCCTGCATATCGAGGCCGCGTTTTTTAGCAGCTTCATTGATGACGATTGTTACGCCCTGGGCAGTAGCTTTATCGCGCCCTTGTGATCCACCGAGAACAATCGGTTTCCCTGTAATGAAGCCAGGTGAATTGAATTCATCAATTTTACTGTATTCATCGAACATCCAAGCCATGATCTGAGAGTTCGTGAAAACGTCAGGGGCCGGAATATCTTTGTTCGGTCCAACAATCTGGCTGATGGCACGGACATAACCGCGACTCAACTTTTCGATTTCGTACATGGACATTTCACGCGGATCACAAATGATTCCGCCTTTACCGCCTCCGTAAGGAAGATCGACAATCCCACATTTCAAAGTCATCCACATGGAAAGGGCAATAACTTCATCGCGGTTGACATCCGGGTGGAAACGTACGCCTCCCTTAGTAGGACCTACAGCGTCGTTGTGCTGTGCACGAAAACCGGTAAATACCTTCGTTACTCCATCATCCATGCGAACAGGAATACGGACTTCCATTATTCGCATAGGCTCCTTCAAAAGTTCGTACATCGAATCTTCGTATCCAAGCTTTTCCAATGCAATTTTGATTACGTTTTGTGTCGACGTCAACAAGTTCAGGTTTTCAGCCATTTTTTAAGTTCGCCTCTTTGTATTTTAGTAATTACTCCGCCTTCAGTGTAACACAATAAGAGATTGCTTTGCTACAAACACCTTATTTCGAAAACACCTTGCGAATCCGCTCCAGCGCCCAATCAAGTTCTTCTTTGCTGATAATCAGCGGTGGTGCAAAACGGATAACTGTATCATGGGTTTCTTTGCACAATAAACCAAGCTCTTTTAATTCTTCGCAATAAGGGCGGGCAGCTTCATTTAATTCCATACCGATGAACAATCCGCGGCCGCGAACTTCTTTAATGGATGGATGTGAAATTTCTTTCAATTGGTTCATGAAGTATTCACCGAGTTCCAAAGAACGCTCTGCAAGCTTTTCGTCCTGCAAAACCTTAAGTGACGCAATGGATACGGCACAAGCCAGAGGATTACCGCCAAATGTCGATCCGTGAGAACCTGGATTGAATACACCCAGAACTTCATTGTCCGCAACTACACAGGAAATTGGGAATACGCCACCACCAAGTGCTTTACCCAGGATGTACATGTCGGGGTTTACGTCTTCCCATTCGCAAGCAAACATTTTCCCGGTACGCGCAAGTCCTGCCTGAATTTCATCGGCTATGAACAATACATTGTTTTCGCGGCAAAGTTCTCTGGCAGCTTTCATGAATCCTGGTGGTGGAATAATAATTCCAGCCTCCCCCTGAATCGGTTCGATCAGGAATGCAGCAGTATTTGGTGTAATGGCATTTTTCAAAGCTTCCAGATCGCCATAAGGAACAATATTGATGCCAGGAAGCATCGGACCGAAGCCTTTACGGTAATCCGGATCGGATGACAACGAAACTGCAGTCATCGTGCGACCGTGAAAGTTCCCTTCACATGCAATGATTTCTGCTTTGTTTTCTTCTACGCCTTTAACGTTATATGCCCAGCGGCGAGCTGCTTTTACAGCTGTTTCTACTGCTTCAGCGCCGGTGTTCATCGGCAATGCCATTTCTTTTCCGGACAATTTGCAGATCATTTCATACCACGGTGCCAGCATGTCGTTGTGGAATGCGCGGGAAGTTAACGTCACTCGATCGGCTTGATCTTTCAGCGCCTGGATGATTTTCGGATGTCTGTGTCCCTGGTTGACAGCTGAATACGCTGATAGCATATCCATGAATTTATTGCCTTCCGGATCTTTTACCCATACCCCTTCAGCTTCAGCGATGACGATTGGCAGCGGATGGTAGTTCGGTGCACCGTATTTTTCCGTCTGTTTGATGATGTCCAGTGTTTTTGTCATTCAAAATTCCTCCTTTTGAAAAAGGCAGACGTGCAGTCTGCCTTTTCAATGATATTTAGATCCTTTAATGCTTTTAGAACATTTCAGAAGTGATTTTTGCTTGCATATGAAGACCGATATAATCTGGTCCGCCCGCTTTTGAGTCGGTTCCGGACATATTGAATCCTCCGAATGATTGGTACCCGACGATTGCGCCTGTGCATCCACGGTTGAAGTACAGATTACCAACATGGAATTCTTCGCGCGCATATTCAAGGTGTTCACGGTTGTTGGTGACAACTGCGCCAGTCAATCCATATTCCGTGTTGTTAGCGATTGCGATCGCTTCTTTGAAATCTTTCGCTTTCGTCAAGCCGACAACCGGCCCGAAGATTTCTTCCTGCATGATACGCGCTTTCGGATCAAGGTCAGCGAAAACTGTTGGGTTTACGAAGAAACCTTTCGAGTCGTCCCCGTCTCCACCAGCAACCAAGCGGCCTTCGCCTTTGCCGATTTCGATGTAATCCATGATTTTTTTATAGGAGTTGCCGTCAATGACTGGCCCCATGTAATTGTTTTGATCAACCGGATCACCGATCGTCAATTCTTTCGTCAATTCGATGACACGCTCAAGAACTTGATCGTATGCATCTCCCACGATTACGGCACGGGATCCCGCAGAACATTTCTGTCCGCTGAAACCGAATGCCGATTTCACGATTGCTTGTGCGCCAAGTTCAAGGTCTCCATCAGAATCAATGACCATTGTGTTCTTGCCGCCCATTTCAGCAATCAGGCGTTTCATCCAGATTTGCCCTTCATTCACTTTTGAAGAACGGTCTGCAATGCGAAGCCCGACTTCTTTTGAACCAGTGAATGAGATGAAGCGCGTGTTCGGGTGATCAACCAGGTAGTCGCCCACTTCAGAACCAGGCCCCGGGATAAAGTTGACAACGCCTTTTGGCATGCCCGCTTCTTCTAAAACTTCAATAAATTTATAAGCAACAACCGGAGTTGTAGATGCCGGTTTTAGCAGCACTGTGTTTCCTGCAACCATCGCTGCAGCCGTCGTACCTGCCATGATGGCAAATGCGAAGTTCCAAGGTGAAATGACCACGCCTACTCCAAGCGGAATGTAATCGTAACGATTGTATTCGCCTGGACGGCTTTCAACATGCATACCATCTTTCAGGCGCAGCATTTGGCGGCCGTAGTATTCAAGGAAATCGATCGCTTCAGCAGTATCTGCATCCGCTTCGTTCCAAGGCTTCCCAGCTTCTTTTGTCAATAACGCCGAGAATTCGTGTTTGCGGCGGCGGATAATTGCAGCTGCTCTGAACAATACGTCAGCACGCACTTCCGGTTTTACTTTTTTCCAAGTTTTAAAGGCTTCATCAGCGCTTTGCATTGCTTTTTCAGCCAAATCTTTGTTTGATTTTGAAACGCGTCCAATAGTCTCTTCTCTATTGGAAGGATTGAATGACACAATTTTATCTTCAGTCGTTACACGTTCTCCACCGATGATTAGCGGATAGTCCTGCCCAAGATAAGCTTCGACAGTTTTCATGCCTTCCAAATAATCGTTGCGGTTCTTGTCGATCGAGAAATCTGTGAATGGTTCGTGTTTGTAGGGAATCATAGATAAATCCTCCTTGAATAGGTTTTAGTGCAAAAAATATTTGCACTTTTAAAGCGTTTCCACTTATAATAATGCAAAAGATCTCTGCATAATTCAAGTGATTTCATTTGAAAAATTAAAAAAACTTTGAGGTGGCTAATGTGAAGCAAGTGAAACTGGACTTGGAACCATTCTATAAATTCGCTTCAGAGCACGTGGCAGTAGGCGTACACGCTGTCGATACCAAAGGAAAAACCATTTTATACAATAAAAAAATGAAAGATATCGAAGGATTTGATTTTGAAGAATTAGCGGATCGATCGCTGCTTGAAATGTTCCGATTCGACCAGGAAGAAAGCACGTTGCTGAAAGTTTTGCAAAGTGGTTCCCCTGTACTCAATTCCAAACAGACTTATTGGAACCGCAAAGGGCAGGAAATTACAACGATCAATGACACCTATCCCGTTGTCGAAAACGGTCTCTTAATCGGTGCAATCGAGTTGGCCAGGGATGTCACCACGTTGGAGAGGGTCGTCTACCAGCCATTGAAAAAATACGAAGAACCGATCACGTTCAATAGCATCACGGCTGTTTCGGACAGCATGAAAAAAGTGATCGCCACAGCCGAAAAAGCGGCGTTGGCCAAACTCCCTGTTTTATTGGTCGGGGAATCCGGCACCGGCAAAGAGCTGATCGCCGAAGCAATTCACCGGGCACATGCAGATGCATCGGCCGAGATGTCGGTTCTCTTTTCGCATGGCACAACGGTCCGTTCGATTGAACAGGTGTCTGAGGAAATGAAAAAGAAGGCGGACGGCACAGTGTATTGCGAAAGAATTGATATGCTGAACTTGCCGATGCAGCAAAAATTGCTGGAAATGGTGAAAGCGCATTCCGGCAGTGACACGTACTTTATCGCCAGCGTCGGCGAAGATCCGGTGGAATTGATTTCAGGCCAGAAGCTGCTGAAGGAGTTGTATTATTTCTTTTCTGCCATGGCGATTCCGATTCAGCCCCTTCGCCGGAGAAAAGAAGATATCATTCCATTTGTGCTTGATTATTTTTCGCGGCACCGGATGAAGTTCGGCTCCATGGTAAGGCACGTGGACCCACAGGTGGAAAAATTATTATTATCCTATGACTGGCCAGGAAATCTGAAAGAGCTGGAGTTGCTGCTCGACGAGATCACTTCCCTGCTGACAACCGAAGAAGTGGTAGGCGTGGACCTGCTGCCGTATCATTTTAAAATGAAAACCGAAAAAACAGGAACGCATAAACCGGAAGATTTCATCGTCCAATCAAACAAGGATTTGCTGCCACTTGAAGAGTATTTGTTTGAGGCCGAAATTTATTATTTGCAAAAAGCGATGGACCTGCATAATGGCAATGTCACAAAAGCAGCCGCCGCACTCGGCATGAGCCGCCAGAATTTGCAGTACCGTTTACGGAAAATAAAAAAAAATGAAGGGCAGACCTGAGTCTGCCCTTCATTTTTTTATTTAATTACTGTCCAGAACGCTTGATCCACTCTTGCATTTTATCTTTCAATGAGTTGAATCCTTCAGAATCACTTTCGTTTACATGTGACTGAAGAGATTGTTTTGGTTTTTCAGTACGCTGAGCTGCTGGTGGCTGCTCCTGTAACGCGCGGATTGAAAGGCTGATTTTTTTAGATTTTTCATCAACTTCCAAAACTTTCACGTCAACTTCTTGTCCGACTTCCAAATACTCACTTACTTCTTTTACGTAACCGTGAGTGATTTCTGAGATATGGACCAAACCTTGAGTTTGCTCGTCGAGTGCAACAAAAGCCCCGTATGGCTGGATTCCTGTTACTTTACCTGCTACTGTGTCACCTGTTTGATATGTCTTTGTCATGTTCTACCCGCTCCTACTCTTGTCTGAATTATCCTATACACCTATTGGCATCTGTATATTATAGCACAGAAAGATGGGCTGCGTAAAATTAATGGTTAAACATGTCGCCAATCATCCATGAATCCCCCACTTTTTCCAGCGGCAGGAAGTGTCCGTTCTCCCTTGTGCTTATGTTTTCATAAATGTCTACGTAGCCCTGGACGCCTTTTATAGCGGGATTGTACGTATCCGCTCTGAAGGAAATACCCTCCATTTTTGAATAGTCCCCAAATTGCCCGGATAAGATCCAACGTTCTTTAAATTCTTCATCACTAACCTGCATCTCACCTTTATTGAGCAGCAAACGCATCGTCCTGATATCTTCTTTTTCCAATGCCAGAAGGAAAATTCCTGCTATTTCTGCCGGCGTTGCAGTGTCAACAGTTTCCAAGCTGTCATTTTGCAGGAGATTATTGTAATGGGCTTGGACATTCGAATCAAATTCTTCGAAATTCTCATCTATTGTATAGAATTCATCCATCTGATGCTGCATCAGCCAGATTTGGTCCCGCTCGGTAATCAAAATCGTATCCCGAATGAATTGAAAGTTTTGATGAGCGCCATTCAACGAAGCAGGAACAATCAGGACAACACTGCTTCCTTGCCGCGTTGTATTATCTTCGTAAATTTCAATACTGCGCCTCGTTTCTGTGATTTCAGGCTGTTTCCTCCATCTTTTTGTGTATTCTTCCAGCGAAGGCTTCAATTTGTCATCGGCAGTCAAATGCCACATCGTTTCGATATCTTCTATTTTATTGGCGTAATAATATAGCTTGATGATTTCCAGCGGTTCCACACCTGACAGCATATCCAAGTCATGGGAAGCTGAAAATTCTTCATAGAATGGTTTGATATCACTGTAATCATAGTCAGCTAATTGAAGAGAGGCAAACTCGATTTCCACGTCTCCATTCGGCAATTTCGCTTCCAATTCGCCGTTTCTCTCCATTTCGATTGCGGCAAGAATATCGGGTAATGCCAATTGATCAAAATGGGCGGATTCTGTCCAACCGCTCGCTTTGAACTCTTCCAAAATCGGCAGCAACACGAAGATTATCGGATTTTCGGCCATTTGCATCGAGGTTTCCCAAGCTATTCGAAACTCTTCTTTTACCACCCCGTTGCTGTCGAACACTTCTGTATTAAAATCACCTTTGACCATTGTGAAAAAAGAATTGGCCAGTAAAGGTTCAACTTTGCTCCTCAATGCCGGGTCCAGCATGGGATCCGTCAAAAATCCGGCCATCGTCATTACGGAAAAAGGCAGTTGCTCAATCGGCAACAGCAGGCCAGTTTCATCATAATAGGGGGCACTGCGAATAACTTCCATATAATAATTGGATAACCCGTCCGTGCTGAATGGACGGACTTCATAAAATTTATTGACATCCCTGACCGTACGGAAGCGGTTGTCGTTGGGATGCACTGCATATTGGAAAGTGTATTCCCTTAAAGCTGCCGTCAGATTTTCGATATCTTCGGGGTAATCAACGCGGCTGTGCATCAGCATATCCGGTGACAGCACCCCGTCTCTTTCAGCGGCAGCCAGTTCATCTTTATGTTTCTCCAGCAGATTATCGGCAATGACCATCAATTGGTCCGTCTTTTCTGTATAGATCACCAGAAATTTGCTGATTTCTGCTGGATTCAAATGATCATCCTTGACGGAGTCCAGCATACCTTTCGGTGTTTCAATGCTCTGCATCAAGATGTCCACCTGATCCTGCATACGCTCCGGATCGTCCTGCAATTGCTTGACGTTTTGGCGGCTGAATGTGCGCTCCCTAAGAGCGTCCGCTTTTTGGACATATTCGAGGGACTCGAAAGTGTCGACAGGCAATCCCAGACGCTCAGGCGCAGAACTGCGGATTTCTTCATATTGCGCTTCCCAATCTTTGACCATCTCTTTGCTGACCGTTGTCGGATTTTCTCCGTCTGTGGCCGCCTGCTGCGTGTCGGCCGGCTGGTCATTGAAAAGAAACGAGGCTCCGATAATGGCAGTTAAAAACAGGCTGGCCCCGGCAAGAAGTGCGAACGTTTTCTTTTTTACCGGCTTGTTTTCGACTGATTTCGTTTCAGGATTCGGAACGTCGGCTGGCAGTTTATTGATTTCGATATTTTCTGCTGCTGTTGAAAATTCAATCCTGTTATACGATTTTTCCAATAGGTCCAATCGCCTCTCAACATCCAGCTGTGCTTCGACAGCCAACTCATTTCTGAGCTTTTCCAATCCCGATTGGATATCAAATTCGGCAGCCGCTAAAGGTATCATAAGGATTGAAGCTGCATCTTCCAGCTGTTTTCCGTGGAAATGAACGAGTATCACAGCAAGCCTTTCCTGCAAAGGCAGTTGCAGAAGAGCCATATGAGTTTCCTGGTCTTCTTCAAATTTCAACGGCTCAAGGTCCGATTCATGGTTGGATTCGGCAAGTTCGCCTTCAATGAGGTGAACCGCCTTCTTGTATAAGATATTTTCAGCATTTTCGTCATCTGAGATCTCCAGTTTCTCATGGATGGCATTGATCAGCTTGACTTGGAAAGCACCGATTTTCTCTTTCGGCACGCCTGCCTGGTAAGCAAACCTGGCAATTGCGGTCTCGTAATTTCGAAACCAGTCCACAACTGCCTGCCTGTCATCTGCTTTTGCTCCATTGGATGGATTATCTGCTTGCATTTTCAGGGCCCCTTTAAAAATGAAATATTCAATCTCTTCCTTTATATGTTTATTATACGTTACCAAATCCATGAAGTTTCAAATTTATCTATTTTTTTGCAGATTGCTCGTGTAGAATGAAAAAATCTAATGGATATAGGAGTGAGGACAATGGAAAATCGTGAGCAATGGACATCGAAACTCGGATTCATCCTGGCAGCGGCCGGAAGTGCTGTCGGATTAGGTGCAATCTGGAAATTCCCATATGAAACAGGTGCTAACGGAGGCAGTGTTTTTATATTATTATTCATTATCAGCACCATTTTCATCGGCTTGCCGATTTTGCTCGCAGAATTTGTCATTGGCCGGCGCGGCCAGGCAGATGCCGTCACCGGATTGAAGAAACAAGCGCCCGGGAAACCGTGGTTTCTGATCGGCTGGTCCGGTTTTATCTTTTCATTTCTGATTCTGTCATTCTACAGTGTGGTTGGCGGATGGATCTTGTCATATTTGGCACGCGCGATATTCTTCCAACTTTCGGATTACAACGATGCCGGGTTTGGGGATCTGTTTAACAGCATTATAGCTAATCCTTTTGAAGTGTTGGTCGCTCAGGCCGTATTTATGTTCTTGACTGTCTGGATTGTACACGGCGGCATAAAATCAGGAATAGAGCGGGCCAGTAAAATCATGATGCCTGCGTTACTGATTTTCTTCGTTTTGCTGATGGTCCGATCGCTGACTTTGGACGGGGCCATGGAAGGCGTCCGTTTCATGTTTGTTCCGGACTGGTCGTTCTTCACTTTTGAGACGGCTCTTACCGCTCTCGGGCAGGCATTCTTTTCCCTCAGCGTCGGAGTTGCCGGAATGATCACGTATGCTTCTTACTTGCCGAAGACGGAAAATCTTGGACGCTCGGCAGTCAGTGTCGTGTCGTTGAATATCATCATTTCAATCATGGCAGGCCTCATCATCTTCCCGGCGGTTTTCGCTTTGGATTATTTGCCGAATGAAGGGCCAGGACTTGTGTTCATCATCCTGCCGGCCATCTTCAATGAATTATTCATGGGCCAATTTTTGATCATCCTGTTCTTTATCCTGTTGCTTTTCGCGACGTTGACTTCTTCCATTTCGATGTTGGAAATTACCGTGTCGATTGCTGTTAAGGACAAATACGACAGACGCGGCAAGCTTTCCTGGCTGGTAGGATTGGCGATTTTCATCGTCGGAATTCCAAGTGCCTTGTCGTTTGGAGTTTTCTCGGATCCGGTGTTCTTCGGTTACACCTTCTTCGATTTCGTTGATATTCTGACCAGTAAAGTAGGTTTGCCTCTCGGGGCATTGTTCATCTCGCTGTTTGCGGGCTACGTGCTGACCAAACAGGATGCCCATGTAGAAATGCACGAACAGAAATTGCTGGTGGATGTTTGGCGGGTGCTTTTGAGATACGTGGCACCGATCGCGATCATTATTGTATTTGTTCAGGGAATCATTGATATCTTCTGAAAACTGTTCAAAAGCTGACATATTTTCGCGAAACTAAACAGCCATTGTATGTTATTCTTTAAATAGAAGAAAGTACCAATTCCGAAGGGAGTGTATGAATATGAGTAGAGAATTGAACGCCCAGCTGAAGTTTCTGCGGGAAGAGCGCAATTTGACTCTGGATGACCTTGCGTTAAAAACAAGAATCGGAGTGGGACGACTTCATTCATACGAAACAGGGGAAGAAATTCCTTCTGTCCAAACAATCATGAGGCTTTCCAATGCACTTGAAGTTCCCGCATCCAACCTGCTCGATGGACTGGATTCTATCGAACAATAATAAAAAGAGTTTCCGGCAAGCGTTTGCCGGAAACTCTTTTTTTGATGAAAATTTATCCGGCTCATCGTAGTTAATGGACACTCTGCCCCCTTATTTCGATTCGAATTTTTATTCTAAATATTGCCATAAGTATTTGACCTGACATTCTATTTTGCTAACCGCTATAATATCCTTAGAAGCTTTATAGAAATGAGGAGATTGTGATGAGTTTATTTGAGGAAGTATACGAACGCAGAAAAACCCGCTCCGTCAAATGGGACCTGATGGAAATGATCTACGAGGTGGAAGATGCGTCTGACATTCTGCCGCTATGGGTCGCGGATATGGATTTCCCTGCTCCTCCGCCCGTTATTGAGGCATTGAAGCGGCGGCTCGAGCACCCGATTCTGGGTTATACGTATATTGATGATGATTGCAAGAAAGCCATTGCGGCGTGGCAATTACGACGCAATGACTGGGAAATCAAAGAACAGGAAATCATGTTCCAGTCCGGCGTCATTCCAGCTATTGCAGCGATTCTTCAGGTCTTTACAAATCCAGGAGATGCGGTCGTCGTTACACCGCCGGTTTATCCACCGTTCTTTTCAATTCCGCAGAATCAGGGACGAAAAGTTTTGTACAGTGAATTGACTGAGAAAGACGGGGAATACACCTTCGACTTTGCTGATTTGGAGGAAAAGTTTTCGAAAGCCACTTTCTTTATCTTCTGCCACCCGCATAATCCCGGCGGCAAAGTGTGGAAAGAAGAAGAAATGAAAGAACTTCTTCGATTGGCCGAAAAACATGATGTGTTGATCATTTCAGATGAAATCCATTCAGATCTCGTCTTGAAAGCGCATCAGCATATTCCGTTGGCAAAACTTGCCGGCGCACAGGCACATCGCATTTTCACTTGTATCGCGCCAACCAAAACGTTCAATCTGGCAGGCATCCAGGCGTCCATGCTGATTGTCAGCGATCCGAAAAAGAGGCTGCGGCTTGAAAACCATGCCGCCGCGAATGGCACGGGCATGATGAACGCCTTTGCTCCTGTCGCCTTGAAGGCAGCATACGAAGAAGGCGAGGCTTGGCTGGATGAGTTATTGGAAGTGTTGTCTTCCAATATGGACTATGTCATCGAGAAATTGGGCGCCGCTATTCCAGCGATTAAAATTTCGAAACCTGAAGCCACTTATCTGATGTGGCTCGATTGCCGTGAACTGGACATCGAAGAATCGGACATCATGAAGAAGCTGCTCCATGACGGAAAAGTCGCACTGGAGCCGGGGTCGAAATACGGCGACGCCAGCACCGGATTCCTGCGCCTTAATGTGGCATGTCCGCGGACGATGCTAGAAGACGGCGTTGCACGCATTATAAAAGCATTGGGCTAATAATTTAAAATAGTAAAAAGGAAGATCCGCAATGGATCTTCCTTTTATTATTCCTGGATAATCTCGATGGATTCGATTACTACGGCTTCCACAGGACGGTCTCCCTCTCCTACTTCCACTTCAGCAATGGCGTCAACGATATCCATTCCTTCAACTACATGCCCGAAAACGGTATGCTTGCCGTCGAGCCAAGGCGTTCCTCCGTTGGCGGCATATTCCTCTTTGACCTCTTCAGGACTATCCGCTGGCGGAAGTCCGTCTTCCGGCAGATCAGGCAGTTGAACTATGAAAAACTGACTGCCGTTCGTGCCAGGTCCCGAATTCGCCATGGACAATGCCCCGCGAAAATTATACAGCTCTTCAGAGATTTCATCTTCAAAGCCTTCCCCGTAGATGCTTTCGCCTCCGCGGCCGGTACCGTCAGGGTCTCCCCCTTGAATCATGAAATCCTTGATGACGCGGTGAAAAACCACACCATCGTAATAGCCGTCTTTGGCATGAGTCAAAAAGTTTTCGACTGTTTTCGGTGCCTGTTCCGGGAATAATTTTATCTGAATTGTTCCCATTGAAGTATGCATATCCACCAAGGCTTCATCCTCTGCGACTTCTCCTGACAACTGCGGCAATTCAGCTATTGTCTCTGATGTTGCGGCATTTCCATTGTCTGTTGACTGTTGTTCTGTTTCCTGTGATCCACAGGCAGTTAGTAAAGCCGTCGCCAATAAAATCGGCATCCATATTTTCTTCATTTTCGCATTCACCCCGCTCTATTTTAGCATATAAAAATTTCAGAATACATCGGTAAATTTTCATACTTTTTTCGAGTGGCGAAATAATATATAATAGATACAGATGCACGGTTCAGAAAG
Organism: Planococcus daihaiensis; assembly: GCF_049262615.1. Lineage (GTDB taxonomy): Bacteria > Bacillota > Bacilli > Bacillales_A > Planococcaceae > Planococcus. The sequence goes on along the minus strand of NZ_CP175504.1, from coordinate 2,793,406 downwards.
AAGGTAACTGTTATGGATGTGCAAAAAAGAAATTTTATCATCATCATGTTCACGAACTTCCTGGTAGCGGGAAGCACGACAATGATTATGCCCTTTTTATCTCTATATATTGACTCGCTTGGTAATTTTTCCGATGAATATGTCCAACGCTGGTCCGGGCTGGTGTTCGGTGTGACGTTCGTCGCCGCCCTGTTTATGTCGCCGATTTGGGGACGCATCGCGGACCGCTACGGCTATAAACCAATATTGATCATCAACGGATTCGGGATAGCCATCAGTATCTATCTGATGGGAACAGCCGATTCCGTACACGAATTGTTCATTCTCCGACTGATCATGGGGATAGTGACAGGGTTCATCCCGACTTCGCTGGCGTTTGTCAGCACCCAGACCCCAAAAGAAATTGCCGGCAAAACGCTCGGCACCCTGCAGATGGGCAGTGTCGCAGGGACTCTGTTCGGACCGGTGATCGGCGGATTGATGGCTGATGCCTTTGGCTTTGACTACACATTCATCATCACGGCAGTCGTCATCGGTATCGCAGCATCGCTGGTAGCTCTCGGTATAAAAGAAACTAAAAAGGTTTTCAATAAAGACGCGCATGTCTACGAGCGCAAAACGATTATCCAAGGAATTCTTCACCACCGTCTGTTGATCAATGTCATGATCATCACCAGTCTGATCCAGGTGGGAAATTTCAGCATCCAGCCCTTATTGTCGTTGTATGTCGCGGAACTTGCGCCGGACAGTTCACAGGTCGCTTTTCTGGCGGGCGTGACTTTCAGTGCGGCGGGTGTCGGCAACCTGCTCTTCGCCCGGCGATGGGGCCGGCTGGGAGATTCGATCGGCTATGAAAAAGTGCTGGGCTTTCTGCTGTTGCTGTCGTTCCTGTTTATCGTGCCGCAGGCGTTCGTTACGGAGCTGTGGCAATTGATGATTCTGCGGCTGCTGTTTGGTGTCGCTGTCGGCGGCATGATTCCGACCACTACCGCTTTGATGCGCCGGGAAGCGCCGATTGAAATTCAAGGCGAAATCATGGGTTACAACACCAGCTTCCGTTTCCTCGGCAATATCGTCGGCCCGGTTTTCGGAGGAATTGTCAGTGGCTTTATCGGAATTTCTTCCGTTTTCATCGTCACCGGCGTGTTATTTGTCCTGGCGTTTGCGTTCCTCAAATTTACGTTGGCAAAACCTGAGCAGGATTTCGAGGATGTGCTGCTCGAACAGGAAATGAAATCGATGTAGCTTTTTGAAATCCACGCCGCAATTCCATAGTAAAAACTGAACGGATTCCAAAATGGAGTCCGTTTTTTATTGGCAAAACCGATTCTCCAGCGAAAAAAATTAAATATTTTAAGTGAGTTTCTTCCTATCTCTATAAGCGGCAAAAAATGTGACCGTTTCATTTCAATTAGAAGCCCAACAATGCAAAGCACAAGAAATTACGTTATAATTTTTTTAGCTACTCATCATGTTTATGCTTGAAAGGAGGATTCTTTTGTCACTGGTATTTTTAATTTTTCTGCCCATAATAGCAGCACTCTTTATCCCGCTGTTGTATAAAAAAGTCAGTCAGATCCATACGGGCTGGTTTGTTTTATTGGTCCCGGTATTCTTATTCATCTATTACACCACTTTGCTTCCCACAATTGCAGGCGGAGGCAACCGTGTATCCGAACTGCAATGGATTCCTTCGCTTGATATTTCCTTTATCGCTTATATCGACGGATTGAGTCTTCTGTTTTCTATGCTGATCACCGGCATCGGAGCCTTGGTTGTGCTGTATTCGATTTTTTATCTGGATAAATACCGCGAACAATTACATAATTTTTATGTTTACCTGCTGATGTTTATGACAGCGATGCTCGGTGTTGTTCAATCCGACCATCTGATTTCTCTTTATCTGTTCTGGGAACTGACCTCCATTTCATCTTTCCTGCTGATCGGCTATTGGTATACACGTGACCGTTCAAAATTCGGCGCGTTGAAGTCGATGATGATCACAGTGTTCGGCGGATTGATGATGCTTGGGGGCTTTGTATTGCTCGGAATCATGGGCGATACGTATTCCATCCGCGAATTGATTTCATTGGCACCCGAAATGGCGAGCCACGATTTCTTCATCTGGGCGCTCGTACTGATTTTGCTCGGTGCATTTACAAAATCGGCACAATTTCCATTCTATATCTGGTTGCCGGATGCCATGGAAGCGCCGACTCCGGTCAGCGCATATCTTCACTCGGCAACAATGGTTAAAGCCGGTCTCTATCTGGTGGCCCGCTTCACCCCGATTTTCGCCGTATCCGGCACCTGGGTGTGGCTTGTTACCGGCGTCGGCTTGTTTACAATGTTCTGGGCTTCGTTCTGGGCATTGAAACAAAAAGATTTGAAAGGGATTCTGGCATTCTCGACTGTATCTCAGCTCGGATTGATCATGTCCCTGCTCGGTGCTTCTGCGGCAGGCTTTCACGTGGAAGATGCTGCTGGCACTTATTTCAAATATGCCGCATTCGCAGCTATCTTCCATTTGATCAACCATGCCGTGTTTAAAGGCAGTCTGTTTATGGTCGCGGGCATCATTGACCACGAAACCGGAACACGCGACATCCGGAAATTGGGCGGCTTAATGAGTTTAATGCCAATCAGTTTTACAATCGCTATGATCGGTGCTTTCTCCATGGCCGGGCTGCCGCCGTTCAGTGGCTTCCTGAGTAAGGAAATGTTCCTGACCGCGATGCTGACTATAACGGAATTCAATATGTTCCAATTTGACACATGGGGGATTCTATTCCCAGTCATCGCTTGGATCGGTTCTGTCTTTACGTTCATTTACAGTTTCTATTTTGTGTTCCACACGTTTGCCGGCAAGCATAAACCGGAACAATTGCCGAAACCGGCCCATGAAGCGCCGATCGGCATGCTTCTGTCTCCTGCGTTCCTGGCAATTCTGGTACTGGTCATTTTTGCCATCCCGAACGTTGTCGGAGATTGGCTCGTGAAACCGGCCGTCGCAGCTATTCAGCCGTTCATGTATGATTCACCGCAGGAAGTGGATGTGGATGTGCTTTATTGGCACGGCTTCAATACAGAACTCTTTATGACCCTCGGCATATTCGCCATCGGCTTCCTGATGTTCTGGACGCTCGCCAAATGGCAAAAGAGCTATGACCTGTATCCCGATACACTGACACTGAACCGGCTGTACGACAATATGATGTTCCTGAGCGACATTGGAGCCAACCGCTTTTCCAGAACTTATATGACCGGTTTTATCCGTTCATATCTCGTTTATATGTTCGGTTTTCTCATCATTATCGTACTCGGTACCTTCTTCTTAAATGAAGCATTTGCAATTGATATGAACAATCTGGCACCCGTCGGATTGTATGAAATCGTCATCATGATTGCCCTGCTCGGATCGACTTTAACAATCCTGTTTTCAAAATCACGACTGACGGCCATTATTGCACTCGGTGCCGTTGGCTACTCGGTTGCATTGTTCTTCGTCATCTTCCGTGCGCCTGACCTTGCCTTGACCCAATTGGTCATTGAAACGATTTCTGTCGCATTATTCCTGCTTGCCTTCTACCACCTGCCGCAAATCAGCAGAAAAGAAGAACGGATGCACTTCCGTTTGGGTAATGCATTAATCGCTGTTGGTGTAGGCGTGACGATGACGCTGCTTGCGCTGGCGTCACATTCCGGCAAAGCATTGCCTTCCATTTCCGAATTCTACAAGGAAACTGTTTATACGGAAGCTGCAGGCGGAAATATTGTCAACGTTATCCTTGTTGATTACCGTGGTTTTGATACCTTGTTTGAAATCGGCGTTCTCGGTATCGCCGGCATCGGCATCATTACTTTGATCAAGCTGCGGCTTACGAAAAAGGGGGGGCAGCATGAAAACAAATGATGTAATGCTTCAAACCGTTACGAAAGTGGTAACCTTCATCATTCTGATGTTCGCTGTCCACATCTTTTTCGCCGGGCATTATACGCCGGGCGGAGGCTTTGTCGGCGGCTTGCTGACTGCAACTGCCATCGTTCTTTTGATGCTGGCTTTCGGCATTCAGACAGTGAAAAAGATCTTGCCGATCAATTATGTGGTCATGACTTCGGTCGGCCTGCTTGTAGCGATTGCTACAGCTTCGGCTTCCATACTTTTCGATGTTCCGTTTTTTACCCATGCTTATGATTATTTCGACTTGCCGTTATTCGGTGAAACTTCCCTGCACTCTGCTTTACTTTTCGATGTGGGAGTCTATCTGGTTGTTGTTGGCGTTACGATGACCATTATTCAAACGATTGGAGAGGATGAATAATGGAAATTATTATGTCAGTTGTCATCGGTTTTCTTTTTATGGCAGCTGTTTATCTAATACTTTCAAAAAGCCTGATCCGGATCATTATCGGTACAGGGCTCCTCAGCCACAGCGCCCATTTGCTTCTTTTGACAATGGGCGGCCTTGGCGGGGAGTCACCGCCAGTAGTCGCTGATGGAGTTACAATTGCCGATTACGCAGATCCATTACCGCAAGCCCTGATCCTGACAGCAATCGTTATTTCGTTTGCTGTTACATCTTTTTTTCTTGTTGTTGCCTACCGCGCTTATCAGGAGCTCGGCACGGACAATGTGGAATTAATGAAAGGAACTGAAGACCATGAGTAATTTATTATTGTTCCCGATCATAATTCCTTTGATAGTCGGTACAATCCTGATGCTGTTCCCGAACAAGATTAAAATGCAGCGCTTGGTTGCATTGCTTGGAACGATTGCCACCCTCGTCGCTTCAGCGTTTCTTTTGGCTAAAGTTTACAACGATGGCGTCCAGGCGGTTACCCTCGGCAGCTGGCCGGCACCTTTCGGCATCTCGATGGTATCCGACCTCTTTTCCGCGCTTTTGGTTGTGACTTCATCATTGGTTGTGCTGTTCGTCATTCTATATAGTTACCCCACTATCGGGATAAAACGTGAGCAATCGTTCTACTATCCGGCAGTGCTGTTCCTGATGTCGGGTGTCAATGGTGCATTCACGACTGGTGATATTTTTAACCTTTTCGTCTTTATTGAAGTGTTGCTGATGGCTTCTTACGCATTGATCGTTCACGGCGGAGAAAAGCAACAGCTTCGTGAAGGAATTAAATATATTCTCGTCAATATTATTTCTTCGGCATTCTTTGTCGTTGCTGTCGCTCTACTCTACTCAGTGACAGGTACGCTGAATATGGCGGATCTGGCTGTAAAAATTCCACAAATTGAAAATACCGGAATTCTGACCGTTATTGCTGTTCTGTTCCTGGTGGTATTCGGCTTCAAAGCAGCCATCTTCCCATTGTATTTCTGGCTGCCAGCTTCTTATCATGCGCCGCCGATGCCAGTTCTGGCGCTATTCGGTGCTTTGCTGACCAAAGTCGGTGTCTATGCCATCATGCGTACATACACGCTGTTCTTTACGATGAATACCGGGTTTACCCATGAACTTCTGGCAATTATTGCCATCCTGACCATTTTGGCGGGTTGTGTTGGTGCACTGGCATACTTTGATGTCAAAAAAATCATCATCTACAACATCATCATCGCGGTCGGCGTCATCCTGTTCGGTGTTTCCCAGATGAATCAGGCTGGCATCGAAGGTTCGATATTCTATCTGATCCATGACATGATGATCAAAGCGGCGTTATTTTTCCTTGTCGGAATCACAGCTGTCATTTTCGGAACTTCCAACCTCCGCAAAATGGGCGGATTGATGAAGACCTATCCGGTTCTGGGCTGGACTTATCTCGTTGCAGCGTTCGGCCTTGCCGGCATCCCGCCACTCAGCGGATTTCCAGGTAAATTATTAATTGTGCAAGGCGGTTTTGAAGGTCCACATTTCTGGGGCAGTATCGTCATTCTTGCAACAAGCCTCATTGTATTATTAAGTGCAACCCGCATATTCATCTATGCTTTCTGGGGTGAACCGGTTGAAACTAAACCATTAAAAAAATCTTCCTATCAAGCAATGCTGATCCCTTCGATGATATTGGTCGCCATAACGGTGTTCTTCGGAGTCGGCGCGGAACTCTTCATGCCACTTGTTTCTGGTGCTGCTGAAGTGCTGCTGAATCCATCGCTCTATATTGAAGCGGTATTTAAGGAGTAGTTGATATGTCTACACAAATCCTATTGAACTTCTTTCTCGCATTCATCTGGATGTTCATGACTAATTCCTTCACTCCTGCCGGATTCGCCATCGGCTTTTTGATTGGCCTGGGAATTATCATACTGATGCGCCGATTCTTTACAGGAAGATTGTATTTGACCCGCGTTTGGGCCGTCATCTATTTGTTCCTGCTGTTCCTACGAGAATTAACGCTATCGAGCATTCAGGTATTACGGATCGTCCTGCGGCCAAACATGAATATTAAACCCGCCATTTTTGAAATGGAAACAGAATTACAAGAGGACTGGGAAGTGACTTTGCTGTCGGCATTGATCACGTTGACTCCCGGAACGCTTGTCGTCGGAATTTCGGATGACCAGAAAAGGCTGTATATCCATGCGCTGGATTTCGAAGATATCGATAAAGCCGTTTCTTCCATCAAAAATACATTCGAACGCGCAATACTGGAGGTGAGCCGGCCATGATGACATTTTACTGGGTTGCCCTTGCCATTGTCAGTATTGCCTTTGCCGGGCTTTTATTCCGGCTGGTCAAAGGTCCGACAGTCGCGGACCGTGTTGTTGCCCTTGATGCAATCGGAATCAGTCTGGTTTCCATTGTTGCACTCCTGTCCTTGATCATCGAAACGGAGTTCTTCCTGGAAATCATCCTGTTGCTCAGCATTCTTTCGTTTATCGGGACAGCTGCTTTCGCTAAATTCATCGAGAGAGGAGAGATTTTCGATCGTGATAACAATCGCTAACATCCTCATTATCGTTTCAATCAGCGTAGGAGTCCTTTTCAGTGTCGTTACCGCTCTGGGCCTTATCAGGCTGCCCGATGTCTATACGCGGACACATGCTGCCTCTAAGAGTTCGACACTGGGGGTATTGGCTATTCTCACCGGTACCTTCATCCATTTCTTTATCATTGAAGGCATATTCAATACACAAATGATCATTGCGATCGCTTTCCTGTTCATCACCGCACCTGTTGCTGGTCACCTGATTGGACGCGCCGCCTATATTTCGGGCATCAAAGTGGCTGATCAGACGGTGCGTGATGATTTGGGGCCAGCGGTTCAACGCAAGAGAAAAAGATTTGCCTTATCAAAAAAACCTGCAGACGATTGAGTCTGCAGGTTTTTTTTATGGATTATTTTTCTTCAGCTAAACTTTCGACCATCATTGCCAGCGTTCTGACCATGGCACCCGTGCCGCCTTTTGGTCCCAGATCATGTGCGGATGCAGTGAATGACGTGCCCGCAATGTCCAAATGGATCCACGGCGTGTTGTCGACAAATTCCCCGACAAAGCCGCCGCCGAAAATCATATGGCCGTCACGTCCCGGTGAGTTGTTGAGGTCTGCCACATCACTTTTGCGGAGACGCTTCTTGTCGTTTTCCGTCAACGGCAGACGCCAAACAAATTCTCCGGTTTCATTGGATGCTTCCAAAAATTCTTCGAAGAATGCTTCATCGTTGGTCAACGCCCCTGTTTTGTCCATCCCGAGCGCTACAATAACACCGCCTGTCAGCGTCGCCACATTAATGATGCGCGTTGCGCCGAGTTGCTTGGCATAAGTGACCGAGTCCGCGAGCACTAGACGCCCTTCAGCATCCGTATTCAGGATCTCAATCGTTTTGCCGCTGAGTGATGTGATCACGTCATCCGGTTTGAAGGCATCGCCTGACACCATATTGTCTGTTGAAGCAATGACCGCAATGACGTTTTTTGCTGGCTTCAGTTCACCAATGATTTTCATCGCGCCTAGAACGGCAGCTGCCCCGCCCATATCGCCTTTCATGCCGACAATGCCGTCTTTCGGTTTCAATGAATAGCCGCCCGTATCAAAAGTGATTCCTTTTCCGACAAGCGCCAGTGGATCTTCAAACGATTCTGTCGCTTTATACTTCATGACAATCAGACGCGGCTCTTCGACCGACCCCTGGTTGACCGCAAGAATCGCGCCCATTCCGAGCTCTTCCATCTGCGCTTTATCCAGAATGTCCATTTCAAAGCCGTATTGCTCACCCATTTCCTGTGCATAATCGGCAAGTGCTGTAGCCGTCAGGACATTGCCGGGCATGTTAACCAGCGTACGGGCTTCGTTCACCGAGTCACCAAAAATCTGCCCGATTTTCGCGGCAGCTTCGATTTCTTCCGAATCCGTTTCCGTCAGGAACGTTAATTCTTCCAATTCGATTTCAGTTTCATTGGAAGTAGTTTTATAATCGGCAAAACTGTACATCCCCATGCCGATGCCTTCAGCTGCCAGGTACGCAGCATCTTCGGCAGTTACCTGATCATTTTGGAACGATTCCAGATACACCGCTGCGTGCCTGATTTTTTTCTTGGCCAATTGCTTTCCTGCCTGGCCGAATGCGTTGCGGATGTCTTCTTCGTTCAGCTTTTTCCGGTCATCCAGTCCGACGAACATGACGCGCGCGATATCTCCCGACATGGTCGGATATGTAATGAGTGAATTTTTATCAAATGAAAGATCATTTTTCACCCAGTCCTGCAATTTTCCATCAAACCGTTCGGAGAATTTATCCCATCCTGTTGTATTTTCCGGATGGCGTGTTAATCCGACGATCAAAATATCTGCACCAGTTTCATGTTCATTTGGTTGAGCTGTAATTTTCATAAGTCTCCTCCTCTGTATGGGTTCCCTTTCAGTTTAGCATTTATTGCCGCGGCTTAGTAGTTCGCATGCCGAAATTGTTTCAGGCTTATGAAAAAATCGATTTATGCTATACTGAAGCAATAAATTCTCTTTGAAAGGTTGATAATTGAATGGAATTCTTTACGAATACCCCTTTAATGATTGCACTTTTTGCAATCATCTTTGCCCAATTCCTTAAAATACCCATTCAATATGCGGTAACACGGGAATTGGATTGGAAACTGTTCAGTTCTACCGGTGGCATGCCGAGTTCACATTCAGCCGCAGTCACTTCGTTGACCACTGCAGTCGCTTACGAACATGGCGTCGGCTCCACTATTTTTGCGGTATCCACCATGTTTGCAGTCATCACGATGTATGACGCTACCGGAGTACGGTTCCAGGCAGGCCAGCAAGCGTTGACGATCAACAAATTGCGGACGGACCTGCAATTGTTCATGAATGAAACCAGAACCTGGGCGCATAAAAAAGAAGAAGAAAAAATCGAGGAATTGAAAACGCTGCTTGGCCATAAACCGAGCGAAGTTTTTATGGGCGCTTTGACCGGAATTGCCATTTCCGTGTTCGTATACAACTTGATTCTATAAAAAATCCGTACGGCCAATGATGGCCGTACGGATTTTCTTTTAAAACATCTGATATCCCATTTTACGCAGAACTTTCATGACAATTCCGGAAGTGATTGCTCCAGCGAATCCAGCCAAAAGAACGGCAATATCTGTACCGGTCAGTGATGTGATTGTGTCGCCAAGCATTGAGAATGATTCGCCTGGATTTGTAAAATAATCAAAAACGCCAACATCATCGATAACGAGCAGGATGACGACCGGATAAACGATGGCCATAAGCCAGGTCATGCGCAACAGCATATTCAGCAGAAAGCCGATGCCGAAAAACATTACATAAAATAACAGCATTGAAATGATCAATTGAACAATAGTGAATGAACTATTCATAGTATTTCTAACCTCCGATATTCCCTACATCAGTTTAACTGAAATATCAAAGCCTTTCAATCCACCAGACCATAGTTCATTACATTGACACAAGGCGGGATGAATTCCTAAAAAAATGGAACCCGCAAATTGAATTTGCGGGTTCCGATTTACATTTCAAGTTATTTCTTACCTGATCCCGAGCAGCAAGAGCACGTTTCCGATCCGCCCAAACGCAATTGGAAATAGCCTTGGCCTGCGCAATATGGGCATTGGTTTGTTGGTTTAACCTGTTTGAAGTTCTTCATCCGAAACACCTCCTCCTGCTATTGTTTATAATATTCTGATAATATAACACGGTGCTCTCGAAGTGGCAAGAGAAAGAACTGCATGTAAGCGCATACATGAAAACTTTTTTAGCACGTCCTTAAAATGGACACAATTTTCTAACTTTCAGAGCTCCTATTGAAGAATTTGGACCATCTAAAAAAGCTCCCGCATGAGCGGAAGCTTTTTCTAAAATATTATAGTACGTTAAATTTTCCTTTTTTCAAGACCAATTTCGGTCCACCCATCATTAGTAAAGCACGGTTATCAATCATTTTCTTCATGAAAGATGCGCGCTTGCCAGTGACTTTTTTGCCGAATACAACGCCAATCGCATCGTCATTGCCGAGTGAACAAACAGTCCCTTTCAGGTCAGGAACAAATTCCTGGGTTGTCTGCCCCTGGATCAATGCTTTGATGTTGCCTGCAGCTGTTTCAGCCTGCTGCATCGCGATTTGTGCTGTTGGCGGGTATGGACGGTTTGTTTCTTCATTGATCATGAGTGCGCAATCCCCTACGATGAATACATCCGGGAATCCAGGTGCACGAAGATCTTTTTCCACTTTAACGCGGGCACGCATGTTTTCAATCGGTGTCGTCTCGATCAATCTGTTGCCGCGAACTCCAGCAGCCCAAACAACTGTGCCGGCTTTGATGAATTCAAACTCATCATCACCTTTCTTGATGTTTACGCCTTCAGGTGTTGCTTCTACAACAGGTGTTCCGATAGAGAATTCGATTCCTTTTGATTCCAGATGGCCTACAGCGTAGCTGACCAATTCCGGATCGAAACCAGGCAATACCATTGGTGCCGCTTCGACGCAGATAACGCGGACTTTCTCACGCGGTACATCAAACTCTTTGCAAAGTTCAGGTACGCGGTTCGCAAGTTCACCCAAGAATTCGATTCCTGTGAATCCGGCACCGCCGACAACGATATTCAAACGGCTGTCGTCTTTGACTGCTTCCGTGGACCAAGTGGCAAATTGGAATTCGATATGTTCACGGATATAACGTGCCGCTTTGACATTGGCAATTGATAAAGCATATTTATCAAGACCTTCGATTCCGAAAGTTTCGCCTTCGAAACCAAGGCCGATGACGATATAATCGTATGTAAACTCGCCATTGTCCGTAAGGACTTTTTTGCCTTCAACATCGATTGACTCTACTGTTGCCTGAACAAATCTCACTTTGACAGGATCAATAACTTCCGAGACATCATAACGCACCTGTTCGGGTGTCATTGTTCCAGCCGCAGCTTCGTGAAGCCATGTGCTTTCGTAATGGTATTCATTTTTGTTGATCAACGTAATATCTACTTCGTCTGTTCCCATGATTTTTTGCAGATTTACTACAGTAGTCAAACCACCGTAACCTGCTCCAAGTACTAAAATTGACGGTCTTTTCAATCTAATCGCAACCACCTTCAAGTCATTTTTTAAATCGGAAAATTAATTAAACTATGTCATTATTATTCCAATTTACTCCTACACTCTATATTAGCCTTTTTAATAAGTGATTTCAACTGCATAGCACCAGATAGTCCTACTATCGGAGTAAACAGATTATTCCCCCTTGACAGGCAAAAACCTTCTGTTTATGAAAAAAACAGAAGGTTTTTCTTTGAATATCAACTTAGCAGTTTTCTGGTGTACCAACGTCCTTGGCTGTCCGGAAAGAAGTTCCACACCCACAATTTGCAATGGCGTTCGGATTTTCGATCGTAAAGCCCCCGCCCATCAGCGATTGCTTGTAATCGACGACTGTCCCTTTCAATATGGGCGCATCTTTTTTGGCAATCAGGATGGGAATTCCAAATTGTTCATAGAGCTCATCTTCTGAACTCTGCTCTTTTTCAAATCCCATGCCGTATGTTAAACCGCTGCAGCCTCCACCGTTAACGGCCACACGCAGCAACGAATCTTCCTCTTCATTATGCCGCATCATTTCTTTGACTTGAAAAGAAGCGGCTTCTGTAATTTCGACAACTTGTTCCATTACCATTCACCCTTTCCTTTCCATTATGATATCAATAAAATCGTGCGAGGTCCAAACAGCAAATCCCGTGAACCTCCAAACGTGCAAAAAAGGGACCCGTAACAGGTCCCTTGGCTTTAAAATACTTGTTCTACTTCTACGATGCCAGGAACTTCCTCCGTTAATGCGCGTTCAATTCCAGCCTTCAATGTAATTGTCGAACTTGGGCAGCTTCCGCATGCGCCGAGCAGACGAAGTTTCACGATGCCATCTTCTATGTCAACGAGTTCACAGTCGCCTCCGTCACGTAAAAGGAATGGACGTAATTTATCTAAGACTTCCATTACTTGATCTTCCAACAAAGCTTCAGTCATTTATATCGACTCCTTTCATTATAATCATTATAATGTGATTAGAACGAAAAAGCCACTAATGAATTTACAGGAGGTCCAATTTTATGACTAAGAAAATCGCCATTGAAGTTTATGGAGCAGAAGTAATCTGCGCCAGCTGTGTAAATGCGCCGTCCTCACTTGATACTTTTGAGTGGCTGCAAGCCGCCATACCAAGAAAATACAAAGACCAGCCATTTTCAATTACTTATATCGACATTGAGAAAGAGCCCGAAGACGAGCGCCAAAAAGAATATATCCAGCGCATCCGCGATGACGAATTTTTCTATCCGCTCGTACTGGTGGAAGATGAAGTTGCAGCGGAAGGCTATGTCCAATTAAAGCCGATTTACAAAGAACTTGAAAAACACGGATTTACTGCATAGAAAGAAAAGCGACTGCGCCCGATCAGCCGCTGGAGTCTGTACACAATAAAAAGCGCTCATTGCTGAGCGCTTTTTATTTTAAGCTATTATCCGTTATGCCATTTGTACATCCAAAGTACGCCGGACTTCATCAGGCGCGCAATGCGTCCTGTGACTGTCCGGTCTGCCAGATAGGCGAAGCCCTGTTTTTTGCCCAATGAGCCGAGGAAGCCTTTCAGCTTGATCTCCGGCATGGTTTCAGGAAGCTCTTCGCCTTTCCAGCGCATCTTAAGCACTTTGACGATCTGTTCAGCTTGCTCTTCCGCCAATTGTGCAGATGGAGCCATCGGCAAAGCCGCACAATCTCCGACGACATAAACATTGTCATGGGAAGGAAGCTGATGGTATTGGTTGATCACGACACGGCCGATAGAATCGCCTTCAAGTCCCAGATCACGCACGGGCTTGACCGGTTGGATACCGGCAGTCCAAACGACTGCATCCACCGGGATTGTGTCTTCGTGATTGTAGAGAAGATTCGGTTCCACTTTTGTAATGTTCGAATTGGAAACCACATCGACATTATGATTATCAAACCATTTTTTCACAAAATTACTCAGCCGTTCAGGGAAATCGCGTAAAATACGCGGACTGCGGTCAAATAATTTGATCTGCAGGTCTTCGCGGCTTTCACGCAGCTCACTCGCCAGCTCAATTCCGCTGAGGCCGGCGCCGACAATGCCGACAACCGCATTGGCCGGCAGTCCAAGCAGCGCCTGGTAAGTCTGGCGTGACTTACCGATGGTCTGGATGCTGTAAGTGTATTGATCCGCTCCGGGCACGCTATGATATTTATCTTCGCAGCCCAGGCCGATGACCAAATCATCGTAATCGACACGCTGGCCATTCTCCATGAAGATGCATTGCTCTTCGAGGCCAATTTCAAGAATCTCACCATTAACAATTTTCAAGCGTTCATGCTCCGGGAAATCGACCCGTACATCGTGGTCCGATTCTGTTCCGGCCGCAAGCGCGTAGAATTCTGTTTTCATGCTGTGAAACGGGGTACGATCGATTAATGTAATTTCGACGTCCTGTGGTAAACTGCTGGGCAATAAACGCAGCAATATTCTCATATTGCCGTAACCGCCGCCCAATAAGACTAGTTTTCGCATAAATATCTCCTTTAACTTTCATCATTCTGCTTGTATCTCAAATAAAGTATATCGGATTGTGATAACTTTCACAATGAATTCAGGAGAAATCAAATAATTGACTTTCCCCCTGAAAGGAGGTAGGATTTCCAAGTAGCGAGGTGACCTTAATGAATCCAATTGTTGAATTTTGCGTCAGCAATATCGTCAATGGGGCCCAAGAAGCTTTTGAGAAATTGGATCGGGATCCGAATCTCGATGTATTGGAATATGGCTGCTTGAGTTATTGCACAAAATGCGCTGAAACACTCTACGCGCTTGTTAACGGCGAAATTGTCGAAGCAGATACCCCTGAAGAACTGACACGCAAAGTGTATGAGTTTATAGAAGAAAACCCATTATTCTAAGCCATCCTAATTGATGGCTTTTTTATATTTCCCAAAAACTGAGGTTTTCAATTGCATAACTTGGCGGAACATCTTTTTCAATCGCATCTTCCATTGGGGTGACCCCTGTATTGACATGGACCGTATCGATGCCAAAACGGATGCCAACCTGAATATCGGTATCATAATTATCGCCGATCATGACCATCTCTTCCGGTTTAAATCCATTGGTATGTTGAATCGCTTCCAGCATATGCCTTTCGGGCTTGCCGATGAAGATGGGTTCAACCCCCGTTGATGACGAAACCACTTTTGTAAAAGCCCCATTGCCGGGCATAAATCCTTTTTCAGAAGGGAATGCCAAATCACGGTTCGTGGACAGAAACACTGCCCCTTTGCGCACTTCCAGGCAAGCCGTTGCCAACTTCTGAAAATTGATATTGCGGTCGATGCCCATTAAAACAATGTCCGCATTGTCGTAAACCCTCTCAATTTCTTCACTCCGAAGCGCCTCTTCCACACCATCCGTGCCGATCATAAATACATTCCGGTTCGGATACCATCTTTTGATGTATTTCGCCGCTGCAATGGACGATGTCATGATCTGTTCAGGCGGAGCCAAAATGCCGAAAGCTTTCATCTTATCGGAAAATTGCTGCTGGGTCATAGAGGCATTATTGGTTACATAAAAAGGTTCAATGCCTCGTTTTTGCAAACGCTCTATAAAGTCGGCAGCTTCCGGAATCACTTGAGTTCCCCGAAACACCGTACCGTCCAGATCAAGGCAATAAGCTTTATAATCCTTCATTATTTCTTCTCCGGTATGAATGCTGACACCGGTCCAAGTTCATGGACAAGGTAATGCTCCACTTTCGGCCCGAACAATTGGAGCTCACCGATTGTGGCATTCAAAACGCTGGTAATGTTATCGTGATCCATTTTCATGAAATCGCGCACCAAAGATTTTCTTAGCCCAATAACCCGTTTCAACGGCGCGTCCATCTCCGGAGAAATCACTTTTTCATCCGTTAAGATATCAATGATGTCCTCGTAACTGCCGGGGTCCCGCATGATGAAACCATCAATCATGCTGTTGCCGACATCTATAATCGATTCGATAATATTATGGGTCAGACGCTCAAGAGCCAATTCGCTTTCCAGGGTGTCCCAGCTTTCGGTTGATTCGTATAGTTTCACTAAAGAGTTCATATAGGTAATCGTTTCAGTAATCTTGCTGCGGTCAATAAAATACATCTTAAACCCTCCAACAGATATAATTTCTTTCTTCACTAGCTCATCCCTTATAATAGCATAATGGCATGAAAAAACCCCGCTGCATCATGCTTCTGCTACGGGGTTTTCATTTATGGTTTGGTCTGCTGCCTGCTCTTCTGCTTCCTCAATTTCTTCTTTTACAGGTTCTGGCGCTTTGCCAACCTTCTTAATAACAAAATAGGCACAGCCGAAATTGCAATATTCGTAAAGGTAATCCTGTAACGTGCTGATTTTCGTGTCATAGCTGGCTTTATGGTTCGTGTCCTCAAAAAATCCCTTTAAGCGAAGCTGGCCATAGCCCCAGTCTCCAAGAATATAATCATACTTGCCCAGAATTTCACTATAGCGATTCGTAATTGCTTCTTCCTGAAAACCTTCACGGTAATCGATGACAATTTCATAATTCCACTGATCAATAGTAATCAAATTTTTCACCATCCAATTAGTTAAGCTTCCGGGGAAGCTTGCTGATTCCTTGTAGGAATGCCGGGGATGTTTACCATCTGCAGCATGTCTGCCATTCTCTTTTCCAAATGTACCATAAAGCGGCGAGCCTCACAAGGAACAGTCTTCCAAAAAGAAACCCCCGGAAACGAATCGTTTCCGGGGGGTTTTACAGATTATGCTGCGTTATCTGCCTTATTCTTTTTGCTGCTTCGTACTGCATGGAAGATGCTGGCTGCTAAGCCACCCCATAACAGCAACATGCCGATAATCATGACTACGATTGCGCTTGGTTCCATATCGTTCCCTCCCTTATTTATGTTCGTCGAATTCTGCCTGGCTCTTATGCCATTTGCCGAGTGAGAACAAAATTCCTAAGAGCAAAGCAAGACCTGCTACAGCAACCCCACCGAATAGAGTGAACATATTCGAATATCCTTCATAGTTTCCTGTGTCAGTATCCCATTCTTGGAGAATGTTAAGTTTCAGCAATCCGAACATCATATAGCCCAAGACGATCGGTGTAATAACGCCAAGTGAGAATTTCCACCAGCCCGCAAGCGGAATATCGGAAATTGCGTTTGCATGATCTTTCAGGTTGTCTGCTTTGCGCAGGATCCAAACCACCATGACCACTTCTACAAGACCGACTGCTGCGACACCGAATTGGTTGATGTAATAATCTGCAAGGTCAAGGAAGTAAAGTCCGCCTTGAGTAGCAAACAGAATCGAAATTACAGCTGCCAAACCGCCACCGAAAGCAACAGCTTTACGGCGTGATGTGCCAAATTTCTCTGCAATTGCCGCCACGTATGTTTCAGTGATGGACATGAGAGACGTTAAGCCTGCCAGTGTTAAGGACAGGAAGAACAGGACACCGAATAATCCATTGAATCCTGGGAATTGGTTGATGATCTGCGGGAATACCACAAACGCCAATCCGACACCGGCAGTAGCCACTTCCGCTACGGGAACATTGGATTGAACCGCCATAAATCCTAATACAGCGAATACCCCGATCCCTGCCAGCAACTCAAAGCTTGAGTTGGCAAAACCTGTGATGAAAGCATTATTGGTAATATCTGATTTTTTAGGTAAATAACTGGAATAAGTGATCATGATGGCAAATGCTACGGATAAACTGAAGAAAATATGTCCGTATGCCGCAACCCAAACCGTTGGATCCATAATGGCATCAAAGTTCGGCTGGAAGAATGCGTTCAAGCCTGTCATCGCTCCGTCCAAAGTTACAGCGCGGATAACAATAATCAGGAAGATTACCACCAAAGTCGGAATGAAAATGCGGTTAGCAGCTTCAATCCCTTTCTTAACTCCGGCTAAAAGAATTCCCAGAGTAATAGCCCATACCAATACTAGTGGAATAAAGATCCCCCAGACGATATCGCCAGTTTGTCCCGGGACGTCTCCCAGTTGGAGAAAGTCTCCAAATAAAAATGCTTGCGTGTCTTCGCCCCATGCCTGATTGAATGCGAAAATTGTATAACGCATTGCCCAGGCAATAATAACTGCATAATAGACCGATATGACAAAGGAAACAAGTACTGCCCACCAACCAAGCCATTCAGCTTTCTTTCCGCTCATGCGGAAGAAAGATAATGGTGCTGATCCACGGTATTTATGCCCGATGGTGAATTCGAGGATAAGAATCGGTATCCCTGCTGTTAGCAGAGCGAATAAGTACGGTATAAAGAATGCTCCTCCACCATTTTCATAGGCAACGTACGGAAAACGCCAAATGTTTCCCAAACCGATTGCCGAGCCGACTGCCGCCATGATAAAACCGGCGCGTGTACCCCATTGCGAACGTTCCATAATTTCTCCCCCTCTTTACGAACTTCCATTTTTCTGACAGAAAAATGAGAAGTTTGTATATTTTCAGATTATTAACTAATCTAAAAATAGTATACCGAGCCGCCCGAACAAAGTAAAGACAGTTTCTGAGATTTTTTTAAAAAACTATTATCCCCATAATAAAAAAGCGGAGAGAAATTCTCTCCGCTTTTGATTTAAAGCGCTTTTTCTTTCTTTTCAAGGATAGTCGTTCGTTGCGACCAAGCAATAAACAATACTACAAGAATAACAATTACTGCTAATAATGACCATAACAGCGACCCGGTAAAGCCTATGACTAAATACCCTACAGCTGCAATTGCTGCAGCAGTCAAAGCGTATGGAAGCTGAGTGGCCACGTGGTCCATATGATTGCTCCCTGCACCGGTTGATGACAAGATTGTCGTGTCTGAAATCGGTGAACAATGGTCACCGAAAACAGCGCCGGCAAGAACAGCCGATAAAGATGCCAATAATAATTCAGGAGCAGCTTCGATCATGATGGTTCCAGCGATCGGTAAAAGAATACCGAAAGAGCCCCAAGATGTTCCGGTCGAAAATGCCATCACTCCAGCAAGAACGAATAATAATACGGGAAGAACTGAAACAGGAATATTGCCTTCACTCACAATGCCAGCAAGATAAGTTCCTGTTTCCAATGCGCCGATGAGATAAGTCAAAGACCAGGCGAAAATCAGAATCAGGACCGCACCGATCATTGATTTGATCCCTGCCCAGATTCCTTTGCCGACCCAACCGGCATTGGCAGTTTCATTCTTCTTCATTTGCAGCACATATAAAACGATGGATGTAATGGTTCCCAGAAGTCCACCAACTAATAATGATAACGGTACATCGGTATTTTCAAAAATCAGCCATACATCAAGTTGTTGGCCTGCATTCTGGTAGCCGGTCCACAACATGGCGGCTACAGTTCCGACAACCAATATAAGGATTGGCAGCAATAAATCAAGTACGCGGCCATGGGAATGAGAAGGAAATTCTTCTTTCATTTCACCTGGAATCGATTTCTCAGGATCATAAAGCTCTCCGTGCTCAATTGCTTTGATTTCATGCTTTTTCATTTCACCGAAATCAACATCGCGGTAAGCAACGAAAAATACGATAGAAAGTGCTGCTATTACATAGAAGTTCATCGGCGCCATCCATAGGAAAGCTTCCAAAGCGGAATACTCAACAAACGTTTGGCCCGCAAGAATCGTCGCGATGATTCCGATGATGGCTGCTCCCCAGCTCGAAACCGGTGACACAACACACACTGGCGCAGCAGTGGAATCGATGAAGTATGCAAGCTTCGCACGTGAAACTTTATAACGGTCTGTAATCGGACGTGCGACCTGGCCAACAGTCAGTGCATTGAAATAATCGTCGATGAATATTACGATACCAAGGGCTACTGTCAGAACTTTTGCGCCGCGGCGTGATTTGACGCGCTCGGAAGCCCATTCAGCAAATGCGTGGCTCCCTCCGGATAAACTGACGAATGCCGTTATAATTCCGAGTAATAATAAGAATAGAAGAATAAATACATTATACGCGTTAAAACCTTCGTCCCAGAAAATCACCTGGAATGATGTAAATAATTCCTGCAGGGTGCCAACTGGTGCGAATGACGTCAGGATTAACGCAGCAGCAAGAATACCCACTCCCAGTGATAACAATACGCGACGCGTCAACAAGACCATCACGATTGCAATAATCGGGGGCAGTATTGAAAAAATTGTGTTTTCCATGAATAGTTTCCTCCTATTTTTTGATGGAATAGATTGGAGAAAAAAAGCCGGCTCAATCCAAAGGGACAAGTCGGCTTTCTACAATTCGTTTGTGCAGTAAAACATCAAACAAACCTGTAGCTCTCCATTTATGCAAGCATAAATGACAGTGACATCCTTATTAAGAATGCCCCCAGCCCCATTTTCTTGTGACAACTGAAAACGGACTTCGGCAAAACCACCTTTCAAATATGTTCATCGCTGTCACGCTCACATATTCTACTCATCAGTTTTGCAGCCTCTACCCATCGATATACAATTCTTAGTTAGCATATCCTAAAATTATACGGAAATCAAGGTCAATTCACAACTGAATATTCCGATCATTTCACCATTTTGCGCGAAAAATAGCCACTGAATACATCCCGAATAAATTCGGGCATGAAATAGGTTTTCGGGGAACGTTTAAATTCCGGGAAAAAATAGCCAAACGTAAACATATCCAGCGTGATCAGTTTATAAACTTTATCACTGTCAGCCCGCTTTCCATTGATGAATAATTGATGGTGCTCCAATTCCATCCCGGTGCGAATCATTTTCCCGAACACCACACCGCGGAATCCAAGGCCTTTCAGTTCCAGTTGCGGCCAATCCGAATTCATCGACTGCAAATAAATTTCTTTCAATTCCGCCCCCGTGAGTTCGATCATGCAAGGGTTGATGGGATGCGGCAACATCCGGTGGAAATCATAGCGGGTGACTTCCCCGTGAGGCATATCTTCCATAAACAGGCCCGCGTTGAATAATGCACAATCCGCCCGTGAAAATTCAATCATCGCTTTTCCGAATAATTGAGCCATTTCCGATTCCTTGAACCATTCCGCTTTTAAAGCCACATCATTATGGAACACTGTGTCTTTCAGCAATGCCTTGCCTTCCGTTCTCCGATCACGATCGTAATGCTCATCCGGATTATCGAGCTTTTCAGTATCAATCAAATAAGCTTTTTTCTTCTCCAGCTCCTCGTCAATGATGACGTGGCCGATATAGGCCCCGAACTTGCCGGCTGCACCGAGCAGCACGTCGCCGATCTGCTTGCCGTCGTGGAATATATGGTGGGTATGCGCACCCAGAATCAGATCGATTTCCGGACAGGCCTCCGCCAAAATTTCATCTTCCCGCACCCCAAGATGCGACAGGCAGACAATCAAGTCTGTGTGAGCTTTGATCTCTTCCACCGATTGAAGAATCGATTCCCTCGCAGCCGTCACTTGCCATCCCAATCTTTCATAAAAAGGAGTGAATTCAGCCGTTGCACCCACCAGGCCGATGCGCTTCCCTTCAGGTGTCACCCGAATTTTATAAGGTTTCGCCCAATCGGGCCGTTCTCCATCTTCGCTTAACAGATTGGAGAGGATTACATCAAAATCAGCCTCCGTATACAACGCATCCAATTCTTTTTTGGATAAGGTAATGCCTTCGTTGTTGCCAATCGTCACTGCATCGTAGAATGCATCGTTCAGCATTTGCACATTGCCTTTGCCGGCCGTGCCTTCCGAGAACGGATGGGAACGGTCCACGTGATCGCCGATGTCGAGAATGAGGCAGACATCGCCCATTTCTTCATGCCAGCGTTTCCGTCCAACTAAAAAAGCGTGGATGCTCGGCCAATTGGCAAAATGGCTGTGCAGATCATTTGTATGGTAGATATGAATAGTTTCAGCCATTTTACAACACCTCTTTACGGCCCTTCATTAAAATTCCTCTTCAAACAGATCCAGCTGTTTGGGTGCAAGATCTTCAAACACCAGCTTGTTCATCTGCTGGAATTGTTTTGCGTCTCCGGCAGCATGGCCGCCGGAATTATTATTGAAAATGACATACACATGCTCAGTGGTGCGATCCAATGTTTTCGCAGCCTCGCTGATTTCTGTCAGTTCATCTTCGTTATAATCATATAAATAACGGACTTCCCGCCAGTTTTTCGCGTTTCCAACATTGACCCAGCCGTGGACATTGCGGCCATGGAGCCGGAACAGCACTTTGTCTTTTCTTGTCGACACCGGTACGAGCGGAATCGAGCCATCCCCTGACTGCGGTTCATCGCAGACGGAATGGATCAAATTATGCTCCCGCAGGAATTCAAAAGTCTTTTCGCGAAATCCTTCGGCGTACCACGATTGATGGCGGAACTCGATTGCCAGATCGAATTCGCTTAATTTATTTATAATCCTTCTGATTTCATCCACATTCTCTTTCACACAATCAAACCACGGAGGAAATTGCAATAAGACCATCGCCAGTTTGCCTGCTTCTTTGAGCGGCCGAATGGATTTGATATACGCTTCATACATTTCGTCTTCCGTTTCAAAAGGATTTTCTCCGCGCAAATGCCCCGTCATCCCCTGATAAGCTTTAACGACAAATTGAAAAGAATCTGGTGTGTCGTCGATCCACTTTCGAATATTCCGTTCCGGCTGAACTGCATAAAAGGAAGAGTCCAACTCGACTACCGGAAAATGTCCCGCATAATCGGTCAATTTGTCCTTTTGTTTCGAACCCGGACTGTAGACATCGGGGTGATCTCCCCAGCCAGTTAATCCCGCATATATCATTATGCCACCTCCGAAATGCTTGCTGCTTCAATGATAGCACAGAAAATATTGAGCGTCTTATTCTGGAAATTGAGGAAACACAAAAAACCTTCGCTGCTTTTCAGCAACGAAGGTTTTTGGGGAATCCAATCGATTAACCGATTGAACCTTCCATTTCGAATTTGATCAAACGGTTCATTTCAACCGCATATTCCATAGGAAGTTCTTTTGTAAATGGTTCGATGAAGCCCATAACGATCATTTCAGTCGCTTCCTGTTCAGAAACGCCACGGCTCATCAAGTAGAACAATTGCTCTTCAGAAACTTTTGAAACTTTCGCTTCGTGCTCCAAAGAAACATTGTCATTCAGGATTTCATTGTACGGAATCGTATCCGACGTGGACTCGTTATCCATGATCAACGTATCACATTCAATGTTCGAACGTGCGCCGTCGGCTTTGCGGCCGAAACGGACAATTCCGCGGTAGGAAACTTTCCCGCCTTGTTTCGAAATTGACTTCGACACGATTGAAGATGAAGTATTCGGTGCCAAGTGAATCATTTTTGCACCGGCATCCTGGTGCTGGCCTTTGCCTGCGATGGCAATCGACAAGGTCATGCCGCGTGCGCCTTCGCCGCGCAGGTAAACTGCAGGATATTTCATCGTCAATTTCGATCCGATATTGCCGTCAATCCATTCCATTGTACCGTTTGCGTCAACAAATGCACGCTTCGTTACAAGGTTGTAGACGTTGTTCGCCCAGTTTTGGATTGTCGTATAACGGCAATAACCGTCTTTTTTAACGATAATTTCAACAACTGCAGAATGCAGTGAATTGGTCGTATAAACCGGAGCTGTACAGCCTTCGACATAATGGACACTTGCGCCTTCATCCACAATGATCAATGTACGTTCGAACTGCCCCATGTTTTCCGAGTTGATGCGGAAATAGGCTTGCAGCGGTGCTTCGACTTTAATGCCTGGTGGTACGTAGATGAATGATCCACCTGACCAGACTGCTGTATTGAGTGCAGAGAATTTATTGTCCGCTGTCGGAATCACTGTCTGGAAGTATTCCCGGAACAGATCTTCGTTTTCGCGAAGTGCGGCATCCGTGTCTTTAAAGATGATGCCCATGTCTTCCAGTTCCACTTTCATGTTGTGGTAGACCACTTCAGATTCGTATTGAGCAGAAACACCAGCAAGGTATTTTTGTTCCGCTTCAGGAATACCGAGTTTATCAAACGTCCGTTTGATTTCTTCCGGTACTTCATCCCATGAAGTTTGGCTCGCCTCTGAAGGTTTCACGTAATACGTGATTTCGTCAAAGTTCAATGGTGCCAAATCTCCGCCCCATTGTGGCATCGGCATTGAATAGAACATTTTAAGCGCTTTTAAGCGGGTTTCAAGCATCCACTCAGGCTCATCTTTGATTTTCGAAATTTCTCTGACAATGTCTTCCGTCAATCCGCGTTTTGAGCGGAAAATCGAGACGTCTTTGTCATGGAACCCATATTTATAATCATCCATTTCAGGCATTTTCTTCGCCATCGTCGTTCCTCCGTTCTTGTGTTACGATTTTTCTTGCTCGTGCACACCTTTTTCCATGGCTTTCCAGGCGAGTGTCGCGCATTTGATGCGTGCCGGGAATTGGGAAACTCCCTGCAACGCTTCGATATCGCCAAGATCCGTGGAATCATCATACTCTTTGCCGAGCATCATGTCAGAAAAAGTCTTGGACAGCCCGAGAGCTGTCTCCACATCTTTCCCTTTGACTGCTTGGGTCATCATTGAAGCGGAAGCCATCGAGATGGAACACCCTTCGCCATCAAACTTCGCATCTTTTACGATGCCGTCTTCGACCTGCAAGGTCAGATGGATGCGGTCTCCGCATGTCGGGTTGTTCATTTCGATGTTGATGCTGTCGTTTTCAATGGTGCCTTTATTTCTCGGCGTTTTATAATGGTCCATAATAACGGACCGATACAATTGATCTAAGTTTTTAAAAGACATCGTTGAAATACTCCTTTGCAGAGCGTAGTCCTTCTACTAACCGATCGACATCCGATTCGCCATTATAGAGATAGAAACTGGCGCGGGCGGTGGCTGATACTTCCAGCCATTTCATCAATGGCTGTGCACAGTGATGTCCTGCGCGAACAGCAATGCCGCTCATATCAAGAACGGTTGCCACATCGTGTGGATGGACATCGTTCAAATTGAACGTCACAATGCCTGCCCGTTGTGCCGGATCTTTCGGACCGTAGATTTCAAGGCCATCAATTCCGCTCATTTTTTCCATGGCGTATGCCGCCATTTCATGTTCATGCTTTTCGATTTCGTCCAAACCGATTTCGTTCAGAAAATCGATGGCAGCTCCCAAACCGACGGCTCCGCCGATAATAGGTGTACCCCCTTCGAATTTCCACGGAAGCTCTTTCCATGTCGAATCGTAAAGGCCGACAAAATCAATCATTTCGCCGCCGAATTCGACCGGCTCCATGTCATTCAATAACGCTTTCTTTCCATATAATACACCGATCCCGGTTGGACCGACCATTTTATGGCCTGAAAAAGCGAAGAAATCACAGTCCAATTGCTGGACATCGATTTTCAGATGAGGAGCAGCCTGTGCCCCGTCAACCACCATCACCGCACCGTGTTCATGCGCAATGCGGGCAACTTCCTTCACAGGGTTCATCGTTCCGAGGACGTTTGAAACATAGACCATGGAAACGATTTTTGTCCGTTCAGTAATTGCAGCTTTCACTTGTTCAAGTGAAATGGTGCCGTCAGCTTCGAGTTCGATATATTTCAGAATCGCTCCACGCTCTTTCGCCAATTGCTGCCAAGGAATAATATTGGAATGATGCTCCATATAAGTGATGACAATTTCATCGCCTTCATTCACATTCGCCCGTCCGTAGCTTTGCGCTACCAGATTGATGGCTGTTGTTGTGCCCCGAAGAAAGATGATTTCTTCAGTGGATTCGGCATTGATGAATTTCTGCACTTTTTCACGAGCACCTTCATATTTTTCGGTGGCGCGGTTGCCGAGCGTGTGAACACCGCGGTGCACATTGGAATTATCAAATTTATAGTAATTCTCCAATGCTTCGATTACTTGGACAGGCTTTTGTGACGTAGCGGCGCTGTCCAGATAAATAAGCGGGTTGCCATTGATTTCTTGGTTCAGTATAGGAAAATAGCTTTTTATCTCTTGGTTGATCATCAGCGGACTTTCCTTTCGATAACCTCCGTCAATTGCTTTTTAACGCCTTCGATTGGCAACACGTTTACAACCGGTGCCAGGAAACCGTGAATAACAAGACGTTCAGCTTCTTGTTTCGTAATTCCTCGGCTCATCAGATAATACAATTGAAGAGGGTCAACTCGGCCGACAGATGCTGCGTGGCCTGCTGTTACATCATCTTCGTCGATGAGCAGAATCGGGTTTGCGTCGCCGCGTGCATCCGGGCTAAGCATCAACACACGTGATTCCTGCTCCGCATTCGATTTCGATGCGCCATGTTCAATTTTACCGATGCCGTTGAAAATGGATGAAGCGGAATCTTTCATAACGCCGTGCTTCAAAATCTGGCCGTCGGAGTTTTTGCCCCAGTGGACAACTTTTGTTGTAAAGTTCTGTTTCTGGCTGCCTCGTCCGACTACGACCATTTTTGTGTCGCCGATTGAGTTATCGCCCACCAGATGTGTCACATTTTCAGAAATTGTATCGCTGTCGTTCATCATGCCAAGTGCCCATTCGATTTTTGCATCTCTTGCAGCAATACCGCGGCGGTTGACATAAGTTGTGAACCCTTCAGCCAATACATCCACTGCACCGTAAGTGATTTGGGCGTTATCTTCTGCAAATACTTCAGAAATGATATTCGCCAAACCATTCGATTTTGCAACAGTCGAGTAATAGTTTTCCACATAAGTAACTTTACTGCTCGTATCCGCAACAACAATGACGTGGTTGAATAGTGAAGCATCCGCATCGTCATGATAGAAGACGACTTGTACCGGCTCTTCAATTTCCACATTTTTCGGAACGTAAAGGAAAGCTCCTCCGTTCATCAATGCAGCGTGTAAAGCAGTCAATTTATGCTCATCGGTTTTGACACCGTTCGTCATGAAATATTTTTTCACCAGATCGCCGTGTTCACGAAGCGCTGTGAAAATGTCAGTTAAGATGACACCTTTAGCAGCCAGGTCTTCTGAAATACGGGAAAATGCCGGTGTATTGTTGTGCTGGATGTAAAGGTTCTGTTGATCAAGATCGACAATCGTTTTGATGTCGTCTGTCAGATCCGCAATCGAACCAAATGCAGCATTTTTTACTGAATGAACCGGATAATCTGTGAAATTCCAGCTCAAAATTTTCGTTTTATCAGGTTTTGGTAGCGGTAATGTTTCCGCTTCTGCAAACGAGCGAAGACGCAGCTCAGTAAACCAAGAAGGTTCACCATTCATTTCTGAAAAGGAGCGCAGCTCTTGCTCGGTCATTTTTAAATTTGTTTCAACCGTCATGCCAGTCTCTCCCTTCAATTATGCTTGTCCTACAGTCTCGTCTTCAATTCCAAGTTCCTGTTTGATCCAGTCATAGCCTTCTGCTTCCAGTTTATGCGCAAGTTCTGCTCCACCGGATTTTACAACGCGGCCCTGCATCATTACATGGACGTGATCCGGCGTGATGTAATTCAATAGACGCTGGTAATGTGTGATGATCAGGCAGCCGAAACCTTCGCCTTTCATCTGGTTGATCCCATCAGATACGACTTTCAAAGCATCGATATCCAACCCGGAGTCAATTTCATCCAACACAGCGATCGTTGGTTTAATCATCATCATTTGGAGAATTTCATTGCGTTTCTTTTCCCCGCCTGAGAAGCCTTCATTTAAATAGCGCTGAGCCATATCCTGGTCCATAGCAAGAGTTTCCATTTTGCTGTCCAGCTCACGGATGAATTTCATCAAGGAAATTTCGTCCCCTTCTTCGCGGCGGGCGTTCATCGCAGAACGCATAAAGTCAGCGTTTGTAACTCCTGAAATTTCACTCGGGTATTGCATAGCAAGGAAAAGTCCTGCACGTGCACGTTCGTCGACTTCCATATCTAAGACGTCTTCGCCGTCCAATGTAATTGATCCTGAAGTTACTTCGTATTTAGGGTGCCCCATGATGGCAGAAGCCAAAGTGGATTTACCCGTTCCGTTCGGACCCATGATTGCGTGGATCTCACTTGTATTAATAGTTAAGTTTACACCTTTTAAAATCTCTTTACCTTCGATTTCAACGTGTAAATCCTGGATGACCAAAGTTGACATGTAAATACCTCCATATAGTTGATGTTGAATGGATAACCATTCTAAATTAGTATCATTCTAATCTTAACCGATAACGACTGCTCTTGCAAATCATTAAATCGGTACAATATGGTTGCTTTAAAAGATTTAAAACTCAGCATTTCTCAATGGAAATCCATTTCTCTTAATTATAAAAATTGGAATTTCATTTTCAATAAAAGATATTCAATTGAGAATAGATGTCAATAAAAAAGCCGGTGCATATATGCACCGGCCGGCTTTAACATTCAATTTATATTTCACGGTGTACTTGACGTTCTAAGTTAGACACGATTTTTTGACTGTTCGTGTAATCCTGTTCTCTGCGCTGTTCCACTTCAATAATCTTATCCGTATCGCTCTGGTATTCGTTGATGCCAAAACCATGGGCACTCCTAAAAGCTTGTTCCATCTTCTCAGTATGCTCGATACCGTTTGAATCGATAATAAATCATCCCTTTCAATTTTTCTTACATTTCCAATTATACCCCAACCCTGACCTTTGAAACTTCTTTTTTGGTAAATTGTCTGAAAATGGACCTATCGGCATAGTTATTGGAAAATATAAGAAAAAGCCCGACAATAACTTGTCGGGCTTCGGATTAAACGGTTTCAATATATTACCATAGCATTTGAAATTAAAATGACCTTAAACTTTTCGACCGTTTGTAAACCTGTCGACGATATTAGTCAAAGCACCGTCACCAGTAACGTTTGCAGCAGTTCCGAAACTGTCCTGTGCCATGTACAGCGCAATCATCAAGGCAACCATTGTTGCATCAAATCCAAGCATCGTCTGCAATAAGCCGATTGCCGCCATTACAGCGCCACCAGGAACTCCCGGCGCAGCAATCATTGTAACACCCAGCATCAGGATGAAAGGAAAGAAAGAACTGAATTCAGGTGTCTGCCCGGTAAGGAACAACACACCGATCGCACAAGACACCAACGTGATTGTGCTCCCTGACAGATGGATGGTCGCGAAAAGAGGGACTGAGAAATCCGCGATTCTTTCATCTGCTCCTGTTTTACGCGCCTGGCGCAAAGTTACAGGAATTGTCGCGGCGGACGATTGAGTACCAAGGGCTGTGAAATAAGCCGGCATCATCGTTTTCAGCATGCGAAGCGGATTCCGTTTGACGAGCACACCAGCAGAGCTGTATTGAAGCAGCAGCATCAGCGCGTGCAGAATGATGATCAGCACGAAGACGATTCCGAATAATGACAGTATCTCCATCACTGCGCCACCATACGCCATATTGGCGAATATGCCGAAAATATAAAAAGGCAATAACGGAATGATTACAATAGAGATTGTCTTCTCGATGATTACCTGAAACTCATCGAAAAAGGAAATCATTGTTTTGCTGCCTGTTGCGGCCATGCCGATTCCGAGCAAGAAGGCAAGGATCAAAGCAGCCATAACCCCAAACAGCGGCGTCATTTCAAGGGTGATAAAAGTTTTTGCCAATGCATTAGCCGGATCATCAAGACCTGAAATTTCTCGGCCTTCCATAAAGTTCGGCAACACGAGCATTGCGGCCAGAAATGCAAAGACTCCAGCAACCACTGTTGAACTGTAGGCAACAAGCGTGGAAATTCCGAGAAGTTTGCCTGAACCTTTACCAAGTTTCGCAATCCCCGGAGCAATAAATCCGAGAATGATCAATGGCACGACGAAGTTCAGGAAATTACCGAATATCGACGTGAAAGTAGCAAATACCCTAACCACATTTTCCGGTGCAAACGAACCGATGACAACCCCCAACACGATCGCCAGCACTATCCTTGGCAATAAACCGAACTTAAACTTCATTTCATGTCCCCCCTGTGTGTACATATGTTTTTCGTAATAGCTATTAAGCTACCATAGAAAAGAAAATAAGATAAGTAGTTCTCCAATACACGGAATATTCACTTTTGTTATTATTTCAAGATAATCTTTAATCTTGAAATAACTAGCAATTAGCAGGTCATTTTTATATAGGTGATCCAAAATAAAGACCAAAAAAAAAGCACCCCGGAGGATGCTGTTCTTATATTTAAATTTCGGTTACGGGCGCTGTCGCTTTTCTTTGTCCAGACTCCGGCGACCCAACTCCTCGGGTCATAAGCCAGCCCAGCTGCGCGGCCAAGGCCGCTTCGCTGGACCGTCTTAAGCCTTTCGGAGCTAACCGGGTGCCGTCGCTTTTCTTTATTATTCCACAGGTACGACTGAGCCGCCCCATTCTTCCAAGATGAAATCTTGAATCTCTTGTGATGTAAGAGCTTCTACCAATGCTTGGACTGCTTCGCTGTCTTCATCACCTGAACGAACAGCGATGATGTTTACATATGGTGAATCTGATTCTTCAAGAGCAATTGAATCTTCCTGCGGGCTGATGCCTGCATCGATTGCATAGTTGGAATTGATCAATACTGCATCGCCTTCACCCTGTTCATACATTTGCACCAATAATGCCGCTTCGTAATCTGTTTCGAATTGCAGGTCTTTCGGGTTTTCAGTAATGTCACTTACTTCCGCTTTTGTTTTATCGATATCTTCAGCTAAAGTGATCAATCCTTCTGCTTCCAACATGGACAAAATACGTCCGTGGTCAGCAACTGAACTGCTCACTAAAATAGTGGCACCTTCCGGAAGGGCCTCTAAAGAGTCGTATTCCTGGGAGTAAACACCGATTGGCTCAATGTGGATACCGCCGGCATTTGCAAAATCATAGCCATGCTCTTCCATTTGGCCTTCGAAATATGGGATATGCTGAAAGTAGTTGGCATCAATTTCACCCGATTCAAGATCCTGGTTGGGGAAAATATAGTCCTGGTAAGTTTCGATTTCCAATTCAATTCCCTGTTCTTCCAGAATCGGCTGAGCCTGTTCTAAAATCTCAGCGTGCGGGACGTTTGAGGCACCCACTTTTAAAGTAGTAGTTTCTCCTTCTCCAGATCCGCCGTTGCTGCTGTCAGTGCCGGTTTCTCCGTTGTCGGTGCCGCAGCCTGCCAAAGCTAATGTTGCCAATAAAGTTCCAGTTAAAAGTTTTTTCATGATTTGTACTCTCCCTTTTTCTATGCTTAGTTTTTTTATGTTAACGGAATTTCCGTCATCAACGTTTGTCAGCTCTTCTGGTCCATGCATCCCCGATAAATTGGATGATGAAGACAATGATTAAAATCAAAATGGTTGCCATTAATACAACATCCGGGCGGCTGCGCTGGAAACCATCCAGAAACGCCAGCGTTCCCAGTCCGCCTGCGCCGATGACACCGGCCATCGCAGTATAACCGACCAACGCAATGGAAGTTACCGTGATGCCTGAGATCAGTGCCGGCTTCGATTCCGGCAATAAAACCTTGCGAATAATGGTCCATGTAGTAGCACCCATCGACCGTGCTGCTTCAACGACGCCTTTATCAATTTCCTGGAAAGCGATCAATACCAATCGTGCATAAAACGGAGCCGCCCCGATAATCAGCGCCGGCAATGCCGCGTTCGGTCCCCGGATGGTTCCAATCAGAAAGCTTGTAAAAGGAATCAGCAAAATGATCAAAATGATAAAAGGAATGGAACGGAAAACATTGACGAAAACACCTGTCAGCCAATTGACGATTTTATTGGCCCATAATTGCTTAGGCGCTGTCAAAAATAGAATGATGCCGAGTATGAGGCCGATGACGAAAGTGAAGGCTGTCGACATGGCTGTCATATACAAGGTTTCTAATGTCGCTTCCCACATACTGTCCCAATCAACATTTGGAAATAATGACTCAATCATTTGCCATCACCTCCGTCTGCACTTTCTCTTGTTCAAGGAAAACAATCGCTTCGCCAATTTCCTGTTTCGAGCCTTTTAACTGCAGAATCAATGTGCCGTATGCGCCGCGTTGGGTGTGGGATATATCCCCCTGCACAATATTGACTTCCACCGGAAAATTGCGGATCAGCTTTGTTAAGATCGGCTGCTCAGTCTGTTCGCCAACGAAAATCAATTTTACCAGCTCACCGGTCGGATATAATTCGCGGAGGTGCTTGATTGTGGCAGTGGAATCTTCTGTTTCGGTCACCTGTGCCACGAAGCGTTTCGTGATATCTTTTTTGGGTGACCGGAAGATTTGCAGTACATCGCCCAGTTCAACAACCTTGCCGCCTTCCATGACCGCAACGCGGTGGCAGATTTTCCGGATAACATGCATTTCATGCGTTATCAGGACAATTGTCAAACCGAGACGCTTGTTGATATCGACCAGCAGATCCAGGATTGAATCTGTCGTTTCCGGATCGAGTGCCGAAGTTGCTTCATCGCAAAGCAGCACTTCCGGATCATTGGCGAGCGAACGGGCAATCCCGACACGCTGCTTTTGTCCACCGGAGAGTTGCGAAGGATATGCGTTCTCCCGTCCATCCAATCCTACCAATTCGACGAGTTCCTTGACTCTCGACTCTCTTTTCGCTTTTGGTACACCCGCAATTTCAAGCGGAAACTCGATGTTCTCCCGAACCGTCCGTGACCACAGAAGATTGAAATGCTGGAAAATCATACTCACTTTCTGCCGCGCTTTGCGTAAATCTGCCCCTTTGATGGCAGTAATTTTCTGGCCGTTGATATCAACTGTGCCGGAAGTCGGTTTTTCCAACCCATTCAATAAGCGGATCAATGTACTTTTTCCTGCCCCACTGTAACCGATGATTCCGAAAATTTCCCCGTCATCGATCGACAGGTTCACATCGTCCACGGCAGTGAGGGTGGTCTTGCCCGTATCAAATATCTTCGTCAATTCTTTTAACTGGATCATTGCTACACACTCCTACTTCAAAATAAAATGCCCTTCTGCTCGAAAACGAGCAGAAGGGCATGCGTAAAAAAATATACGTTAACCGTTCTCTCATCTTCCAAAGCTTTCGCTTTGTGTGACTTGGCACCATTTCATTTTCATGACGGTTGCCGGGCTTCACAGGGTACTTCCCTCCACCACTCTGTATAAGAGTTACGTTATTAAGTTTGCGATTCAGGTTCTTAATTTACCACGGCTTTATTTATCCGTCAACAATTTTTAATTTCTCATAAATATAAGGCACGGAATGAAAGGCATAAACCTTGTCTTTGAGCTTGCCGTTTTCGGTGATCAAGAGACACGGGACACTTTCCACTTCATATAAAGCGGCAATTTCCTGCACATAATTCAAATTCGCTTTGCCGATCGGCAGTTCCGGCATGGCCGCAGTGACAACTTCCAGCATTTTTGAAGCCAGCTGGCAGGTGCCGCACATCGGTGTGTATAGATAATAGGCCGAAATCTTATTGGTATTTTTGGCTTTGGTCCAGTCTTTATGGTTCCATTCTTCCATATTTCGTCATCCTTCTGTTAACAGGTTATTGACCCTTACGTTGGCTGCAATCAGAACATCCATCAGGATGCGCAATGGCGTCGTGGCCACTTCCTTATAATTCCGGTCAATGTAAAAATGTCTCGCTTCAGGAAACTCACGTTTCACCAGTTTTCTGAGCTTTTCACCGGATTTATCCGCATCCACCAAAATAATGATGTCCTGCCCTTCAAATGGCAGCAGCAATTCTTCGAGCCTCGTTGCACTTACTGTACCATTTGTGCAGAGAATCGTCACGGATTCTGCAATGAGCGGCGCTATCCTGTTTTTGTCTGAAATGCCTTCCACCACAATCACTTTCCCCATAACCAACACCCCGCTGATTCTAAAGAATTTATAAAAGTGCAAGCGTTTGGATAATGAAAAAAGCGCCAAGTTGCAGGCGCTTTCCGGGTCCTATTCGTTCGTCATTTCCTTGTACGCGTCAGCGTCCATCAATTCGTTCATTTCATCTTCAGACGGTGCTTCGATGACGACCATCCAAGCTTGCTCATACGGAGATTCGTTGACGAATTCCGGGCTGTCTTCGAGTTCAGAATTGACTTCAATCACTTTTCCGCTGACCGGTGCATAAAGTTCCGATACAGTTTTAACAGATTCAACACTGCCGAATGGTTCATTTTTCTTCAGCTCGTCACCGACCTGCGGCAATTCGACGAAAACGATGTCCCCTAGTTCAGCCTGCGCAAAATGTGTAATCCCGATAGTTGCTTTGCCGTCTTCAAGCTTAACCCATTCATGTTCTTTTGAATAACGAAGTTCTTGTGGTGTGTTCATCCAAACGCCTCCAAAATATGTAGTAGCTTCAATTTCAGTTTGACATATAAACCGCGCAATTACAAGATTTCACAATCTTTAAGACCAGCTATTTTCAAACACTTCTTCTTTGAATCCAAGTGTCACTTTTTTCCCGTCCCACGCAAGTGGCCGCTTGATCAGCATGCCGTTTGAAGACAGCAGCTCGAGTTTCTCATCTTCCGACATTTCCCCGAGCTTATCTTTCAATTGCAACTCACGGTATTGCTGGCCGCTCGTGTTGAAAAACTTCTTCATGTCGAGTCCGCTGGCGTCGACAATTCTTTTCAGTTCACCTTTCGACGGCGGGCTGTCGACGATGTGTATTTCCTTGAAGTCCACTTCATTTGCGGCGAGCCATTTCTTCGCCTTTTGGCAAGTGCTGCATTTCGGGTACCAATAAAAATCCAACATGTAAAAAACCTCCCTCTCGTAACCATTCTAACAAACCCCTGTGATGCGGGCGAAGCAAAAGCGCCACCAAATTTGGTGACGCTTTAGAGAATTGATTATACGATATATTTTTCTGCGTCGATCAACTTCACAGCCGCTTCGCGTTTTTTCGCGATGACGTTGTAAGGAGTTGAACGCGTTAATTTGCGCAATGCTGAAAGCATCATGCGCTGGTTGTCGCCTTCGATCGCAGCGATCAATGTTTCTTTTGCATCCTTTTCGATCTTGTCGAATGCTTCCTGGCAATAGATTTGTGTGTAAAGAAGTTTTTGCTTCGCTTTTTCTTCCCCTGAAGCGGCAATCGCTTTTTCAGTGCGGAGTACTGCAGATTCCATCGCGAAGACATTGCTGACGATATCCGCGATGTTCACAAGAACTTCCTGCTCATGCTCCAATTTCGTGCCGTAAGTTTGTGCCGCAAGGCCAGTTGCAAGAATTGCGATTTTCTTCGCGTTGTTCACCAGGTATTTTTCCTGAGCCAAAGCTTCCGTGCCCACTTCTTCCGGCATCATCATCAATAACTCTTCCTGAAGTTTCACAGCATGCTGCAACAATGGCAATTCGCCTTTCATTGCTTTACGCAATAGAGTGCCTGGAACCAGTAAACGGTTGATTTCGTTTGTTCCTTCGAAGATACGGTTGATGCGTGAGTCGCGGTAGATGCGCTCAATTTCGTATTCCTGCATGAAGCCGTAACCACCGTGCAATTGAACGCCTTCGTCAACGATATAGTCCAATGTTTCCGTTCCGAAGAATTTATTCATCGAGCACTCCACTGCGAATTCAGCGATTGAATCTGCAACAAGTTTGCCGTTGGCGTGTTCTTCGTCAGTAAATCCGCTCATGCGGTCTTCGAACAAACCAACTGTGCGGTAAACCGAGCTTTCAAGCGCATATAATTGCGAGCCCATTGTCGCAAGTTTCTCACGCGTCAGGTTGAATGAAGAGATCGGCGTTTTGAATTGCTGGCGCTGGTTCGTGTACGGAATCGTAATTTCCATTGCACGTTTAGAAGCTCCGATTGTGCCAACTCCCAATTTGTAGCGGCCGATGTTCAGGATGTTGAAGGCGATGATATGCCCGCGTCCTGCTTCACCCAACAGGTTTTCAACCGGCACTTCTGCATCTTCCAAGATCAACGTACGAGTCGATGAGGATTTAATCCCCATTTTCTTCTCTTCCGGTCCTACGGAAACGCCAGTAAATTCGCGCTCGACGATAAATGCAGAGAATTGCTCTCCGTCAATTTTCGCGTAAACAACGAAAACATCAGCAAATCCAGCGTTTGTGATCCATTGTTTTTCACCGTTCAGGACGTAATGCGTACCTGCAGCGTTCAACTTGGCAGTCGTTTTCGCACCCAGTGCATCTGAACCTGAACTTGGCTCAGTCAATGCGTATGCAGCGATCATTTCACCAGTTGCAAGGCGTGGCAGGTAACTTTGTTTCTGCTCTTCGTTACCGAAAAGTACGATCGGCAATGAGCCGATTCCAACGTGCGCTCCGTGAGTGATTGAGAAACCGCCCGCTTTGGACATTTTTTCAGCAATCAAAGCTGAAGCGATTTTATCAAGCCCCAAGCCGCCATATTGTTCTGGAACGTCAGCTCCAAGCAAACCTAATTCGCCTGCTTTTTTCAATAGGCGTACGGAATGTTCGAACTCGTGGTTTTCAAGGTTCTCAACCACAGGCATTACGTCTGTGTTTACGTAGTCCTCAGTTGATTTGGCGATCATTTTTTGTTCGTCCGTGAAATCCTCCGGTGTAAATACACGTGAAAGATCTGCGTCTTCAATCAGGAAGCTTCCGCCTTTGATTAACGTTTTTGATTCTGACATTTTATATTCCTCCTATTTTATAAAGCTTTTATGACTTTAAATAAAATTATTTTAGATAGCCGATATTCCGCAAAACAGCTTCGCTTGCCTGGGGGCTCGCGTTGAGCTAACTCGTGCTCGTTTCACTTCGCCCGAGTGGATCTCAACACTTCGCTTGGTCCCCATGGCGTCTTCGCTGTTTTGCTCCATATCTTATTTAGAACTTTAGATGAAATTGCGGAAGGCGGCGACTCCTGCGGGAATAGCATGAGACGAAGACCCCGCAGAAGCGAAGCGCCGAGGAGGCTGAGGCCATGCCCGCGGAAAGCGTCCGCCTGGAGCATTTTCATCGGACTCATTCATAGACTAACTATAAAAAACCTACAGCATTTCAAAGACGCCTGCTGCGCCCATTCCTCCGCCGATACACATGGTGACTACGCCGAATTGTTTGCCCTGGCGTTTCAGTTCACTCAGCATGCGGATTGTCAGAACTGAACCGGTTGCACCCAGTGGGTGGCCAAGCGCGATTGCTCCGCCGTTCAAGTTTACTTTATTGATATCGAGGTTCAGCTTTCTGATAACTGCAAGTGATTGGGAAGCGAATGCTTCGTTCAATTCCCACACATCGATATCATCGATTGTAAGGCCTGCAAGTTTCAACGCTTTTGGAATCGCTTCGATCGGGCCGATGCCCATTACTTCCGGCGGTACGCCGCCAGTTGCAAATGAACGGAATTTCGCGATCGGTGTAAGCCCGAGAGCTTCCGCTTTTTCACGGTCCATTACCAGCAATGCGCCTGCACCATCAGAAGTCTGGGAAGAGTTTCCGGCTGTTACAGAACCGCGTGCCGAGAAAGCAGCGCGCAATTTGTTCAAGGTCTGGATGGACGTGCCATGGCGGACGCCTTCATCCATTTCGAACATAAAGGATTTCTCCTGGTATTTATTGTTGTCATCCACATACCGTTTTGTTACTTCGACCGGTACGATTTCTTCGTCGAAATGGCCTTTTTCAATAGCTGCTGCCGCATTTTCATGAGAGCGTACAGAAAAAGCATCCTGGTCTTCACGGCTTACGCCGTATTGCGTAGCCACTTGCTCAGCTGTATGGCCCATACTCATATAATATTGTGGAGCTGTTTCCGCCAATTTCGCGTTCGGGCGAATAACATTGCCCATCATCGGCACCATACTCATCGACTCAACACCACCGGCGATGATTGCTTCCGCATGGCCAACCATGATGCGTTCTGCTGCATAGGCGATCGATTGAAGACCTGAAGAACAGAAACGGTTGACTGTAACTGCGGGTGTCGTATCGGGCAAGCCCGCCAATGCGCCGATGTTGCGGGCGATGTTCATACCTTGTTCGGCTTCCGGCATCGCACAGCCCATGATCAAATCATCGATTGGGCCGTCGTATCCGCCTGCCCGTTTTAATGTTTCCTTAACAACCAAAGCACCGAAATCATCCGGCCGCACTGATGCAAGAGAACCTTTTTTCGCTTTTCCGACCGGTGTTCTGGCACTGGCCACGATTACTGCTTCACGCATATTTTTTCCTCCTTTAATATCTTTCGATCAATTGCGTAACGGTTTCCCTTTGACAAGCATATGCTGCATGCGCTGCTGAGTTTTCGGCTGAGCCACCAAGCTAAGGAACGCCTGACGTTCAAGATCCAGCAAATATTGCTCATCCACTTTTGTGCCGTAAGGAACCTTGCCGCCTGCTAAAACAAACGCCAATTTTTGAGCAATCTTCAGATCGTACTCACTGATATAGCCGGAAAGGAACATGCCTTCAGCTCCAAGCAATAGAGTCGCATAACCCGGCTCGCCCGTCACAGGAACTTTTTCGCGTTTAGGCGCTTTATAACCGTTTTCATAAAGGGACAATGCCGCCTGCTTCGCATCGTAAATAAGATGGTCGCTGTTGACACTGATGCCGTCCACAAAGTTGAGGAAGTTATTGTCACGTGCTTCTTCAGCAGAAGTGGATACTTTTGCCATTGCAATCGATTCGAAAACTTTGCTCGTGACACTCTGCAGATCGAAATCGATGCCATTCGGCAAGCCTTTCAGGTGTTTCATATAAAGTTCTTTGTTTCCGCCGCCGCCTGGAATCAGCCCGACTCCCGCTTCGACAAGTCCCATATAAGTTTCCATTGACGCCTGGATATGTGCAGCAGGAAGAGCTACTTCAGCTCCGCCGCCAAGCGACATGCCGAATGGTGCAGCGACAACCGGTTTTGAACTGTATTTAATCCTCATCATCGCATTCTGGAAAGTTTTAATAGTGAAATCAAGTTCGAAAATATTATCATCCTGTGCTTCCATCAGGATCATGCCAAGATTCGCGCCTACGCAGAAGTTCTTGCCCTGGTTACCGATGACAAGCCCTTTGTAGTTTTTCTCAACTTCATCAACCGCGAAATTGATCATTTGCATGATATCAAGGCCGATTGCATTTGATTGTGAGTGGAACTCCAGCAACGCAATGCCATCACCCAGGTCGATCAGGCTTGCACCTGCGTTCGATTTGATGACGCCGTGTTTTTTCTTATAGCGTTTCAAGTCAATCACTTTTTCATTTAAAGGAACTGCTTGGTAGTCCGTTCCATTAAAGAAATAAAGGTCGCCTTCCACTTCTTTATAGAAAGTTTCATTGCCGCTGTCCACTAATTTTTGGGCGAAAGCAGGAATGTCATGGCCTTCTTCTTTCATTTTTGCAATTGATTTTTGGACACCGATTGCATCCCAGATTTCGAATGGCCCCTGGTTCCAGCCGAAGCCCCATTTCATGGCATTGTCAATTGACACGATGTCATCCGCGATTTCGCCGTTCAACTCGGCCGAGTAGCGAAGAACCGGTGCGAGAATGTTCCACAATAATTCGCCTGTGCGATCTTCTGCATAAACAAGTGTTTTCATCTTCGCAGCGAAACCTTTTTGTGCTTTCGCCATTTCTTGTGAAGGCGTTTTCAATTTGCCGGCAGGACGGTATTCCAATGTTTCCGGATCCAGTTCCAGAATTTCCTTATCCTTTTTCAGGAAGAAACCTTGTCCGGACTTTGCACCGAGCCATCCGTTTTCAACCATTTTCTTCATGAATGCAGGAGCTTCAAAAACTTGCTGCTCTTCTCCTTCAGTCTGGTCGTAGACGTTTTTCGCCACGTGCATGAATGTATCCAGTCCCACAACGTCAAGCGTACGGAAAGTTGCGGATTTCGGACGGCCGATTAATGGTCCGGTAACGGAATCGACTTCCCCGATTGAATAGCCGCGGTTCTGCATTTCA
The DNA here is from genome assembly GCF_049262615.1 of Planococcus daihaiensis. GTDB lineage: Bacteria > Bacillota > Bacilli > Bacillales_A > Planococcaceae > Planococcus. The sequence goes on along the minus strand of NZ_CP175504.1, from coordinate 2,754,043 downwards.
CGCAATGTCACCAATAAGCCGTAAGTTCCGATCCGGTTTGCAATAAAGTTCGGCGTGTCTTTGGCAATAACGACTCCTTTGCCAAGCACGTCTTCCCCGAAAGCAGTCATGAATTCGATGACTTCCGGTGCTGTCGTCGCTGCTGGAATCACTTCCAAAAGCTTCAGATAGCGAGGCGGATTAAAGAAATGCGTCCCCAGGAAATGTTTGCTGAAATCTTCCGAACGCCCTTCAGCCATTGCATCAATTGAGATGCCTGAAGTATTTGAAGAAATGATTGTGCCAGGTTTTCTAACGGCATCAATTCTCTCATATAAGGATTTTTTTACATCAAGATTTTCTACGATGACTTCTACAATCCAGTCTACGTCTGCAAGTTTTTCCAAATCATCTTCAAGGTTCCCCGCTGTGATGAGATCTAAATTCTTTTTGGCTGTCAGAGGAGCCGGTTTCTGTTTCAATAATTTTTGGATGGAAGTTGTTGAAATCCGGTTGCGAACTGCGCGGTCTTCGAGCGTCAAGCCTTTCGCCTGTTCCGCTTCCGTCACTTCACGCGGAACGATATCCAGTAATAAGACTGGTATTCCTATGTTTGCAAGATGCGCTGCAATTCCTGAACCCATAACTCCAGATCCGATTACAGCTGCTTTTCTTATTTGGTATGCCACTAGCAAACCCTCCTCATATTTTTTGAATGAATCCTCATTCATTTTTGAGTTAAAAAAAATAGAACGTTCTCTATATCCCTAAGTGTAAGTTATTTTCCTTTTTTTCGCAATATTTAATTCTTATTTTTTCGGCTGCCAGTATTCTTTTCTTTTCGAATTAGCCGATGACAGGTACACTGTAAATGTTGGACAAAAATGAATATCCTTAAATCCATCAATCTATTTTTTTCTACTATATATGTTGAACAATTAATATTTCTCCACATCGGCGCTTTGGACAGTTCAAAGATTATGCTCCTGCGCACTGCTCGTCGCAAAGGCGCACCATCGCTCAGAGAACTCTCCAGAGATATGGAGCAAAACAGCGCAGACGCCATGGGGACCAAGCGAAGTGCTGAGATCCACTCGGGCGAAGTGAAACGAGCCCGAGTTAGCTCAGCGCAAGCCCCCAGGCAAGCGAAGCTGTTTTGCGGAATATCGACTACTATGGACTATTAATTCAACTTATATAAATAGAAACAACAGGGGGAAAAACTAATGCAACCGATTAAAACTAATGAAGAATTCCAAACAGCAATTACTGGCGACCAGCCGGTTATCGTCAAGTTCCAGGCCGGATGGTGTCCGGATTGCACACGCATGGATATGTTCATCGATCCGATCATTGCTGAATACGATAAATACCAATGGTTCGATTTGAACCGCGATGAACTGCCGGAAATCGCAGAGCAATATGAAGTGATGGGAATTCCCAGTCTGTTGATTTTCAAACAAGGTGAAAAAACGGCACATCTCCACAGCGCAAACGCGAAATCACCGGAAGATGTCACCGAATTTTTAGCAAAACAATCGGAATAGGCTGATGCCTATTCTTTTTTTATTGTCCAGACTCCTGCGGCAAAGGACGCCGCTCCGCTGATCCGCCAAAAACCTTATTGTTCCTGCATCGCTTCGCTAGCTCCATCTCTTCCCTGTCGAAGCTTAACGGGCGCTTTTGCTTTTCTTATTGTATAATTAAATTACAAAATTTAGTGAGGTGTTGTCATGGATCCCCAAAAAGAGATCAGTGAATTAAAAGATCTTGTAAAATATTATGAGATGGTCATCAAAAATATGTCTGCACCCATTATTCCCTCCATCGTACCCAAAACGATTCTAATGCCGATTGCCGGTATCATTTCAGCAGACCGCTTCGAATTGATCCGCGGCAAAGCGCTGGAACATGCAGGGGAGCATCGTGAAACTGAATGCGTCATTTTCGATTTTACAGGCGTCCAATCAGAAGATATTCAGACTTCTGACTATAACGAGCTGGCCCGTGAACTGACCGCTTTGAACAGTTCGTTGAAATTGATGGGGCTGCGCCCGATTTATGTCGGTTTCAATCCCCGATTTGTCAGAGAGATTGTCCAGGCCGGGATTCAGGTCGAACTTGAAGTCTATCATTCTTTCCGTGCAGCCTTAAAAGAATTATTGGATGAAAAAAATAAAAGCCGTTCTTCTAAATGATGTGAGGAAGGCATGGAGGCGTTGTTCTTGAAAGTCCTGTTGCCGTTCGAAGGAATGTCACAATATGAGACAGTCATTGAGCCTAAGAAACGCGGTTCCGCTTGCGGCCCCGTCACCGCAGCCTCCATTTTCAGGTTTCATGAAAGCGAAGTTTTTGAAATCAATGAAGTTTACAGGCTGCTTGGCACAACGTCAATCGGCCTTTTCACTTGGCGTTTGCTGCGCAACTTCCGAAAGATTGCGGGCAGCCGGTATCAGCTTGAAAAAACGCGGTCGATTTCCCAAGTGAAACAGGAGCTTCTGTCCGGCCGGCCGCTGGCAATGAAATTCGACCGTTATTTCACATTCCGCTGGTTTGCAAAACCCTTATACAATTATCACTGGGTGCCGCTCATCGGCTTTGAAGACGAAGGTGACGACGTGATTTTATATTTTCACGATAACGGAAAAAGAAACCGCCCGAGTAAAATCCGGACAGTTTCTTATCATAAGCAGCGTACCATTTTAAGTTTTGTTAAAATCATTCCGCGAAAACCGGAATGATTTTTTTATAAACTTTTTTCCAATTGGCGCGCCAAAAGATTCAATTGCTGGTCTTCGCACAGCCGGATATGGTCAGCGGTGTAGCGCTGCACGGCGATGTCGTTCAAAGGGATATCCAATTCGATATCACATTTGATCACAGCCAGTTCTTTGGATAGGAGAAGCATTTCTTTATTCTCTTCTATCTTTTTCTTTTGTGCAGGTTTCAATTCGTCGATCGCTGACAGCACGCCAGCAGTTGAGCCGTATTTTTGGATCAATTGCAGCGCCGTTTTCGGCCCGATTCCTTTTACGCCGGGATAACCGTCGCCGGCATCTCCCATGAATGCCTTAACATCCGCAAACTGATTCGGTTCAATGCCGTATTCTTCCTTAAAGCGTTCATCCGTATAGACGTCGTAGACATGGAAACCTTTTTTCATGAAAGCGATCTTCACTGAAGGTTTCAGAAGCTGGAGCATATCCTTATCGCCGGTAATGATCGTAAAATCCACTTCGTCTTGCCATTGCTTCGTGAATGATCCGATAAAATCATCCGCTTCGATACCTTTTTCCCCGAAATTCTGCCAGCCCAATTGCTCGGACACATTTTTTGCCTGGTCAAACTGGTGCAGCATATCTTCAGGCGGTGCCGGACGGTTTGCCTTGTAGCCGTCGAACAAATCGGTGCGGAACGTATGCGCGCCCATATCCCAGCATACGGCCATATGCGTCGGTTTCATCATCGTTTTGGCAGCGAGCACGTGTCTCGTAAACCCTTGCACTCCATTCGTGGCAAGTCCTTCAGTAGTTCTGAAATACTGGCCGACTGCTGAAGTCGCAAAGAATGAACGAAACAATAAAGCCATGCCGTCAACCAATAATACGTGTGGTCTTTCCATAAATCCTTGTCCCCCATTCTTTTATTCCCATAATCCATTATACGCTCTTCAACAGAAAAAAACTGCAGATCCATTGTTAGATTAAAACTAACAATGGATCTGCAGTTGAGATTCCACAATTTAGCGTTTCCGTTTTATCGCTTTGTACTCGAGATTCAAGGCCTTATAGAACGAGCCCATCATCAAGAGCATGATAATCGAGAACGGGAATGCCGCTATGATCAATACCGTTTGCAGGGCATCCAGTCCCCCTGTTGACAATAAAATTACAGCAATAGAAGACTGGGCAATTCCCCATGTCAATTTGACTGAAGTCTGTGGATGCAATGAACCATTCGTCGTTTGCATGCCGAGAACAAAAGTGGCTGAATCGGCTGAAGTAATGAAGAATGTTGTAATCAGCAAGACAGCAACAAACGACATCAGCGTCCCTAATGGCAATTGTGTAAATGTGGCAAACAACCGTTCTTCAGTCAATAACTGAGTCATATCAAAACCGCTGCTTTGGACATTGATTGCCGTTGAACCGAATGCTGAGAACCATAAGAAACTAATGATTGTCGGCAGCATCAATACGCCGAACAGGAATTGGCGGATTGACCGCCCTTTCGAAATCCGTGCGATGAAAATACCAACGAACGGAGCCCATGATATCCACCAGGCCCAATAGAAAATGGTCCAGGCATTCACCCAGGCGCGGTTTTCGCCATCAATCGGCGAGGACCGGAAACTCATGCTGACCAGGTTCTGTAAATAAGTCCCGATTGTATCGGTAAATATATTAAAAATGAGCAAAGTCGGTCCTAAAATAATGACCAATGCCAATAATAATACGGCAAGCACCATGTTCGTATTCGATAGATATTTGATGCCTTTGCTGAGTCCAGTCCAGGCTGAAATCATGAACAAGACCGTCACTACACCAATGATGATGAGTTGTGTCACAAAACTGCCCGCTGTAATGCCATCAAACATATAGGCAAGCCCACCGTTGATTTGGATTGCCCCAAAACCAAGTGTGGTTGCGACACCGACGACTGTTGCGAAAACAGCGATTACGTCGACGACCGTTCCCCAGGTACCTTTCATGCGGTCACCGAAAAGCGGTTTCAAGGTTGCCGAAACGAGTCCGGGTTCCCCTTTGCGAAATTGAGCGTACGCCAGCGCCAAAGCGACTACTGCGTAAATTGCCCATGCATGAATACCCCAATGGAAAAAACTGAAGCGCATGGATTCACGGAATGCTTCCCTTGTCCCCGGATCGGCTGTTGCCGGATCGATCGCATAATGCGATAGCGGTTCAGCAGCTCCCCAGAACACAAGCCCGATCCCCATACCTGCAGAAAACAGCATAGCGATCCATGTAGCGAAAGAAAATTCCGGTTTATCCGTATCTTTCCCCAACTTCACCTGTCCCATCGGACTGATAAGGAAAAACAAACAAAATAGCACCATCACTGAAACGACCAAAAGATAATACCAGCCGAATGAGGTGGTCAGAAACGATTGCATATTGCCTGTTACCAAAGCGAAGTTTTCCGGAGCAAGCGCACCATATCCAACGGCCAGGGCGACAAGCACAAGTGAAATCCAGAAAACATTTGTTACCTTTTTCATAGTATGTCCCCCTATAATTTTTCTGCTCACGCGATTAAAAAATAACTTCATACATAATCACATTAGAGCCTCGAATTTTATCATCAATATCCAAGACTACGGAAATTAGCGGTTGAAGTCAAGCGGGCAGGCCAGTATTCCAGAAGTAGCCGCTATTATGTATTTAAAAAAAGTCCACTTTATATAATACCCTTTTCATTTTTTATAAAACCAAGTGGCGAGCGATTTAATGTTTGAGCCATTTTCTTCAAATTGAGTTTGTCTGGGTGTAAAGGGAGCCCAATGGCCGTATCCAAGGATAGTGGGAGTTAAACAACACTAAAACACATCCATATCGTTTGCTGATACCAATGTGTTTTATGGAAATGAATTGCGCTCGGCTTTATTGACGCAAAACCTTATACCAAATTTCAACTTGCTGGCTGGTTTCGATGGTCCGCAGTTTTTCCAACTCAATTTCCAGCTCTTCCAGCTGTTCGAAAAATCGCAGCCCTGTGCCCAGAAGTATTGGCGCAATGGCGATTTGGAGTTCGTCCACCAACCCCGCCCTCAGCACCTGCTGGCCAGTATTCGCACCGAGCACCACCACATCTTTATCACCGGCTGCCGCCTTTGCCTGTTGGATCGCGTATTCAACGCTATCGGTCACAAATGTAATCGTCAGCTTGTCGTTTTCCTTCGGATGCTTCTCCGGCGGGTGATGAGTCAGGATAAACAAAGGCACCTGAAATTCATAATCATCCGCATAAGCATCCGTGTCCTCGGCCATTTCGAAGCTATTGCGCCCCATGACGACAGCTCCGGTTTTGGCCATTGCTGCATTGATTTCTTCGTTCGGCTCAAAACTGGCGTAGAGTTTATTCAAATTGCCTTGCCGGTCATTGATGAAGCCATCAACCGACATGATCATACCCCAAACGACTTTTGCCACACTGATTCCTCCTGTTCGTGAAATTTTTGTTACTGCTGAATAAATTCCTTCTATATAAATAATGTTCCTTCTTTTTGCTGAAGCCAAACGAATAAACGCCAAAACCCGGTTAAAGGTTTTGGCGTTTCCGGATTATATTGGCTGAAGGTACGGAAACAGTAGAGGAATCTATAGTTCTGCAAGCGAATGGTTGCGACCATAATGTAGAGTCTAATCAAGACTGATTAACACCTGCGGATATTTTAGGCTACTCGAATAACTGTTTTGCTAGGTTGAAATCCCCGCTCTGGTATAGCGTAGAACAAAGACTATCATCTTCTATCTTCTATTGATTCCTTCAAGTAACACGTTTTAGGTTTTCTTTCTTCTTCCTGCTAGGAACATGATAATCCCAAAGACGATTGCTGCGCCAATCCATACCCATACAGGAATGCCGTCGCCTTCATTTACCACCGGTGTCGGATTAACGATTTCAGCGTATTCTTCGACCGCTTCATTTGAAATCTCAAAGGGCTCTTCTGTTGCAATCACCTGTTCTCCTGCGTGGCCATTTGCCACCAAAGTGTACTTGCCGTCTGCCAGTTCCTCATGATTCCATGCTACCGGAAAACGGATTTTCGATTTCGGTGCCATATTGAACGTATTGACAGCTCCGTTAAAAAGTTCGGTTCCTGCACTGTCCAAAACCGAGTAGGTCCACTCGACATCTCCTTGTATCAAATGCGCATTGTTGCTGACTTCCAAAAACACTTGTGCAGTAGGCGCAATGAATCCGGCGTTTCCGGTTGAAAAGTTCGGTTCTGATTCGGTTGGGAGGTTGAGCTGAATCGCAATTGCATAGGTCAATTCTGTTTTCAAGACAAAGTTCGCTTCGTCTTCTCCAAGTTCTTCACCTTCTTCTTCAACAGCTTCTTCCATTTGTGTCACTTTGATGCCGCCGAGCAAGGTTTGTGCATCCGTTTGCGGAACGGTTACTTGAATCGGAAAATCGATCGATTCGTTTGCGGGAATGGAGACCGTTTCTTCCGTATCCATAATATCTGCTAAAAGAATTGCATTGTCGAGTAGCATCGTATCTTCTGAATCGACAGCTAGTTCATAGAAAATGCCGCCTGTCGGGCTAGTATAAGCGTTAGACTTTTCCACTCTGACAGTAATGGGGATATCTTCTGTATTTTGTAGTTTTAACTTGAGGTTTACTTGTTCACCTGCTGTGGCATTTACATCAAAATAGCCTTTCGTTTCCGGCACTTGATTGTCGGGGTAAATAGGTTCTACCTGTAAAGAAGAAGGTGCAGCTGAGGCATGCAATGGAAAAGTGAGTAGCAATAGAGCGATGATTAGAATACGTGTAAACATGGAATTCCTCCTGAACTTGGTTAAGTTTTACGATTGAATAGTTTTCAAAAAAAGAGCCATGTCCTGGAGACATGGCTAACAAGAGTTTTAGTGATTAAGGTCCAGTAGTCAGTTCAACATTGACAGTTGATGTGTAAGTTCCTGCGTAGACTTCTTTTGGTTTCAATTCCAATGACATTGCCATCGCAGAAATGGTATAACTGCCCATTCCTCCATCAGCCTCAGCAGAGAGAACTTTTACGGAGCCGCCGTCAATGGGTCCACTAGCTGGAGTGACAGTGGTCTCTGCCGAAGAATTCGTATCAATTTTCGTTACTTCGGGTGCTGCCAACGTTAATGAACCAGCGCTCAATGTTTTTGTATTGGAGTTGTGTAAAAATGGAGTAGCCGATACGGCAACATTCCAGCCAGCCCCAGTTCCTCTGGCATCGGTTACATTAAAAGTGCTGATTGCAGCTCCTGTAACGGTCTGTGTACTGCCGTCTAACGTTACAGCATCACCAAATGTAGAAGCAGAAACACCCGTGATATTCATGTTGCCACCTGTAATAGTGCTCTGTACATCATCTGCCATTGCCCCTGTTGCAAACACCGTTGTCATTAAAGCCAAAGCAGCCGTACCTGTTGCGAATTTCTTGAAAATTGTTGTCATTATTATTCCTCCCATTTTTCGGGTAGGATGACAAGATCTATTAAAATGAGGAAAATTCTCTCCACTCTTCACTCTCAGCAACCCAGCCGTCGTAGTTTGTAAAACCGTAGACCTGTGGCTTTGCGTCAATATCTTTCGATATCTTTGCCTTTGAAAATAATAAATTGTCTTTCTCTCTCTCTATAGACAATTTATTACTTACACTTATTACTCTATACTAGTATTGATAATAATATATAGCTTTTTGTATCTATTTGACTATTTATATTTAAATTTTATTGAACATCAAAGATGCTATGTACCTACTCTTCATATACATTCCCTCTTGAACGTGTAGAAATCAACCTTTCCCACAGCTTTCCCACTCGAAAGACTTACTATATTAATCACTTCCTATAAAAACTCAGTGCAAAATTGACAGAGACGAAGCCCACAATCCATTTGCAGAAAAACCAACAGTATGACAAAGATCTGAAAAGCTTAAACGAAAAAACGCCAAAACCCGATTAAAGGTTTTGGCGTTTTTATGTAGCTCCATAAAATCTATGGAGACGGTGGGAGTCGAACCTATACAAGCCCATTCGGTAACTTTGGTAATTTCAGATTCTAAAGTTTCTTCCATTTTGCATTGCGGCCCAAGCCTTCCGGCGCAATGATCTCCCGCTCCTTCAATTCACTCAATACACGGTTGATGGTTGCTTCACTTACGTCCGGACATGCGGTACGAATATCAGCTTTCGTGAAATACCCCAGCTTTTTTTCGATAAAGAAATGAACACGCTGGCTTTTACTGCCTTTTTGGGACTCGATGATGCCGACGTGGCTTTCCAGATCTTTATAGGCCGCAACAAACGTACCCAATAAATAATTCACCCACGGGAAAATATTATTTGCGTTATCGTGCCAGCCAATCGATGATTTCCTTAATGTTTCATAATAATCCTCTTTAGAGTCTTCGATAATCTTTTCAAGACTGATATAGCGGCCGACTTCAAAACCGGTGTGGTAAAGCAAAAGCAAAGTCAGTAACCTGCCCATTCGTCCGTTTCCATCGTTAAATGGATGAACTGACAGAAAATCCAGAACGAATACAGCAATCAGGACAAGTGGCTCAACATCCGATTTCGACATTCTTTCCCTTAGTTCTTCACATAATCTTTGCATCGCAGCCGGCGTTTCAAATGCTGAAGCAGGTTCGAACCGAACCCGTTTCGTCCCGTCGTTAAAGGTTTCACTGATCACATTATCAACGTTTTTCCAGCGTCCACCTTCTATGCCAATATATCTGTACATTTCTTTATGCAATTGCAAAACAACACTTTCCCGAATCGGAATGGCTTCATGTGAAGAATGAATTAACTGCAAGACATCCCGATATCCAGCAATTTCTCCTTCCGAGCGATCCTGGAAATTCGAATCATGCTCCATAATGCTTTTTAAGCGTTTGTCCGTAATTATGATGCCTTCAATCGCATTGGATGCTTTTGTGGACTGTATAACAGCCACTTCTTTTAAAGTGTTTAAAATTTTCGGAGCCTGATGCTTATAAAGCTCCTGCTTTCCTTTATATTCATTGATCTTGGCAATCAGGCTAACGGTTTCCATCGGCAGCATCAGCTGCTTTAAAGTTTCGTAATGGTAGTTTCTCATCAGTGCCCCCCGTTTCTTAAAGTACTCATTTTATGCTTAACCTGTTCATTTACATCTAAATTGAGTAGGTTCACTGTTTATGATAGCTTTATTGAATATATTCATTATAAATTAAACCTACTCATATGACAATAAATGAGTAGGTTTAATTTTTTCCAGTATAATTGATATCGCAGTCTTCAGTTCATTGGATCAGCGATTCTCAGCACACAACGAAAAAACGCCAAAACCCGATTAAAGGTTTTGGCGTTCTTATGTAGCTCCATAAAATCTATGGAGACGGCGGGAGTCGAACCCGCGTCCAGAAACTCCGCTACTTGAGCATCTACGCGTGTAGCTTACTTATTAGAGTTTCATGCACCGATCTGCCAATAAGCGGGCGTCCCGGGCACTAACCTGAAAATCTCTTACAGACAGTTCAAGTGGCGCTGTCTGCCGTATCCCACTAAAGTTGAGCTCTACACAGCCACATGGGTGATGGATGCTAAGAGCAGATCCGAGCTTACGCTGCGAATGCTAGGTTTTGGTTTGTTTTGCCAGTTGTTATAGATACGTTGATGACGGAGCCGACCCTCCGACGCGCAACCCAAGCCCAGATCATCCCTGTCGAATCCGTAACGTCCCCTCATTATAAGAAGACACGGGAAGAGTATGACTCTAACGTGCTTGTGTTATAAACCAATTATAAGACAAAGAAGGTCAGACTTCAAGCTTAACGGCTGCGTTCTTTCATCGCACGGTCAATTTCCCGCTTAGCGTCTTTTCGCTTCAGGTCTTCACGCTTGTCATAATTCTTCTTCCCTTTACCAACGCCGATCAACACTTTCGCGAAACCATCCTTCAAATACATCTTCAACGGAACAATGGTGACCCCTTGTTCTTTGGAATAAGATTCGAGTTCGATGATCTGCTTTTTATGCAGCAGCAATTTACGGGAACGAGTCGGATCGTGATTAAAGATGTTTCCCTGTTCATAAGGGCTGATGTGCATATTGGAAATCCACGCTTCACCGTTTCGGATGCGGACGAAGGCATCTTTCAATTGCACTTTGCCATTCCGTGCAGATTTAATTTCTGTTCCCTGGAGCACAATGCCTGCCTCCATCGTTTCTTCAATAAAGTAATCAAAACCGGCTTTTTTGTTCTGGGCAATTGCTTTGCCTGATCCTTTTGCCATCTATTCCACCTCAAATTAGTTGAAAGGAGCAGCCAGAGCCGCTCCCTGCTCATTACTTTTTGCGCTTCGTTTTCTTAGCCGCGCCTTCATAGAACTTCTTCTTTGGATTCTTCCCTTTGCGGGTCGGTCCGCCGCCGTCTTTCTTGCTGCCGTCGCGTCCGACCTTGCCGCCGTCTTTTTTCGCGGCACGGATGACTTTCGGTGCGTCTTTGCTGGTACGGCGCACATTTTGCGTCATGCCGACGATCTCGAAATCAATCGCCGATTCTTCCGGTTTGACGCCGATGACTTTAATTTCCACTTCGTCACCGATACGGAACTGGCGGTTGCTGCGTTCGCCGATCATCATCATCTGGCGGTCGTCGAAACGGTAGAAGTCATCGGTCATGTTTGAAACATGAACCAGTCCTTCAATCGTATTCGGCAATTCAACGAATAAACCGAAATTCGTGACAGAAGAGATGATGCCGGTAAATTCCACACCGATCTTATCAGCCATGAATTGTGTTTTCTTCAATGCATCCGTATCACGTTCTGCCTCTACAGCACGTCTTTCGCGTTCAGATGTGTGGGTTGCAATATCATCCATATTGGCATCCCAATGCCGTAATGTCGCTTCTGACAGGTCCTTCTCAATCAGATACGTGCGAATCAAACGATGGATGATCAAATCCGGGTAGCGGCGGATCGGCGATGTGAAATGTGTATAGAATTCTGTCGACAAGCCGAAATGCCCCAAGCTTTCCGAAGAATATTTCGCCTGCTGCATCGAACGCAGCATCATGGTCGAAACAACCGGCTCTTCCGGTTTCCCAGCCACCGATTCCACGATTTCCTGCAAAGCCCGCGGATGAACCTGGTTGCCTTTCCCTTTTACCACGATACCAAAATTCGTGACGAATTCAAAGAAACGCTGCAATTTTTCCGGTTTTGGATCTTCGTGTATACGGTACAGTGAAGGCACTTCCATGCGATGGAAATGTTCTGCCACCGTTTCGTTTGCTGCGAGCATGAATTCCTCGATCAAACGCTCAGAAACTGTGCGTTCCCGGACGACTACATCTGTCGGGTTTCCATCTTCATCCACCAACACTTTGGATTCCTTGAAATCGAAATCGATGGCGCCGCGGCGCATGCGTTTATTGCGCAGCATATCTGCAAGATTCTTCATCAATTCGAACATCGGAACAAGTTCACTGTATTGTTCTTTCAGCTCCTGATTGTCCTGTTCCAAAATTTCATAGACGTCTGTATAAGTCATTCTGGCAGATGTCCGGATTACGCTCTGGAATATTTCATGCGAGACTACTTCGCCCTGGTCGTTGAAAATCATTTCACAGGACAGCGTCAAACGATCTACCTGTGGGTTTAATGAACAAATCCCATTCGACAAGCGATGAGGGATCATCGGGATAACGCGGTCCGTCAAATAAACACTTGTCGCGCGGTCATAAGCTTCCCGGTCCATTTCCGATCCTACCGTAACATAATGGCTGACATCGGCAATATGGACGCCGAGTTTATAGGTACCATCATCCAACTTAACCACTTGTACAGCATCATCCAGATCCTTTGCGTCTGCGCCGTCAATGGTAACGATGGCTTCATTGCGGAGATCTCTTCTATTATCCAGATCCTTTGCTTCGATTTCTTCAGGAACCGCATTTGCTTCATCAAGCACTGCCTGTGGAAATTCGATTTCGATACCATATTTATGGATGATGGACAGAATATCCACGCCTGGATCGTTTTTATGACCTAAAATTTGTTTGACCATTCCGGTCGCTGATTTGCGCCCTTCCGGCCAGCCGGTAATTTCCACTACCACTTTGTGGCCATCAATCGCGCCAAGTGTATCATCTTTGGCAATAAAGAGGTCCATATTCATTTTCTTATCATCAGAAACGACAAATCCGAATCCTTTATTGTCCTGGAAAGTCCCGACAACCTGTGTCGTGCCGCGTTCCAAAATGCGGATGATGGCCCCTTCACGGCGGTCCCCGCCCGATGATTCTGCAATTCGTACCATTACTTTATCTCCGTTGATCGCCCCGTTGACTTCCGTCGGCGGAATGAAAATATCATCATGGCCCGGCTCTTCATAAGCGACAAAACCGAAACCGCGCGGATGGCCGATAAATTTTCCGCTCATCAAATTCATTCTTTCGGGAACGCCGTAGCGATTCGCACGAGAACGCACCAATAACCCTTTTTCTTCCAGTTTAACTAGAGTCTTTACCAATTCTTTGAATTCATCGGCATCATCAAAGCCGAATTGCTCTTCTATTTCCTGGACCGTTAACGGTTTATACGCATCTTCACGCATAAAAGACAGCAACCGCTGATCCAACGATATCTCATTTTTTCCCATTCCAATTCCTCCTTCTGGCGTTCTCATACACTCCATTCGAGCGATTCGAGAAATTCCAATACATCTTCATGCAATTGTTCTTTTTCTTTATCAAGGGTGATTACATGGCCTGATTCTTCGTACCATTTAATCTTTTTATCAAACGATTCTACTGTATCATATATGATGTTTGCAGAATCTGTATCGATTACGTTATCCAGAGAACCCTGCACGACGAATGTCGGTGCATAAACGTGATCCGCATGGACCCGGACATCCTGCACCATTTCCCGCAGGTCGGCTAGTGACGGCATGCCGTGTTCACGCAAAGCCTTTATTTCTTCTTCGATAACATCGTCTTCTTTTCCTTCAAGCTTCTTATAATTGCGGGCATAATTAATGACGCCTTCAAACAGCAGGTCCGTCGATTTCATGATCATCGGTGAGCACATCGTCACGACGCCCTTCACAGGAAATGTATACCCTGCTTTCAACGATAATACGCCGCCAAGCGACAATCCGCCGACTGCAATCTCCGTATAGCCTTCGTCTTTCAACTTCTGATAAGCCTCTTCAACATCCCGCCACCATCCTTCAGGTCCACTGTCAACCAGCTTTTCCGGCTCAACGCCGTGGCCTTCCAAATGAGGTGCAAGTGATGTATAGCCTTTCTTCTCCAGAAAACGGCCCATCATCCGCACATCAGCGGAGTTGCCGGTAAAGCCATGCAGCAACAGAACCGCACGCGGCCCTGCCTTGAAGAAAAATGGCTTTGGCTGTGAAATCCTCATACAAATCCCTCCAGAAAATTATTCATAATAGATTAATAGTGGTGATATTCCGCAAAACAGCTTCGCTTGCCTGGGGGCTTGCGCTGAGCTAACTCGGTCTCGTTTCACTTCGCCCGAGTGGATCTTGCACTTCGTCGGCATCCGCCTGCTCCCCATGGCGTCTTCGCTGTTTTGCTCCATATCATTATTTAATTCCCTTTTCAAACTTTTTAAAAATCTCTAAACCAACTTATAAAAAATTTATAGTAAGAAAGGAGCGGAAGGCCGCGTAGAGCAAAGATGTGCTCCTGCATCGCTGAGCTGCTTCGTCGCGAACGAGGAGAGGCTCAGGTCGCCCCGCGGAAAGCGTCCGCCTAGAGTGACTTCTTAATAGCATATAAAAGAAAACGCCCAACCAGTTTATTGGTCAGGCGATTGGATCATCCACTTTATACTTTCGTTACGGCGATAGCCAAAATAAAGAATAAGGCAGCAAGTACAATCGTTACACGATGGAGGACAAGATCAAGTCCCCGTGCTTTTTGCTTGCCGAAAAGTTGCTCAGCTCCACCGGAGATGGCTCCTGAAAGACCTGCGCTTTTACCTGATTGTAATAAAACGACAACGATTAATGAGAGCGATACGATGACGAGTAATGTCATTAACAACGTATGCATAAATTCCACCTCCTGAATAAAACCTTCACAACAAGAATAAGTTTACCAAAAATTGCGACCTGTGACAATAGCAATAGAAAAAAGAGGCAATGCCTCTTTTGTTCTATTTATTCAAGTTGTAGAAAGTTTTCACACCAAGGTATTTTGCCGTGTCATGCAGCTGGTCTTCGATGCGCAATAATTGATTGTATTTCGCAACGCGGTCTGTGCGTGATGGGGCACCCGTTTTAATCTGTCCCGCATTTGTTGCAACTGCGATATCCGCAATCGTTACATCTTCCGATTCGCCTGAACGGTGGCTGATGACCGCTGTGTAGCCAGCGCGTTTCGCCATTTCAATTGCATCGAAAGTTTCAGTCAGTGTTCCGATCTGGTTCACTTTGATCAGGATCGAGTTCCCGATTCCCTGTTCGATTCCCTGAGAAAGTTTTTTCGTATTCGTTACAAACAGATCGTCTCCAACCAATTGCACTTTATCGCCGATACGTTCAGTCAATAATTTAAAGCCGTCCCAGTCGTTTTCGTCCAATCCGTCTTCAATAGAAACGATCGGGTATTTATTGGCAAGCTCTTCGTACCAGTCAACCATCTCTGCAGAAGTTTTGACCGTATTGTCACCCGGCAAGTTGTAAACGCCTTTGTCTTTATCGTAAATTTCAGAAGCAGCAACATCCATTGCGAGCAAAATATCTTCTCCCGCTTTATAGCCGGCTTTTTCAATGGCGATCATGATGGTCTCAAGCGCTTCTTCGTTAGATCCAAGGTTTGGTGCAAAGCCGCCTTCATCTCCGACAGAAGTGTTATAACCTTTGTCTTTCAAGACGGTTTTCAATGTATGGAAAATTTCTGTCCCCATGCGCAGCGCGTGGCGGAATGATTCTGCGCCAACCGGCATGATCATGAATTCCTGGATATCGACATTATTGTCGGCATGCTCGCCGCCATTCAGGATATTCATCATCGGAACCGGCAATTGCTTCGCGTTGAATCCACCCAGGTACTGGTAAAGTGGAAGGTCCAGGTAATCCGCAGCTGCGTGTGCCACTGCCATCGAAACGCCAAGAATCGCGTTTGCGCCAAGGCGTCCTTTGTTTTCTGTACCGTCAAGTTCGATCAATGCCTGGTCAATTGAAACCTGATCCAGAACGGAATAATTTTCTTCCAGCTCTTCAGCGATTTCATTGTTTACAAAATCTACAGCTTTTAATACGCCTTTACCCATATAACGGCCTTTGTCGCCGTCACGGAGTTCCACCGCTTCGTGTTCGCCGGTTGATGCACCGGATGGTACGATTGCGCGCCCAAAAGCGCCGCTTTCTGTGAAAACTTCCACTTCGACTGTCGGATTTCCCCGTGAGTCAAGAACTTCGCGTGCTAGAATATCTGTAATGATTGGCAATATAAACAGCTCCCTTTAGATTAATGGTTTTCCAGTCATTTCAACCGGTTGTTCAACGTTCAATAACTTCAAAACGGTTGGTGCCAGATCGGCGAGAATGCCACCCGGACGCAGTTCCATCCCTGGTTTCGTGATGATGACCGGAACCTGGTTGGTCGTATGCGCCGTCATAGGCAAGCCTTCGGTTGTCAAGACTTCATCCGAGTTTCCGTGGTCGGCCGTTATAATTGCCGTTCCACCTTTAGCGTGCAAAGCTTCAACAATTCTTCCGAGGCATTCATCCACAACTTCGATTGCTTTGATGGTCGGCTCCAGCAATCCGCTGTGTCCGACCATATCTGGATTGGCGAAGTTGAGGATGATCGCATCATGGGCTTCCGCTTCGATCTGTTCGACAAGTTTATCCGTGACTTCATAAGCACTCATTTCCGGTTGAAGGTCATAAGTCGCCACTTTTGGGGAATCAACCAAAATCCGTTCTTCCCCCGGGAAAACTTTCTCTCTTCCGCCGCTCATAAAGAAAGTGACGTGCGGATATTTTTCGGTTTCCGCAATCCGTAATTGTGTCAGGCCGTTTGCTGAGATGACTTCGCCCAGCGTATTTTCGAGATTGACCGTTTCAAATGCGATGCGGGTAGGCAAAACATCACTGTATGCGGTGAAAGACACAAAAGTAAGATTCAGCGGATGATTCAGGCTCAGTGCAAAACTTTCAAAACCGCTCGTCAATAAAGCGGAAGTCAGTTGAATCGCCCGGTCCGGCCGGAAATTGAAAAAGATGAGGGAATCCTCAGACTTGATCGTCGCCACCGGCTCGCCATTTTCTTCTATATAAAAAGGCACAACGAATTCATCCATGACGCCCTGATCATAAGAATAGACAACTCCTTCGCTTGCAGTGGAAGCAGTCAATCCGATGCCATCCACCAATACGCGATAGGCGCTTTCTGCACGGTCCCAGCGGTTATCCCGGTCCATTGCATAATAACGGCCGCTGATTGAAGCGAATCTACCTACTCCAATTTCTGCCATTCTCTGTTCAGTTTTCTCGATATATTGTAGCGCCGATTGGGGGCCGACATCCCGGCCGTCCAAAAAGCCGTGGACGTAAACTTTCTCCAATCCTTGCTGTTTCGCCAATTCCAATAATGCAAACAGGTGCTCATAATGGCTGTGGACACCGCCGTCCGATAATAAGCCCATCAAATGAAGAGCTGAATCATTGGCTTTTGCTTTGGCAATCGCTTCGAGGAAGGCTGGATTCTGGAAGAAATCGCCGTCCCGAATAGATTTATTGATACGCGTCAGGTTTTGATAAACAATGCGTCCAGCGCCGATATTCAAATGGCCCACTTCCGAATTCCCCATCTGGCCATCCGGCAAGCCGACAGCTTCGCCTGCCGCCGTCAGCAATTCATGGGGATAGCTGTTCCATAACTGATCAAAATTCGGTTTTTTTGCCTGGGCAACCGCATTGCCGTATGTTTCCTCGCGGCAGCCGAAGCCGTCCAGGATGATCAAAGCCACCGGATGTTCTGTATTACGCATTTGCACCAGCCTCCAATAATTTAAGGAACGACTCAGCTTCGAGACTTGCTCCTCCAACCAAAGCACCGTCAATATGCTCCATGCTCATCAACTCTTCAATATTCGCCGGTTTGACGCTGCCGCCGTATTGAATGCGGATTGCCGCTGCTGTTTCTTCATTGAACAGGGATGCCACTTTCTTGCGAATAATGCCACAAACTTCATTGGCATCTTGAGCAGTAGCGGTTTTCCCTGTGCCTATAGCCCAGATTGGCTCATAGGCGATCACTAGCTCAGCTGCCTGGGAAGCTGATAATTGGGCTGTGCCTTTTTCAACTTGCGCTTCAACGACACTTCCTGTTTCTCCTGCTTCACGTTGTTCGAGCGATTCTCCGACGCAGAGGATAGGTGCTAAGCCATGTTCAAATGCGGCCAACACTTTCTTGTTCGCCGATTCATCCGTTTCGTTGAAATACTGGCGGCGCTCGGAATGGCCGATGATGACATATTCCACGCCGCTGTCTTTTAACTGGGTGGGGCTGACTTCGCCTGTAAAGGCACCCTCTGTTTCTTCGTGCATTGTTTGCGCACCGATTTTCAATCCGGTGTTTGCAGCAGACTCCACTAGACTCTGAAGAAATAAAGCAGGTGCACAAATAACAGCATCCACTTTATCCGCATTTGGCAATGCAGCTTTCACTTCTTCAGCAAAAGCTGTCGCTTCCGCAGCGTTTTTATACATTTTCCAGTTTCCTGCTATGATCGGTTTTCTCAAAAAGACACTCCCTTTCTGATAGTGTTGCAAAGTCATTTTCATAAATCCTTTATTTTTTATCCGTTAACGAACTCACTCCCGGCAATTCCTTGCCTTCCATGAATTCCAGCGAAGCTCCGCCACCCGTTGAGATATGGTCCATTTTGTCCGCGACTTCGAATTTTTCAACTGCAGCAGCTGAATCTCCTCCGCCGATGACCGTATAGCCTTCCGTTTCTGCCATCGCCTTTGCGACTGAGCGCGTACCGTTTGCGAATGGCTCCATTTCGAAGACACCCATTGGTCCGTTCCAGATGATCAATTTCGAATTTTTAATGACATCCCGATATAAATCTGCTGTATCAGGACCAATGTCCAGTCCCATCCAATCAGCTGGGATCTCTTCGATTTTCACGTGTTTTGTTTCTGCATCTTTTGAAAATTCGTTGGCCACCGTTGCGTCGACTGGAAGATAAAGCTTCACGCCTTTGTCTTCCGCTTTTTTGAGGAAGGTTCTCGCGAGTTCCAATTTATCTTCCTCAACAAGTGAGTTGCCAATTTCATAGCCCTGCGCTTTGATGAACGTATAGGACAAGCCCCCGCCGATCAACAGATTGTCCACTTTATCCAGCAGATGGTCGATGACGCCGATTTTATCTTTCACTTTGGCTCCGCCGATAATGGCAGTGAATGGCCGCTCAGGTTCCGACAAAGCTTTGCCAAGGACATCCAACTCTTTTTCAAGAAGCAGTCCCGAAACGGATGGCAGATGTTGTGCAATGCCAGCTGTTGAAGCATGAGCGCGGTGCGCCGCTCCAAAAGCGTCATTGACGAATACGTCTGCCAGCGCTGCAAATGATTTCGACAGTTCTTCATCATTTTTTTCTTCACCGGCATGGAATCGGACGTTTTCAAGAAGTAAAACGTCTCCTTCCTGCAAGCCGGTAATTTCTTTTTCTACCGTTTCGCCGATCGATTCCTTCAGGCTTTTCACATCTTTATGTAGCAATTCACTCAAACGGGCTCCTGCCGCAGCAAGCCTCATTTCTTCATTGACCTCACCTTTTGGGCGCCCCAAATGGCTCGCCAAAATCACTTTTGCACCCTTGTCGATCAAATACTCAATAGTCGGAACAGCTGCGCGGATCCGTGTATCATCCGTCACTTTCCCGTCTTTCATCGGTACGTTGAAATCAACTCGGCAAAATACGCGCTTTCCTTTCAAATCCAAATCTTTCATGGTCATTTTCTGCAGCATGAAAATACCTCCTATTTGTATTCAAAAAAATAAAGGGGTGGGGTAAATTCCCCACCCCTTTCACCCTCTTTATTATAGAGGTTCACCGGTAATTAAGCTATAATTTTGGGATTAAAGCCCTTTGCTGTACATATGCAAGGCCAAGTCGATGCAACGGCCTGAGTAACCTGATTCGTTGTCATACCAAGAAAGTACTTTGACCATGTTTCCGCCAAGTGCCATTGTCGACAAACCATCGACAGTTGAAGAGGCAGTGTTGCCGTTATAATCTTTTGATACTAATGGAAGGTCGCTGTATTCCAGGTAACCTTTCAATTCGTTTTCAGTAGCGGCTTTTAATGCAGCATTTACTTCTTCAACAGTAGCTTCAGTTTCCAATTCAGCCACTAAGTCGATCAAAGAAACATTTGATGTTGGAACGCGGATTGCCATTCCGTCCAGTTTGCCTTCAAGTTCCGGCAATACTTTCGTTACTGCTTTTGCAGCTCCTGTTGTTGTAGGAATCATTGATTCTGCAGCTGCACGTGCACGGCGGTAATCTTTATGCGGAGAATCCAAAAGAATTTGGTCGTTGGTGTATGAATGGATAGTCGTCATCATTGCATGCTTGATGCCGAATTTATCATTCAACACTTTCGAAATTCCAGCAAGTCCGTTTGTCGTACAAGATGCGTTGGAAACAACATCATGCTCTTCCGGGCTATACGTGTCATGGTTCACACCCATAACAATTGTTTTCATGCCGTTTTTCCCTGGAGCTGATACGATAACTTTTTTCGCGCCTGCTTCGATATGTTTAGATGCAGAAGGAGTATCGGTAAACAATCCTGTAGATTCAATTACGATATCAACGCCAAGGTCTCCCCACGGAAGATTTGATGGGTCTTTTTCAGAAAATACGCGGATGGATTTGCCATTCACGATAATATTGTCGCCTTCAGATGAAACCTCAGCATCCAATATTCCGTGGATTGAATCATATTTCAATAGGTGAGCAAGCATTGCCGCATCCGTCAAATCGTTTACTGCTACTACTTCCACTTCCGGGTTTGTCAATGATTCACGGTATACAATACGTCCAATACGGCCAAAGCCGTTAATCGCTAATTTTAAAGTCAATTTAATTTCCTCCTAAGTTTTCGTTAAGTTCCAGAATTTCTCTTGCTGCACCTTCATCCGTGACCAGCACTGTTTGTTTCGGTGCATTTTTGAAATATGAAAGAATTGCCATCGCTTTCGAGCGCCCACCGGCGACTGCGATGATGGCCGGAGCTTTTTGCACTTGCTCCAATTGAATTCCCGCGGAACGGATGCGGTAAACAACATTGCCCTCTGCGTCAAAATAGTATCCGAAGGCTTCACTGACAGCGCCGCCTTCTGTAATCTTCTCAACTTCCTCGGAAGTCGACTGGCGGCGAACCGCCATTTCTTGCGCATTGCCGATGCCGTGCACGACCAAATCGGTTTGTTCATATAAATCCATCATTTCCTTGATGAGCGGTTCTTTCATCATCATGGTATAGGCTTCTTCACTTAAGTGATCCGGTAGGTAAAGCGTTTTAAATGACCCTCCGGTTTTCCCTGCAAAAGCCGAGGCAATGGTATTCGCCTGGTGCAAAACATCTTCCCCCAGGCCGCCCCGCGCTGCAATAAATTTCAATGCCGGGTAGGATTTCTCCCCCTTCAGTTCTTTGGCGATTGCGGCCATCGTACTGCCCCCGGTCACCGCAACATTTGGCTGAGCAGCAAAATGCTGCTCAAGGAGCCGTGCAGTTTCTTTTCCGATCTGATTTTTCACAGAGATTGCTTTGTCAGAGTCGAGAGGTACTACAATCACATCGGAAATTCCCAGATGTTGTTTCAACCGCTCTGCAAGATCAGCTATCCCCGTCAATTCATGCATAAAGGATTTTAATGAATCGAGCACTTCTTCTCCCTGCTTGGTTATCACCATGCCGGCAGTTTTCATCTCGATCAATCGCTGTTCGCGTAAAAGGTCTGTTTCTTTTCGAATATCACGTTCGGTCATCCCGGAGTATTCACTTAAAGTTCTCCGGCCGACCGGTTGTTCCTGGTTAATTGCCTGCAGAATCTGATAACGTTTTTTCAGGAGCTCGGACATTTCAGGCAGCAGCTTATTTTGTGCTGATGATAATGCATCCATACATTCACTCCGTTTCCAGTTGGACAAAATTTATCCCACTAGTTATTTTTCTGTCCCACTAAATTCATTCTACCTAATAATTAAGAGTAATGCAATAAAAAAGAAGCGTTAGAAATCCAACGCTTCCAAAAGTTCGGCATAACCGATATTGCCGTATAACAGGATCTTGCCTTCCCGCTCCAGGACGGGGATCATCAGCATGTATTTCTCATGGATGATTTCATCTTCTTCTATATTAACTTCCGTGTAGTCTACCGGAAAATCTTCCCGGACCAGATTCAGCATCAATTTCGCTTCTTCGCATAGCGGGCAATTCGGTCGTGTGTAAAGTGTCAGCATCGTTGGCCTTCTTTCTTTTTGGATTATGTTAATAATCGATATTCCGCAAAACAGCTTCGCTTGCCTGGGGGCTCGCGCTGAGCTAACTCGGTCTCGTTTCACTTCGCCCGAGTGGATCTCAGCACTTCACTTGGTCCCCATGGCGTCTGCGCTGTTTTGCTCCATATCTTAGCCATTCTTTCACCGAAGGCGCGGCTCCGGAGCAGGCTAATACGTACGGAGAAATAAGACGAGTGGTCTTCTCGGCTCATTGGGAGAGACAAGGTGCGCCAAACGAAGATAGCGCCTCCTTTACGACGAGCTTGCGCAGGAGCATAATCTTTGCACTGTCCATAGCTCCAAAGCGAAATTTAAATCATATTTCATTAGTCCAATTTATAAAATTATTTCACAAAATAATCCATAAAGAAAACCCGCTCCGCCATCAATTGGCAAAGCGGGTTGGTGACATATGCCCTCGGAGGGGATCGAACCCCCATTACAAGAATCGGAATCTTGGGTGTTATCCATTACACTACGAGGGCGTTTCTATCTTAGCGACTTTACCAGTATACAAAATATACCGGTGCATATCAAGTTGATTTTTTTAATTCGTTAGATTTGACCTTCATTGACCATGATGTGTATGATAATATTACAACTGAAACGTATTTCAGTGTGGAATCTTATCACTTACACAAGGAGGATTTTCTATGAATTTAATTCCAACAGTAATTGAACAGACGAGCCGAGGCGAGCGTGCCTATGATATTTATTCGCGTCTTTTAAAAGACCGTGTCATCATGCTGGGCAGCGGAATCGACGATAACGTGGCAAACTCCATCGTTGCACAGCTTCTATTCCTGGAAGCGGAAGATCCTGAAAAAGATATTTCGATCTACATCAACAGCCCTGGCGGCAGCATCACAGCCGGTATGGCAATTTACGATACGATGCAGTTCATCCGCCCGGATGTTCAGACAATCTGCATCGGTATGGCCGCTTCAATGGGAGCATTCCTATTGGCTGCCGGCACAAAAGGCAAACGCTACGCACTTCCGAACGCAGAAGTCATGATTCACCAGCCACTTGGCGGTGCTCAGGGACAGGCTACGGAAATCGAGATTGCCGCAAAACGCATCTTGCACCTTCGCGAGAAGTTGAACCAAATTTTAGCTGATCGCACAGGACAGACTCTTGATGTCGTTTCGAAAGATACAGACCGCGACAACTTTATGACAGCGGAACGTGCGCTGGAATACGGATTGATCGATCAGATCATCACACGCAGCAAATTGCCGCAACATAAGAAAGAAGATATCTAAAGTTAAAATGTATAGCTAAACCCCGCAGCTCATGTGAGCTGCGGGGTTTTCTTATGCTTCTTTTTCGATTAAAGCCGATAATGCTTCGACTGCAGTTTCCTCGTCGGAACCGTCTGCTGAAATGGTGACGGACGTGCCTTTGCTGATGGCGAGGCTCATGATGCCCATAATGCTTTTTGCATTCACTTTCTTTTCCTCTTTTTCAAGATAGACATCCGAATTATATCTGTTTGCTTCTTGAACGAATAATGCAGCTTGCCTTGCTTGTAAGCCTGATTTCAATTGAACATTCACTTGTTTTTCGACCATGCATATCCTCCTCAGAAAATTGACTGTACTAATATATATGAAAGAACCGCGGTTTTTAACCGCCGATCGTTTCGCCTTTTCTTAATGATTCGGCAATTTCGTCAATCTTCCGAAGGCGGTGATTGACACCGGATTTGCTGACTTTCCCGGTTGACACCATTTCACCGAGCTCCTTTAGTGTAACATCCTGATACTCAACGCGCAGCCTGGCAATTTCACGCAGGCGATCGGGCAGCTGTTCCACTCCTATGACGGAATCGATGAATCGGATATTTTCCACTTGCCGCAGCGCCGCATCAATCGTTTTATTGAGATTGGCGGTTTCACAGTTGACGAGCCGGTTTACCGAGTTCCGCATATCCCGGATGATTCGCACATCTTCGAATTTCAACAATGCCAAATGGGCGCCGGCGATGCTGAGGAAGTCGGATATCTTTTCCGCTTCTTTCAAATAAGTGACAAAGCCTTTCTTGCGCTCAATCGTTTTGCTGTTCAGATGAAAATGGTTCATGAGTTCAGTCAATGAATCCGCGTGATCACGATCTGAGGAATAGACTTCCAGGTGGTATGACGATGTTTCCGGGTTGTTGACGGATCCGCCAGCCAGGAACGCCCCGCGCAGATATGCACGTTTACAGCACGTCTTTTCAATCAATGATTTGACGATTTCCTGCTGGAACTGGAAACCTTCCGTGATGATCATCAAATCTTCCAATACATGCTTGGAACCGTCCCTTAATCTGCAAATATAAATATTATTCTTTTTTAACCGCATTTTTTTTCGCACGAGCAACTCGATCGGATAAGGCGGGTAAAAACGCTTTAAGAGTGTATAGATGCGGCGGGCAATGGCGGCGTTTTCTGTCTGTATGTCGACGCTCAATTGCCTGCTGGAAAATGATAAAGTTCCATTCATTCGGATCAAAGCGGATAATTCAGCTTTACCGCAGCATTCATCCACTTCCACTTGTGTCATTTCCTTTTTTGTTTCCGAAGCGAAAGACAATTTTATTCACCCCTTTCAAGCATTCAGAAATACCGAAGCTCAGAATCTTCTTTTAATTGGCCGCCGGCATATTGAAAGAGCCATTCCGCCACTTTTTTCGGTTCATGGCGAACAGCATTTTCGAATATACTGGCAATATCTTCCCGGTGAATTTCCAAGCCCAACGCTGCAAGCCGTTCTGCATCATATGCTACCGGCATTGCCCTTTCCTGCTTGTAAAGTTCGACCACAATCGGTGGCATTTCCGCTTTATCAAGCAGCACTGCGTCGAGGAACGGCTGCCCGACATGATCGTATAACGCTTGTATATGATCGGAAGCCGAATACATATAGGTTTCTCCGGCTTGCGTCATCAGATTGCAAATGTAAATCTTTTTCGCTTTGGCTGCCAATAATTCTTTCTTTATATCTTTGACCAATAAATTCGGCAGAATGCTGGTATAAAGTGATCCCGGCCCGATGACGATAATATCTGCCTGGCGAATGGCCATGACAGTATCCGGCAGTGGTTTTACATCCGTGGGCTCAATGAATACCCGTTTAATGGGCTGCAAATATTTCGGAATCTTTGATTCTCCACTGACAATGGTGCCATCTTCAAATTCAGCTTTGAGGGTGACCAATTGGTTGGCGGCCGGAATGACTGTGCCGTTGACATTCATGACCCGGCTCATTTCCCGAACCGCATGTGAAAAATCACCTGTCAAATCCGTCAATGCCGCAAGCATCAGGTTGCCCAATGAATGTCCACCGAGATCGATGGATTTGCTGAAACGGTATTGGAACATTTCCTCCACCAGTGGTTCAGCATCGGATAATGCCGCCATGACATTTCTTATATCGCCTGGTGGCGGTATATTCAGGTCATTGCGCAACCTTCCGGAACTGCCGCCGTCGTCCGCTACTGTGACGATGGCAGTCAAATCCAACGGGAGCTTTTTCAGCCCCCGCAATAGGGTGGACAATCCAGTGCCTCCTCCAATTATGACAAGTTTTTTCCGTTGGCCATTGTTTTCCATGCACTCAGTCCTTTCTCGTTTTGACGTCGCGATGAGTAATGATGGTTTTATTATTTTCAGCAAATAACTTGCCATAATACTCAGCTAAGGTGACTGAACGATGTTGGCCGCCGGTACAGCCAAAGGCGATGACCAATTGCGCTTTGCCTTCGTTCTTATACCGGGGAATCATAAATTGGAGAAGATCTGTCAGTTTTTCGATCAGCATCTGGGTTTCATTCCATTGGAGCACATAACTCGAAACAGCTTCGTCCAGACCGGAAAGCGGTTTGAGTTCTTCTATATAATAGGGGTTCGGTAAAAAGCGAACATCAAAGACCAGATCGGCATCGATTGGAATGCCGTGCTTAAAGCCGAATGACAACACGTTTACGGTAAAAACATTGCTGGTGTTTGTTGAAAAATCCGAAATGATTCTCTCTTTCAGCTCACGTGGGCTCATTTGTGATGTGTTGTAAATGTATTTCGCCCGCCCTTGCAGGTCGATCAGCATATCGCGTTCTTTTTTGATGCCACCGAGTACCAGCCCGCCCGGTGATAGCGGATGTGAACGCCGGGTTTCTTTATAACGGCTGACCAAAGTTTGGTTGTCCGCATCCAAAAAGAGGATGGTGACAGACACTTTCGGCTCTTTTGACAAATTGTCAATGGCATCGACGAGGCTGTCGAAAAAGTCGCCTCCCCGCAAATCCATAACTGCGGCAACGCGTTTCATCGATTTCCCGGAATCCCGCATCAATTTGATAAATGTCAGCAGCAGCGCCGGCGGCAAGTTGTCTATGGTGAAAAATCCAAGATCTTCAAAACTTTGAATCGCCACTGTTTTTCCGGCACCTGACATGCCGGTGATTACGATTAACTCAGTTTCTTCTACTTTATTATCCATGGGGGCGATTCACCTCTTCTGTTGAAATTTGTATCTGCTCTTTCAGCAACTCAAATTCTGTCGTGTAATGGAAGGTGCCGAATTGCACACCAGCCTGGTTGGTTGCAAACAGAAGATTGGTCCGGTCGCCATCAGCCATCGGCAAAGTCGCCAAGCTCTCTACAGGATGCCATTCCAGCACTCCTTCAGGCGTTTCAACAAAAGGGGTTCCTTTCAGATCAGTGGCGATAAAAGTGAAAAGCATCCATTCATCGACTGTCTTTCCTTCGTCTTCAATCATCATTGTGTAGATTCCTTTGATATGGGTGCCGATCGGTTCTGTATTCGTCTCTTCCGTAAATTCACGGATTGCTGCTTCATACACCGATTCTCCGGATTCCATTTTCCCGCCGGGTGCCACATACCAACCGCGTCGGGGTTTTTTCAATAATAAGACCTGACCATTTTTGATAATTAATAAATTCGCGATTCGCTGCACACTCGACACTCCGCATCTGTTTTAAACTTCTTCCATTATACATCTATCCTGGCGTGTCATGCAAAGAAAGAAAAATGTATATAAACCGAACTAAAGAATTTATATTTCTATACTGCTTCACCGCTATGAACAGCGCAAAAATTATGCTCCTGCGCAAGCTCGTCGCAAAGGAGGTGCCATTTTCGTATGGCACATCTTGGCTCCCACAATAAGCCGCGAAGAGCACTCATCTTTTACTCCGTCGGCATTCGCCTGCTCCTGAGCCACACCGGCGCTGTGAGAGTAAAAGAGATATGGAGCAAAACAGCGAAGACGCCATGGGGAGCAGGCGGATGCCGACGAAGTGCAAGATCCACTCGGGCGAAGTGAAACGAGACCGAGTTAGCTCAGCGCAAGCCCCCAGGCAAGCGCAGCTGTTTTGCGGAATATCGGTTATTAGGAAATATTTTTTAAATTATGTAGCCTTTATTAATTGCACAAAAAAAGAGGCTGCTTCCCGAATGATTCGGGAAACAGCCTTTCAAACTTTCTATAAAAAGGGGGTCAATTTACTATTCTTACTATACCTCTTTCACATGTCAAAAGTATTACAGATACATTAAGATAGCATTAAATTAAACTCTTTTGACCAATTCTCTCAACTAATTCCTCAATATAGTGCTGTGCTGCCTGAGCGGCAATGCTTCCGTCACCGGTCGCAGTGACAACCTGACGCAATGTTTTATCGCGAAGATCTCCTGCAGCATAAATGCCCGGCACCGCAGTTTCCATTTCTTCATTTGTCACAACGTAGCCTTCGGCGTTCAGGATACCCAAATTGGCAAATGGTTTCGTCAATGGCAGCATACCGATATAGATGAATACGCCATCGATTTCTTTTTCTGTTTCAACGCCATCTTTAGTGGAAACGAGGGTGACGCCGGCAACTTTGCCGTTTTCACCTTTTATTTCCTTCACCGTATGGCTCCAGATAAAGTCGATCTTATCATTGGCGAAAGCACGGTCCTGGATGATTTTTTGCGCACGCAATTCGTCTCTTCTGTGGACGATGGTCACTTTGTCAGCGAAACGCGTTAAATATACGCCTTCTTCTACTGCCGAATCGCCACCGCCGACTACCACCAGATTTTTCTGTTTAAAGAAAGCTCCGTCGCAAACTGCGCAATAGCTGACGCCACGGCCGCCAAGTTCCGATTCACCCGGTATGCCCATTTTTTTATATTCGGCACCTGTCGTCAGAATAACCGCTCTTGCTTTGTATTCCTTTGAACCGGCAGTAATTGTTTTGTATTCCCCGCCGTCGACGATTCCTTTTACATCACCATAGGCATATTCAGCCCCAAATTTCTTGGCGTGATCGAACATTTTTGTAGATAGGTCCGGTCCAAGAATATGGTCAAACCCTGGGTAATTTTCGATTTCTTCCGTATTGGCCATCTGGCCGCCTGGTATTCCGCGTTCAATCATCAATGTCGATAGATTGGCACGCGAGGTATACACGGCTGCCGTCATGCCCGCAGGTCCGGCACCAATTATTATTACGTCATAAATTTTATCAGCTTCTGTCATGTACGTGTCCTCCTGTCCTTCAATAGCTAAATCGTATAAGATTCCACGTCAACCATCAACTTTTATGCTTACGATTCAAATAATGGAAGAAATTCAATTAATTCGCTTATATACTTCGTCAGGGTTGCTGGGGTGGTACCAAACTGCTCGGCAGTCCCTTTTTTTGTGATGCTGCTGTCTCTGGATGATTTCACCATATAATCGATCGCCGCAGCCAAAGCGTTCGGATTCTTGAAAGTGTAATTTCTTTGGAATGCATTATCCACCAGCATAAACCACATTTGAAAAGCGTAAGAACCTTGCTGGGTCACCATGCCTTCTTTTTCATAGAGGATTTCGGTCACTGCCATCGCCCGCAGAAATGCCCGTTCCTCAGGAACCGTTTCTTTGAAGGGATGGCCAAGAGCGTAGCCGAGCATAAACGTCTCAATAACGGTTGGCTGATCGCTCTTCAACCATTTCGGATGGGAAATGATTTCCTGCTTATGCGAAGATTTGCTCAACAGGAACATGCCAAACAAGCGTTCACTTCTATGGGGATGATCCAATTTCTCCACAAGATAATCACGGTCATGTTCCAATGCATCGGAATGTGGCATTGTTATGTCTTCCTGCCATGGCTCATAACCTTCCTTGCCCGGATCCATCGCGGTCAATTGCTTCCAGGCTTGCTTGGCAACTTCTTCATGATTCGAATGGTAAGCCGCATGCGACAACCAGAAATAAAACGCAGGATCGCCATCAAAGCCCCGCTTCTGCAAACTTCTCAGCCAGCGATAGGCTTCCTTATACTTGCCGACAAGCGCAAAGGTCGCTCCCAATTTATAACGGTGTTCGAACACATAAGGCTGAATTTTCTTCAACAGCGCCAAAATATCTTCCAGCTCTTCGTTCTTTTCGTAATAATGAAAAACCGCCAAATTGCACAACGCATGAAGGTTGCCGGTATTGCGTCTCAACACATCATGCAGCAAAGCTTTGGCCATTTCTGTTTCTCCGATATAGAAATAAGCGAGTGCCAGATTATTATGGGCTCCCCAGAAGTCTGGCTTTTCCTCGATCAGATCTTCCAGCATCTTGATGGCATCGGTAAAATTGCCCTGCTCCATCAAACGACGCGCTTTTTCCTGCTGATAGAAATATTCGCTGTCCTGCGCTTCGCCTTCATCGTCCAGCAGCTGCCAGTCTTCCTGTTCGGCAAAATCGATGATTTCCATCGCCTCTTCCGCATACTTGCCGTGCACATCTGTCTCGACGTATTTCTTGGCGTATTTCCGTGCATCAAGAAATAAGCCCATATGTGCATGCACTTCTGACAGGAAAAACAGGATGTCCGTCTCTTCAGGATCCAGCTCTCTGGCTGTCCGCAGCACGTCCATTGCCTGTTCAAATTCCTGCATTTCCATCAGTACAATGCCAAATTGCATCATGATCAGCGGATCTTCAGGACTCAATTCCGTCGCTCGCTGCAGATACTTATGGGCTTTCGGGTAATTTTCACGCTGCAATTCCTTCAGCGCTTTCTTGTAATAATATTCACCTGTCGGAATGAATGAAAGGACATTCTCATAATTGTTTTTCTTTTTATTCTCCAAAATAAGCCTCCGCAAAAGTATAAGGATCGACCATAGCCGCCCTTGACTTTAATATCCTATAATTATAGCATATTCGGAGCTCATTTACCTGCTGTTTTTGTCTGGTGGCGCTCTTTCAGAACTGCCATTACCTGATCCAAATCGACGCCTTGCTCCTGCAATAACACCATGACGTGATAGAAGAGATCGGCGGTTTCCATCGACAGTTCCTGTGTATCGCGGTTCTTCGCGGCGATAATCACTTCAGCCGCTTCTTCGCCGATTTTCTTGCAGATTTTATCGACCCCTTCTTCAAAGAGGTACGTGGTATATGCACCTACCGGCATTTCGCTGTGGCGACTCTGGATCAATCCTTTCAATTCTTCCAGCATATCCCCTGCCGACTCGCTCCGTTCACCGTAAATCGTTTCGCCGAAGCAGGATTGTGCCCCTGTATGGCACGCCGGTCCGTTTGGAATCACTTCGTAGATGACCGAGTCGCCATCACAATCGACTTGTACTGAAACAACTTTCTGTGTATTGCCGCTGGTCGCGCCTTTGTTCCATAATTCCTGGCGGCTTCTTGAAAAGAGCCAGGTTTCTCCGTTTTCCATCGTTTTCTGAAGCGCTTCTTCGTTGGCATATGCCAGCGTTAGTACCTGTTTTGTTTCGCTGTCCTGTATTATGACAGGTACGAGCCCATCCTGATCAAATTTCAATTCTGTCACCTTACATTCACTCCTTCGATTCGCAAATAATCCTTCACTTCTGCAATACTCGTTTCTTTATAATGAAAAATCGATGCAGCAAGTGCAGCGTCTGCATCCACCTGTTCGAATACTTCCTGGAAATCTTCCTTGCTGCCCGCGCCGCCGCTTGCGATGACGGGAACTTCCACCGCATCCCTTACCGCTTTTGTCAGCGCCAGGTCAAAACCGTCTTTCGAACCGTCTTTGTCCATGCTTGTCAGCAGCAATTCACCAGCGCCAAGTTCAACGCTGCGCTTTGCCCATTCCACTGCGTCCCACTCGGTTTTATTGCGTCCGCCGTGAGTATAGACATCCCAGCTCTCACCGTTCCATTTGGCGTCGATCGCCACCACGATGCACTGCGAGCCGAAGAAATCGGCTCCTTCTTTGATCAGTTCCGGGCGGTCAAGCGCCGCTGTATTAAGCGAAACTTTATCCGCACCGGCGCGCAGCATCCGTTTCATATCTTCAAGCGTGCGAATTCCTCCGCCTACAGTGAAGGGAATCGACAATTCGCTGGCAACTATTTTGACCACTTCGACCATCGTCTCTTTTCCTTCGTGCGATGCGGAAATATCCAGAAACACCAGTTCATCGGCTCTTTGCTTATCATAAAAACGCGCCAATTCCACCGGATCACCTGCGTCTTTTAACTCTACAAAGCTGACCCCTTTGACGACACGCCCTTCTTTCACATCCAAACAAGGAATAATTCGTTTCGTCAGCATGACAAAGCCTCCTCTAATGTGAAGCGTTCTTCGTACAGCGCTTTGCCAATGATCACGCCGGCAATCGCACTGGTGTCAGCCGCCGCTTTGACGTTCTGTACATCTTTCAATGAACCGATGCCGCCGGAGACGATCACTTCCGCAGTGCCGTCTTCCACCAATTGTTGATTGGCTCTAATATTCGGACCTGCTAAAGTGCCATCCGTGGCAATATCAGTGTAGATGAAATGGCGCGCCCCTTTTGATACAAAAAAACGTGCGACTTCGGCGGCCGGCTGCACAGAAGTTTCCGTCCAGCCTTCCGTTGCTGCCATTCCGTCTTTCGCGTCAATGCCGATGACGATGCGGTCCGCCCCGAATTCTTCGATGAATCCTACCACCATTTCCGGCTCACGGATTGCGAGACTGCCGATGATGACGCGCGACACGCCATTGTCCAGATAATGCGCAATGTCTTCCCGCGTGCGGATGCCGCCGCCTACTTGAACCTTCATGCCCAGTTTGGCTGCCTCGATAACAACTTTGTCATTTATGCGCCGGCCATCTTTTGCTCCGTCCAAATCGACCATATGAAGCCATTCCGCTCCGGCTTCCGCGAACTTTTTCGCCATGTCCACAGGGGAATCCCCGTAAATCGTTTCCTGGTTATAATCTCCCTGGAACAGCCGGACACATTTGCCGTTTCTCAAGTCAATTGCCGGATATAGTTGAAATTTGCTCACCTGAGTTCCTCCTGACGTTCGCGATCCATTGTTCCAATAAATAATGGCCAAAATCGCCTGATTTTTCCGGGTGGAATTGCATGCCTGTGACCAGTCCTTTGCCGACTACGCCCGGTACTTCGATATTGCTGTATTCCGCTTCCGCAAATACTTCTTCCGGATCCGCATCCGTCACATAAAATGAATGCACAAAATAAACATGAGTGTCGCTTTGGAGATCCTCCAGCCAATATGGCATTTTTGAAAACTCAAGCCTGTTCCAGCCCATATGCGGAATACGGTAAGTGCCCTTTTCAAAGCGGCGGACTTTGCCCTTCAACAAACCAAGGCCTTCGGTCATTCTAATTTCCGAACTGTCTTCATATAATAATTGCATCCCCAGGCAAATGCCCATTAACGGAATACCTTTTTCCGGCAGAGACCGGATAAATCCCGATAGCTCTTTGGCATCGAGCAGCGCCATCGCATCCGGAAAAGCTCCAACACCCGGCAACAGAATTGCTTCTGCTTCCAACAACGTTTCGGGGTCATCTGACAAGATCACTGTGCAATCCAATTTTTTCAATGCCTGTTCGACACTGAACAAATTGCCCATGCCGTAATCGATAATGCCGACAATCATGTCAACAGCCCCTTCGTAGATGGCACACCTTTGACCCGCGGGTCGATCATTGTCGCTTCATCCAGTGCGCGTGCCAATGCTTTGAAAACGGCTTCGATGATGTGATGCGTATTTTTTCCATAATGAATGATGACATGCACATTCATACGGGATTCAAGCGCAAATTTCCATAAAAATTCATAGACCAATTCGGTGTCGAAATTTCCGACTTTGTCGTTCGGGATTTCTCCCCGGAATTCCAGGTGCGGACGATTTGAGCAGTCGATGACCACTTGCGCAAGCGCGTCATCCATCGGCACAAAAGCATTGCCGTAGCGGCGGATCCCTTTTTTGTCGCCGAGTGCTTCACGGACCGCCTGCCCGAGCACGATGCCCACATCTTCAGTTGTGTGGTGGTCATCGATATGCGTATCGCCTTCTGCTTTGATGTTCGCATCAAACATCCCGTGTTTGATAAATAAATCGAGCATATGATCCATAAAGGGCACGCCTGTATCAATCACCGCAGTTCCTTCACCATCAAGTGAGAATGATACATCGATCCACGTTTCATTTGTATTGCGTTGCAATTCCGCTTTTCTCATTTTCGACTCTCCTTTTCCCATTGCCTTGATTCCACTGCGCGCGCGTGCGCTTCCAGGCCTTCCAGCCTTGCCAACCGGGCAATCTTTTCTTTATTGTCCTGCCAGGCCTGCTCACTGTAGTGGATGATACTCGTTCGTTTCAAAAAGTCATAGACCGATAGCGCACTCGAAAACCGTGCCGTGCTGTTGGTCGGCAGAACGTGGTTGCTGCCGGCAAAATAATCGCCGATCGGTTCAGACGAATACCGTCCGATGAAGATGGCACCCGCGTGTTTGATCTTTTCGGCAACTGCCACAGCATCCTTCGTCATAATTTCGAGATGCTCCGGAGCCAATTGATTGGCTGCTTCGATCAGTTCTTCCATCGTTTCCCCAAGATAAATTGCCCCAAACCCGTCAATGGCAGCCCGGGCAATCGCTTGCCTCGGCAAATCTTCTAATTGCTTGTCCACTTCAAGAGACACGGCTTTCGCCAAGTTCTCATCGTCCGTCAATAACACCGAACTCGCCAGCGGGTCATGTTCGGCCTGTGACAGCAGATCCGCTGCAATTTCGTCCGGATATGCGCTGTCGTCTGCGATGATGGCGATTTCACTCGGCCCCGCGATCATATCGATCGCGACGTCTCCATTGACTTCGCTTTTCGCAAGCGCCACGAAGATATTGCCCGGACCGGTAATTTTATCGACTGGCGCAATCGCTTCCGTGCCATAGGCCAGTGCCGCAATTGCTTGAGCTCCGCCGGATTTGTAAATTTCATCGATGCCCAGGATATGCGCTGCGGCGAGGACACCGTCAGACAGGGTTCCGTCTGCAGCAGGCGGCGAAATCAGCACAATGCGCGGAACGCCCGCTGCCTGGGCTGGAATGACGTTCATCAAAACCGATGACGGATATGCCGCGGTTCCCCCGGGCACATACAAACCGGCGGAGTCGATGGCCGTCACACGCTGTCCGACATAAGAGCCGTTGTCATGGGTGACTTTATAGCTTTCCTGCTTTTGGTTGTCGTGATATTTCCGTATATTATCGGCTGCCTCTGTCAAGTCGCTCAATAATTGCGGATCGAAACGTTTTACTGCTGCGTCCATTTCTTCGCGGCTGACCCGCAAATCAGTCAGCTCTGCGCCATCCCATTTTTTTGAGAACCGGAACAGCGCTGCATCCCCTTCTTCCCGGACCGTCCGGATGATCTCTTTCACTGCCAGTAATTGCTGTTCAGTAGCATTCCCGCCTGTTCTCCTAATTGAGATGCCGGAAGTCAATCGGGTGATTCTCATGTTTTCGCCTACTTTCTAAGCCGCTCCACGATTTCGTCAATCCGCTGCTGCTTTAATCGATAGCTGACGGGATTGGCAATAAGCCGTGAAGTGATATCTGTAATTTTATCGTATTCGACCAATCCATTTTCCTTCAAGGTTTTTCCTGTGGACACAATGTCCACGATGCGCTCGGCCAGACCGATCATCGGGGCAAGCTCAATCGAACCGTTAAGTTCGATAATTTCCACCTGCTCCCCGCGGCTACGGAAAAACTGGGAAGCAATTTCCGGATATTTTGTTGCAATCCGCGGCGTCACCATGTCCATTTCGGTATCGGGCAATCCGGCAGTCGCGATATAGCAGCGGCTGATATTCAGATCCAATAATTCATGGATATCCCGATCCTGCTCCAGCATGACGTCTTTTCCGGCAATGCCAATATCCGCTACTCCGTGTTCCACATAAACAGGCACATCCATCGGTTTTGACAGGATGAACCGGAAACCTTCGTTTGGCGCTTCCACGATCAATTTCCGGGAATCATCCAATTCCGCCGGCAAATCAAAGCCTGCCTGCACCAGCAATTCATACGCTTCTTCAAAAATGCGGCCCTTGGGCATCGCAATCGTTAATTTATCCATTTTCTTCACCGTCCAGTCGAATCACCTTGCTGAATAGCGAGCTGAATTCAGTTTGCGCTTTTACCGCCGGAGCAAATTGAAGTGTCACCGTCACACCGGTCTCCCTCAACTTCTTCGCCGCTTCGTGCGCTTTTTCCTCGTTTTCTTCATTAAATAGAATCAGCGTTTGCTCTGATTGATCTTCTTCAGCCGGCATCGCTTCCAGCAGACGGTCAACACGGAGTCCAAAGCCCGTCGCTCCGACATGCAATCCGAATTGTTTCATCAAACCGTCGTAGCGCCCACCGTTGCCAAGCGGAAATCCGCTGCCTTCGCCGTAAACCTCAAAAACCATGCCGGTGTAATACGTCATATGGCTGGTGAATGAAAGATCGTAAGTGACGAATTCTTCCAGGCCATTGCGGTCAAGAATTGATTTTAGCTTGACCATATCCTCGAATAATGACAGCTGAACTGCATCGCTGTTATCGACCAGCGCTTTCCAGTCTTCCAGTCGGGTTGCTTTCATGATTTTTTGGAGCGACTCTTTATAATTCGGTGAGATTTCAAGACTTTCTACCATGTTTTCATAAGCGACTTTGTTTTTCGCCACCATCTCAGCGCGTAATTTTTCAACCACGGCTTCTTCAAGTCCATACCCCCGCAGCACCTCTTGCAGCAGCTGGGTATGGCCAATGACAATACGGCCGGACTCCACACGCAGTTTGCGCAGAATTTCTACAGCGAGAAGAATGACTTCCACATCTGCGTAGAGGGATTCATCGCCGATCAATTCGACGCCCATCTGTTCAAACTCTGCGGGACGTCCACCTTCTCTCAATTGGGCGCGGAACACATTTGAATAATAGCCCAGCCTGACCGGCATTTTTTCTTTAAGCAATTTCGAAGCGGCAACCCGCGCTATCGGCGAAGTCATATCCGGTCGCAGGACAAGCGTTTGTCCCTGGTTATCCAATAGTTTAAAAAGCTGATTATCGGAAATTGCCGATATCTTGCCGATCGTTTCGTAAAACTCCAAACTTGGTGTCTGCAGCATTTCATATCCGAATTGCTCCATTATCTGTATACCCGCTGCGCTGAGCTTTGATTTTCTTTTAACAATAGAAGGAAAATCATCGCGCATGCCAAGCGGCTTTTCGAACATTTGAATTAACATGGATTCACTTCCTATTTTTGGATATTTTACTTTAGTTCGCTAATGCAATAAAGTAATTATTATTTTAGCGCATTTCCCTGCAGAAGGTCAAGAAAATAAGAAAAAAATCCCGTGAGCTATTGCTCGCGGGATTCCTCTTGGCGCGCGGCCATTTGTTCGGCTGTGTAAATCAGCTGCATCGGATTGCCACCGACAAATGCGCCAGCCGGCACGTCCTTATGGACAAGCGTTGCAGCAGAAACAATTGCATCGTCGCCAATCGTAACCCCGGGCAAAATCGTGCAGTTCGCACCGATCATGACGCCATTGCCGATAATTACCTCGCCGAGCCTGTATTCTTTGATCAGGTATTCGTGTGCCAAAATGGTGGTATTATAGCCGATCACCGAATTCTCCCCAACAATAATCCGTTCGGGAAACATGACATCCGGCATCACCATCAATGCAAATGAAGAATGCTTGCCGATTTTCATGCCCAGGAAATTTGTGTACAGCCAATTTTTCATTGGCAGGAACGGTGTATAACGTGCCGTTTGAATAACGATGAAATTTTTAGCAACTTTCCAGAAAGGGACGGTCTTGTAGATATGCCAAAGTGAATTCGGACCAGTCACAAAATGGCGCTCTGTCCTTCTCATGCCGTTTCCTCTTTCACCAATTCGAGAAGATCGCTTATGTGCTGGAGCATGTAATCGGGATGAAGCGACGCCATGAATTTTTCGCCCTTGGCCGACCAGGCAACGCCGGCTGTCCGGACGCCGGCATTTTTACCGCCTTCGATATCGTGTGAATTATCCCCGATCATCAATGATTCCGCAGCACTCGACGATAATTCTTTCAGCGCTTTGAGAATTGGTTCCGGGTCAGGTTTCGGATTTTCGACATCGTCCAGGCTGATGACTGTATCAAATAATTCGGATACGCCCATAAGCCGAAGTCCGTGAAGAATCGTGCTCCTTTTCTTTGTGGAAACGATCGCCAGCTTCAACCCTCTCATCTTCAGCAGATGGAGAGTTTCTTCGACGCCATCATAAACCGATACCATCTCATCATGAAGCGCAAGATTTAGCTCGCGGTATTCTTTGATCAGCTCTTCCGTCCTCATCGGTGCGATTGTTTCGAACGTCTGCTTTAATGAGGGACCGATAAACTGCATGATGTCTTCTCTGCCGTAACTATTGGGAAAATGATTATCCAGCACGGTTGAAAATGTATGGATGATCAATTCATTCGTATTCAATAAGGTACCATCAAAATCGAATAATAATGTCGTGATTCTCTTCGTCATGTGGAAACCACTTCCTTCCGGTTTTCTTCGGATTTACGCCATAGATAGGAGATGAAAATCGTCAACACAAGCGCGGTAACGACTCGGATTGCCAACAGCGGCCAGATCGGGATGCCAAGCGGAATGAAAATCAACGTATCTTCCACTATCGCATGGCAGGCCACCAGGAAAATAAAGACCAGTGTTGCATCCCTTTTGCTGACGCCGTCTTCCTGCACGGCCTGGATCATCACGCCCGCTCCCATTGCCAATCCGAAAATCAGGCCGGATGCCAATGTCACCGAAGCATTTTTCTGAACGCCAAGCAATCGGGTCAGCGGCCCCATGCCATTGGATATTTTCTGTAAGTATTTTGTGTCTTTTAAAATCTGGATGGCCAGCATCAACGGAATGACAATAAGCGCCAGTTGCAGAACGCCGAAGCCTGCCTTTTCCACTCCCAGCAGGAAAATAGCGAGCCACCCTTCCGGTGCGGCTGCCACTTCCGGCGTAAAGCCGTATTGCGCGATTTCATTGCCGCCCGGCCAGGCGAGATTGATGACGATGCCGGAAAGTGCCGCAAGTCCGAAACGAACAACCAGCACCACCCACAACTTCACGCCAACTTTCAACGCGACACCCGTTTCAATGAACATATTATGTGAAAATGACAGCATGACTGCCAGGATGAACACTTCTTTAACCGTCAATTCGAGCGACAGAATACCGGCGATGCCGGCATATAAATTCAACGCATTTCCCAAAACGAGTGGAATCGCTGCGTCGCCGCTTAAACCGAATATCCCCATGATTGGCGCCACCAAATCGATGATGAAAGGCAGAACTGGTGTGTATTGCAGCATTGTCACCAATAACGTGATGGGGAAAATGATTTTACCTAAAGACCAAGTTGTGTGCAGGCCTGCCTTCAGACCATTCTTCAATGTTGACATTCGTTTATCTCTTCTTTCTGTCTGGTAAATTAGCTGGAGGTTTTATTTCTTTTTCGTTTTCTTTTTTGGCTTCTTTTTTTGTTCTGGCGGTTTGTCTTGATATCTCGGTGGATTCTTAAGCGTTGCCCGGCGATAGATGATCAGCGCAACACCGATAATGATTAAGAGAATCGATACCAATTGGGCAGTCCGCAGGTCCCCTACTACATACAGGCTGTCCGTCCGCATTCCTTCGATGAAATAACGGCCGACCGAATACCAGATCATATAGAAGAAAAACATTTCACCGCGTACCAGATTGACCTTGCGCAGCAAGAGCAAAATGATGATTCCGACAAGGCTCCACATGGACTCATACAGGAACGTCGGATGGTAATAAGCACCATCTATGTACATATGATTGATGATCCAATCAGGTATGAAAAGACTTTCGAGAAATGCTCTCGATACTTCTCCGCCATGCGCTTCCTGATTGATGAAATTGCCCCAACGGCCAATTGCCTGGCCGATCAGGATGCTCGGCGCGAGAATATCCGCCACTTTCAAAAATGGCGTATTGCGTTTTTTCGTGAATATATAAGCAACAATCACCGACATGATGAGTGCCCCGTGAATGGCAAGACCACCGTTCCAAATCGCAATGATTTCGCCGGGATTGTTCTGATACTTGTCCCATTCAAATATGACGTAATAAATTCTGGCGCCGACAATTGCCAACGGCACAGCCCATATCAGCAGGTCCGTCAGAAATTCCGGGTGAAGCCCGCGCTTCACCATTTCGCGCTGGCCAACTAAAAATGCGATTACAATACCCGTTGCAATAATCACTCCGTACCAATGAACACTGATTGGTCCCAAACTGAAAGCAACCGGATCGATCGTCCCTAAAACTGAAAACATTTGTGCACCTTCCTATTCCTTTAATTTGTATCCATTGAAATTACATCGTCCAACCGTTTTGAGAACTCTTCGGCTGCATTGACACCCATCCGCTTCAAGCGGTAATTCATCGCAGCAACTTCAATTATAACCGATAAGTTCCGTCCCGGACGGACAGGAATAGTCAGTTTCGTCAAGTCCGTGTCGATGATGCGCATTTTTTCTTCTTCCAGCCCCAGGCGGTCATACGTTTTTTCAGCATCCCAAATTTCGAGATCAATGACCAATGAAATCCGCTTGAAAGTCCGAACAGCACTGGCACCGAATAAGGTCATGATGTCGATGATGCCGACACCGCGAATTTCCAATAGATGCTCGATCAATTTTGGCGGATGGCCGACCAGTGTGTTTTCACCTTCCTGACGGATTTCCACACAATCATCGGCAACCAGGCGATGGCCTTTTTTGACAAGTTCCAATGCCGTCTCACTTTTACCGACACCGCTTTTGCCCGTTATCAAAACGCCGACGCCATAAATATCAACCAATACACCGTGAACTGCAGTGGTTGGCGCCAATTGGCTTTCCAGATAATTCGTCAATAAACTCGAAAAACGCGTGGTGGACATGCGAGTACTCAAAACCGGAACATGCCGTTTGGCAGACGCATTAATTAGTTCTTGAGGTACTTTCTCATCATGTGAGACGATAATTGCCGGTGTATCATCTGTGCATAACTTCATCATTCGGTCTTTTCTCTCCGCAGCATCCAGCATCGCAAAGAACGACAGCTCGGTTTTCCCCAGCAATTGCACCCGGTTTGCCGGATAATGGGTAAAATATCCCGCCATTTCAAGTCCTGGCCTTGAAATATCACTGATTGGTATATGACGGCCGATGCCTTCTTCGCCACTGATCAATTCCAGTTCGAAGGTATCCATTACTTGTTTTGTTGTTACCTGGCCCATCTTTTCCCCTCATTTCTCTTTTGCGGGAACCACGGGATATTTTGGTATCCGTTTGTTTTCACGCATTAATGTTATTATTTTAACATGGAAAATTTCAAATTAAAGCAAACGCGCCCCGTTTTCCTGTTCTTTCATTTATAATTGGCGCAATTCTGTTACACTGAAGAAAACAGATTATTAAGAATTCCGAGGGTTCAACCGCCGAATAGATCAATACAATGAAAAGAGGGATTCTCATGTACGAGCAGAAAACGAAGGAAACGGATGCCGATGTGATCGAATTCATTGAGAGCGTCGACAATCCTAAAAAGCGGGAAGATGCATACCGCTTACTGGAAATTTTCGAAACAACTTCCGGCTACAAAGCGAAGATGTGGGGAACCAGCATTATCGGTTTCGGTTCCTACCATTATATCTACCCGACAGGCCATGAAGGAGACGCAGCGCTGGTCGGATTTTCGCCACGCAAAGCAAAAATCACCCTTTACTTTGCTACCGGGGACCAGGAGCGCCAGTCATTGCTGAATGATTTCGGCAAGCACACTACCGGCAAGGCCTGCGTCTATATCAATAAGGTGGATGATATTGATGTGGACGTACTGAAGCAATTGATCACCCGTTCGATCAGCTTTCTGCAGGAACTTTATCCCGATAAAGCATAATAACCAGCGGGCAAATCTGCCCGCTGGTTTTTTCTTCGAAATATTCTTTACTCCTCCCTTCTTTCTCTTTTATTGGTATGGTACAATTTTACATATAAAATATTGCTTTAAACAATGGACTTGAAGTTGGGGGAATTCGATGGAAATAAATCCTTTTTTATCAGTCTGGACACAGCCGAAAGAAACGGTCCGGCAATTTATCAAGAACGGTAAACTGGGCTATTCAATGGTCCTCGTCAGCATTGCAGGAATCGGCGGAGTCATCACAGGGCTTCAGGATTCCGGTTGGTTCCAGGATCAGTCACTGGCGTTCTGGATTGTCGGCATATTGA
Source organism: Planococcus daihaiensis (assembly GCF_049262615.1). Taxonomy (GTDB): domain Bacteria; phylum Bacillota; class Bacilli; order Bacillales_A; family Planococcaceae; genus Planococcus. The sequence goes on along the minus strand of NZ_CP175504.1, from coordinate 2,712,148 downwards.
TTGCCGGGATCATCAGTGGGTTTCTGAACTTGGGCATAAATTCACTTCTTTATACGTTGATTGGGAAATTATATGGCGGCCACGGCAAGCTGCGTGACATGGCAATCGCCATCGGACCTACGATGGTTCCCCAGATTTTCATTTTGCCGCTATTAATTATCTACGTATTGATATACGGTGAGCGTTTCTTTGCTGCACCCGCGGATTTCAGTTTCACTTCCATTCCGCTTGGTGCATATTTGCTTTTATCCTTGTTGATAGCTATTGCTTCTATCTGGTCGATAGTTATTACGTCCAAAGCCATCGCCGTGGTTCATGAATTCTCAAGCCTGCGCGGTTTTGGTGTTTTTATGACGATCGTCGGAATTTTCGTTATCATCGCGTTGCTGGTCGTAATCGGTATTTTCATCTTTCTGTTCTAACACCAATCATTTCACAAAAAAAAGCGGGCGCAAATTATGCGCCCGCTTTTCTTATTGTTTTAATCGATTGTTAAGTAGCGGACCAGAACAGATCCTGTTTTGGTTTCACCATATACGAGCATTGGCGCTGCAGTTGCGGCTCCGTCTTCTTTCGAGAAGCGGACCGTTTTCTGCATGAATTGCCCCTGTTCATGGACATGGTCCACGTCGGCCAATAATACGTCCATTTTTCCAAGATTGGACGATACCTGCCCTTTTAATGGCAAGTGGGAAGGAATGTATAATTCCACATTCCCCGCTAAAGTTTTCGCTTCCACTTTCCGCGCTTCTTTGCAACGGGAAGTAACGACCACATTGCCGTTAAGCGATTTCGTCTCGATTGTCTGAATATCGCCATCCACATAAATGCGGCCGTTCAATGTTTCCGTTTCGAGCACTTTACCTTTAACGTCCTGCACCTGGATAGCACCGTTCGCTGTTTCAAGTTCCGCATCGTCGAATTCACTGTTCTTCAATTCGATTTTGCCGTTCGCCGTCTTCACTTTCAATAGGGACGCATCAATGCGCTTCATGGAAAAGCCACCATTGAATAAACGTACAGTGACCTGGTCAAATTGCTTTTCAGGCACATACAGAATCACATTCACCTGCGTCGTTTTCAATTCAGAGATGATGCGAAGTTTGTTGTCGTCCGCGATAAAGATGAATTTGTCCTGGAAATCACGCTTCGCCTGATCTTCATTTTCTGCACGGTATGCTTTCACACTGCATTCAGCCCGCAGCGTATTATCCTGTGAAGGATAAATTTCAAGTTGGCCATTTGCAATATCGGCGATTACCGTAGAAATGTCAGTTCCCTCTTCGGTATACGTCTCATTAAAGAGATAAGCTTCACCAAATGGCGAATCAAATTCCATTGTTTTTAATTTGCCGACTGAAGTCTGCATAAATTGCATCATCCGGTCGCCAAAATCATTGATATCGTTTGAAACGTTTTTCGAGAAGTCTCTTGAAACGTTTTTCGATATTTTCTTGACTACATCTTCGGGTCTGAATAATCCGCGTTTCCCGCGTTTATCCCGTCGGCCGTAATCTTCACGGCCGTATGAGGAATCTCTTGATGATCCGCCTCCACCATCGATCGCTTTCAGTAATTCCACTGCTTCTCGTGCCGTAATCGTGCCTTTTTCCACCATATCCAATATGCGTTCTTTTTCACTTTGCATGTAATGCGGCCTCCTCATCGTTCGTTTATAAAGAAATTTTTTCTTATTATTGATACGTTCGGTGCCTGAAAAGGTTTCATTTCGCTACTTTTTTCCTGCGGCTGGCTTTGCTTACTTTCGCATCCATTCGTGCCCGGTCACGTTCGAGGATCCGTTTTAAATATTTGCCGGTATACGAGTTTTCGACTTCAGCGATTTCTTCCGGAGTGCCGGTCGCCAGGATGGTTCCGCCTTTGTCGCCGCCTTCCGGTCCGAGGTCTATCAGATAGTCAGCAGTTTTGATGACATCCAGATTGTGTTCAATCGTCAGAACCGTATCTCCGTTGTCGACTATGCGCTGAAGCACTTTCAGCAACCGGGAAATGTCATCCGCGTGCAAACCGGTAGTCGGTTCGTCAAGTATATAGAAAGACTTGCCGTCGGAACGCTTATGAAGTTCAGAAGCCAATTTGACCCGCTGCGCCTCACCGCCGGAGAGAGTGGTCGCCGGCTGCCCCATCGTGACATAGCCGAGACCGACATCCACAATCGTTTTAAGTTTCCGGTTGATCTTTGGAACGTTTTCGAAAAACGCATGGGCATCTTCCACGGTCATTGCCAATACATCGGCGATGTTCTTGTCTTTGTATTTCACTTCCAACGTTTCCCGGTTGTAGCGCTTGCCGTGGCAAACTTCACATGGCACATAGACGTCCGGCAGGAAGTGCATTTCTATTTTAATAATACCATCTCCGCGGCATGCTTCACAGCGACCGCCCTTGACGTTGAAACTGAATCGCCCTTTTTGGTAACCGCGCACTTTTGCTTCATTTGTTTTGGCGTAGACATCACGGATGTCATCAAAGACGCCGGTATATGTCGCAGGGTTCGAACGCGGTGTGCGCCCAATCGGTGACTGATCGATTTCAATAACTTTTTCGAGCTTTTCGTAACCTGTCACCGAAACAGCTTTGCCGGGTTTAATCTTGGCCCGATTCAATTTGCTGGCCAGCGTCTTATAGAGGATCTCATTGACGAGCGTGCTTTTCCCTGAACCCGACACCCCAGTCACTGCTGTAAAGATACCGATTGGAATATCGACATCGACGCCTTTCAGGTTATTCTCGCTCGCTCCACGGATTGAAATGGCGCGTTCATCCGGTGCTCTCCGTTCCGCTGGCAGCGGAATGAATTTTTTGCCGCTCAAATATTGCCCGGTCAGCGACTTTTTGTTTTTCATCACTTTTTCCGGAGTGCCGGCAGCGATGATTTCTCCGCCGTGCACTCCTGCTCCCGGGCCGATATCGATTAAATAATCCGCCGCAAGCATCGTATCTTCATCGTGTTCAACCACGATGAGCGTGTTGCCGATATCGCGCATATCCTTCAGCGTATTGATCAGCCGGTCATTGTCCCGCTGATGGAGGCCGATTGACGGTTCATCCAGTATATAGAGGACACCTGACAGACGCGACCCGATTTGGGTAGCCAAACGAATCCGCTGCGCTTCCCCGCCTGACATCGTGCCGGACGCCCGGTTCAGTGTCAGATAATCGAGGCCGACATTGATCAGGAAACCCAGTCTTTCTTTGATTTCCCGAAGAATCAATAAAGAGATCTGCATATCTTTTTCCGACAGCTCGAGATTTTTGAAAAAATCATCCGCTTCCACAATCGAGAATTCCGAAACTTTCCCGATATGGAGTCCGTTGACTTTCACTGCCAGTGATTCCGGTTTCAAGCGATGGCCGGCGCAAGCAGGACAAGCTTGCTGCGCCATATATTTTTCCATCTGGTCCCGGATATAATCCGACGATGTTTCCCGGTAGCGCCGATCGACATTCGAAAGGACACCTTCAAAATTGATATGATTGTCGCGCACTTGGCCGTATTCATTCTCGTAACGGAAGCGGATTTTTTCAGTTCCAGAACCTCGGAGAATCATATTTATATGTTCTTCCGGCAATTCACTGAGTGGCGCGTCCATATCGATCTTGAAATGATTGCATAAGGCTTTCAGCAATTGCGGATAGTATTGGGAACTGGTCGGCTTCCACGCAGCAATGGCGTGTTCATTTAATGACAGGCTCCAATCCGGAATCACCAGATCGGGATCCACTTCCAGCTTATGGCCAAGCCCGTCACAGTCAGGACAAGCGCCAAATGGTGAGTTGAATGAAAACATACGGGGTTCCAATTCACCGATCGAAAATCCGCAAATCGGACAGGCGTGATGTTCGCTGAACAATAATTCTTCCTGCTCCATCACATCCACCAGCACTCTGCCATCACTCAATCTCAAAGCGGATTCAAGTGAATCGCTGAGCCGCGGCGCAATGTTCTCTTTCATGACGATGCGGTCAATCACCACTTCGATTGAATGTTTTTTGTTTTTATCCAATTCAATATTGTCATCGAGATCGATTAATTCACCGTTGACCCTTACACGCACATAGCCCTGCTTTTTGATGTCTTCAAACAATTTGGCGTGTGTCCCTTTTCTGCCGGAGACCAGCGGAGCCAGAATCTGCATTTTTGTGCGCTCCGGATAAACGACCAAACGGTCCACCATCTGTTCGATGGTCTGGGAGGAAATTTCGATGCCATGATTCGGGCAGATCGCTTTGCCGACTCTGGCATACATCAAGCGCATATAATCATAAATTTCCGTAACCGTCGCAACCGTTGAACGAGGATTTTTACTGGTTGTTTTCTGGTCGATCGAAATTGCCGGTGACAGGCCTTCGATCAAGTCCACATCCGGTTTGTCCATTTGTCCGAGAAATTGGCGGGCGTAAGAAGACAGCGATTCCACATAACGGCGCTGCCCTTCCGCATAAATCGTATCGAAAGCCAAAGAAGATTTACCGGATCCCGATAAACCGGTCATTACCACCAGTTTATCGCGCGGTATGGTTATATCAACATTTTTCAAATTATGCGCTCGCGCACCCTGTATTTTGATTTCCTGATTTCTCAAAATCGATCATCCTTCCGCTTTCAGTTCAAGCACCGTATCCCGCAGTTCCGCCGCCCGTTCGAAATCGAGCGCTTTGGCCGCTTCTTTCATTTCTGATTCCAATAAAGTGATCAGTTTCAGGCGATCCTCTTTGTTGAGTTTTTTGCCTGACGTCGCTTTGGAGACATATTCTTCCGCTTCTTCCGATGCCACTGTCGCACGGATAACATCGCGGATTTTCTTTTGTATGGTAATCGGCGTGATGCCGTGTTCTTCATTGTATGCGGCCTGGATCGTGCGCCGGCGTGTGGTTTCATCCATTGCTTTTTGCATGGAATCCGTTATTCTGTCAGCGTACATGATTACCTGACCATTTGCATTTCGTGCGGCTCGGCCCATTGTCTGGATGAGGGCACGTTCAGAACGCAGGAAGCCTTCTTTATCCGCATCCAGGATGGTCACGAGTGACACTTCCGGGATGTCTAGACCTTCCCGCAGCAAGTTGATGCCGACGAGCACATCGTAGACGCCCATCCGCAGCTCGCGGATAATTTCAATGCGCTCGAGCGTCTTGATTTCGGAGTGAAGATAATTCACTTTGACTCCCGCTTCTTTTAAATAAGCAGTGAGGTCTTCCGACATTTTCTTGGTCAGCGTCGTCACCAGCACCCGTTCATTGCGTTCGGCACGCAGACGGATCTCGTCCATGAGATCGTCAATCTGCCCTTCGATCGGACGGATTTCGATGGTCGGATCCAAAAGCCCTGTCGGCCGGATGATTTGCTCCACCATATCCGGTGTGTGCTCCAATTCATAAGGTCCCGGCGTTGCGGAAACAAACAACGCCTGATCGATATGCTCTTCGAATTCCGTGAATGTCAACGGACGGTTGTCCATTGCAGAAGGCAGACGGAAACCGTGGTCGACCAATACTTTCTTCCGCGCCTGGTCACCATTGAACATGCCGCGCACTTGCGGCAGCGTCACATGGCTTTCATCGACTATCAATAGGAAGTCATCCGGGAAATAATCGATTAACGTGTACGGCTGCGCCCCCGCAGGACGCAAAGTCAGGTGGCGCGAATAGTTCTCGATTCCTGAACAAAAGCCCATCTCCCTCATCATTTCGAGGTCGTAGCGTGTTCGCTGCTCGAGACGCTGCGCTTCCAGCAGTTTGTCTTCCGCGCGCATCTCTTTCAGCCGCTCTTCAAGTTCCGCTTCTATGTTCTCAATGGCTTTGACCATTTTCTCTTCGCGTGTAACGAAGTGGGAAGCCGGAAAAATTGCGGCATGGTCACGTTCGCCAATGATTTCACCGGTCAATGCATCCACTTCACGGATGCGGTCAATTTCGTCGCCGAAAAATTCGACCCGCAGACATCTTTCATCCCGCGAAGCCGGGAAAATTTCCACCACGTCTCCGCGAACGCGGAAGGTACCGCGGATAAAGTTGATATCATTGCGTTCATATTGGACATCGACCAATTTTCGCAAGAGCTGATTGCGTTCAATTTCCATCCCTTTGCGCAAGGACACCACCAGTTCGCGGTATTCTTTCGGAGAACCCAGTCCATAAATACAGGATACGGAAGCGATGACGATTACATCATCGCGCTCAAAAAGCGACGAGGTGGCAGAATGCCGGAGCTTGTCGATTTCATCATTGATGCTGGCGTCTTTTTCTATATAAGTATCGGATTGTGGCACGTACGCTTCCGGTTGATAATAATCGTAATAGCTGACAAAGTATTCCACAGCATTGTCCGGAAAAAACTCTTTAAACTCGCTGTAAAGTTGACCCGCCAATGTTTTATTGTGGGCCATGACAAGTGTGGGCTTCTTCACTTCCTGAATCACATTGGACACCGTATACGTTTTCCCTGTACCCGTTGCACCCAGCAATGTCTGGAATCGCTTGCCGTTGTAAATTCCTTCCGTCAACTCGGCAATTGCCTGGGGCTGATCTCCCGCTGGTTCATACGGAGCCTGCAGATTAAATTCCTGTTTCATAGTATAAATCCTCCCGTTTTTCAATACCTTTATTTTATCATATGCCCTAAAAATCCCCTAACAAAAAGCGAACGTATGTTTTTTGCGAAATAATTTCGCGGCATAAAAAAAGAAACGCTCCTGTGAGCGTTTCTTTTTTTATCAGGATTCTTCACATTTCAAAGCCTGCAATTGCTGGCTGTATCGATTGAATGCATTGCGGTCGTGCGAGTCCAGGGCTTCATCTATCAGATTCATAAGTTGCTCTTCCTGTTGCGAACGGTGGATATGCTTAAGAAAAAGATCGAGATAAATCTCGTTCAGCAATTTTTCCGCTTCAGAAATTTTCTTGGTTTGGGCCATCGCCTTCATGAAATCAGCATAAGAATAATAGTTTTCCATTCTACCTCACCCCGAATGCTTTTCATTAGTATACATTAAATTTTAAAAAAGAACAATAATTATTTAGAAAATTCAAACGATGAGAATTTATTTTATTTTAACAATTAAAAAGATTGTATATTTTCCAATTATTATTATAATAAGGAGAGTAAAGTAAATTTTGGGGGTGTTTTAGCATGGGTCGAAAGAATTACAATCCCTTTTCCTATACAGTTTGCAATAATACATACGCATTGATCCCACATATGGAAGGTTCGCGCCTCGTAACCCGGGTACTCGAAGACCGGAGTGAATTTCTTGTTGAGCAAACCGCCTATAAAACGATTACCGGATCCTGCTCTTTTTATCGCGGTTCGCTTGAAAGCGCCACGCTTTATGCACAGAAAGCGATCGGCGTGAAGCACAAGCCTCCGATTATCATCGGGGAGTATTATGGCAATCCACTGATTTTCTTTCCCACTCATTCACCGAAAAATAAAGAGTCGGTCTGGTTCAATTACGACGCGATCGACCTGATTGAAAGTGATGAATGCGGAGGAAGCATCGTTTACCTGAGCAACGGACAATCTGTCTGTCTGGACGTTTCAGCCATCGCATTGAGGAACCAGCATTCTTTTGCGGGATCTTTGCGCCGCTATTTTAAAAAAGCGCAGAATCAGCATAAGCAGCAATTGACTTATGTGACAAAGCGCCCGATGCCAATCCGCACACGGCATCCTTCAGATTAGGCTTTCAGCTCTGCCATTGACAGATACAGCCGGATCAGTTCCTCTACCCGGTTGCGCAAACGCAGATTTAAATAGCGCCGGTGATCTTCATATCCTCCATGATAAAACACGTACTCGGTAAAAGTGTCATCTCCAGCGCCCCGCATTACTTTCATCTGGCGCTTGCGCATATGCATTTTGGTTTCTTTCAATTCCTTTTGCACCAGACTGATCGCCCCTTCCACCATTTCCAGGTAGGGGCGTTTCAATTTGAATGAACCGTTTTCGAACAGCAGCCGGTCACGCTCCAGCACAGTCAATACCATGGGCAGATATATCATATTTTCAAAATGGCCAATCTCTTCCTGCGGAATCAAAGGCATGTCCTCACCACCTTCACGAATCAGCCCCGCTATCCAAACCATTGTTAGGTGATTCCGATAATAAATAAGGGAACATTTGTTCTTATTTATAATAATACTCTCTATTTTTGGAATTGCAATACGCCAAACATAAAAAACCTCTGAGCGAGATGCTCAGAGGTTTTATTTTATAGACCGATAAACGACCAGCGAAGCGATGAAGGCGCCGGACGACAGCCACAGATAAGGTTCGTTTGAAAACCAGACGGAAATGGAAATCCCCGTAAATGCCAGGATGCTGAAAATGCCGGCGAACATTCTGCTCTGCAGATCGCGGCGATATTCCCGCATGCGGCCGTCCCGATTTTCCAGATAATTGCGCATCCGTTCCGGTTCCTCGAGATAATTGATGACTTTCTGCGGCAAAACGCGGAGCGGGCCGGTCGAATTGAGGATCCAGCGCAAAACGTCCCCTTTGCCGAAGACTTTCTCGCCTTCCTTCTGCGATGCTGCCCATTCCAGAATACGCGGACGCGCCAGCGCCATCAGGTCGACTTTCGGATTCAAGACATGGAGCACGCCGACAAAAATTGAAACAGCGCGGCCAAAAAAGGCGAACTCTGAAGGCAGCTGAACCGGCTGCGTACGAACAATTTTTTGGAGATCCTTCATCAATCTTTCGACAACGAAGCTGTCCATTTCCATCAGTTCGTCCGACTCATATGCCGTGACAAGCCGCGAGATGGCATCTTTCAGTATTTCCCGGTCTGCATGCGGCAGCAGGAAGCGAAGATCTTCCAGGCCATCCAGCACCTGGTCATAATTTTTAAAGATGATGCCTTCGGCGATCCTCAATACCGCTTGCGAATCCGATTTCCGGATCATGCCCGTCATCCCAAAATCGATTAGCACGATTGTACCGTCCTGCTTCAACAGGATATTGCCGCCATGCGGATCTGCGTGGAATTGCCCCCCGTAGAGAACCTGTTCGAGAAACAGGATGAACAGCCTCTCGGAGATTTCAAAACGGTCAATATCGTGTTTTTCAATAAAGGCAAGATCCGTGATCCGTGCGCCTTCGATCCAGTCCATCACCAATACATGGCGGGTGGACAGGTCTTCGAAATAGCGCGGGAATTGAATGCCGTCCATTTCATCAAAGCGTTCGGCAAAGCTCCGGCCGTTTTGCAATTCCTGCTGGAAATTCAATTCTGCACCAATGGTTTCGGTCATTTCCAGATATAATTTCGTAAAGTCGATCTGCTTTGAAAAATTAGTGAATTTGCGGGCCAGCCAGATGACGATCCGCACAGCCTGAAAATCGGCGCGCAGAATGCGGCTGGTGCCCGGACGCTGCACTTTGATCGCAACTTCACTGCCGTCTTTCATGATGCCTTTATAAACTTCCCCTATCGATGCAGAAGCGATTGCTTCCTCAGAAAGATTTTTTAAGTACGTGGTATGCGGTGTGTTCCATTCGCGCTCCAGTACTGCGACGATTTGTTCCCGCTCCACGGAAGGAACTCTGTCCGTCAGCCCCTCCAATTCAGCGAGAAAACTGGGCGGCATGATGTCAGCGCGCGTCGACAGGAATTGCCCCAATTTTATCATGAGACCGCCCAATTGGAGTGCGAGGCTCTTATATTGTTTGGCCATTTCGGTAACAAGTTTGTTCCATTTCTCCTCCACCAGCGGATTCCAATTGCCGCGATGGCGTCTTTGGAAGAGCGTTGCCCGCATAAAGAATTTCACAGCCATAAAAACGATTCGAATGACACGGATAAAAGTAATCTGATTCATAAGCGGGGTCCCTCCTCTTGTATATTACATTATAGGCACTGATAGCGGAATAGTCCAAAAAGTGGTATGTTTTAAAAGGATGGAAATTAGACAAGGGGGATGAAAATGGACACAATTCATTATGAACAAAAAGAAAATTTAGCATTCATCACATTGAATCGCCCGGATGCGATGAACGCGTTTAATTACGATATGCTGATGGAACTTGGCCAGGTGGTTGAGGCAATCCGCATCAATCCCGATATCCGTGTGGTGGTCTTTACCGGCGCCGGAGAAAAGGCATTCAGTGTCGGCGCGGACTTAAAGGAACGGAAAACATTGACGGACCAGCATGTGAAACGCAATATCTACAAGATCGGCGAAATTTTTTCCGCGATCGAGAATCTTCCACAGCCCACCATTGCCATGATCAATGGCTTTGCATTCGGCGGCGGCATGGAACTGGCTCTTGCCTGTGATTTCCGGATCGTATCGGATAATACATTGCTCGGCCTGACGGAAACCAGCCTCGCCATTATTCCTGGCGCCGGCGGAACGCAGCGGCTGCCGCGCTTGATCGGCGAGTCGAAAGCGCTGGAACTGATATTGACTGCGCGCCGCCTGAAATCGGCTGAAGCGCTGGACTACGGCCTCGTGACACGTGTCACACCGCCGGAAGAATTGGCACAAGTGACCGGTGAATTTGCCGATGCGATGCTGGCGAATGGCCCGATTGCCCTGCAGCAGGCAAAATTCGCCATCAAGAATGGTATGAATGCAGACCTGCAGACCGGGTTGCATATCGAAAGAAAAGCTTATGAATTGACGATCCCAACCGAAGACCGCATCGAAGCGCTGCTCGCGTTCGGTGAAAAACGCAAACCTGTCTTTAAGGGGAAATAAAATATCCGAAACGCAAAAGAGGCCATCTGCTCAGCAGACGGCCTCTTTTGTCTTATTATTCTTCTTACAGGTATTTCTCCATCCAGCCGGCAATCTGCTCGAGTCGTGCAAAGCGCAGATTCGGTTTGCCCGTACGGGATAAGTTATGGTCCGCTTCCGGGAAACGCACGAATTCCGTTTCTTTCCCCATACTTTTCAGCGTGATGTACAATTGCTCCGACTGTTCAATCGGGCAGCGGTAATCGTTTTCGGAATGCAGGATCAATAATGGTGTTTCCACATTCTTGGCATATTTCAACGGAGAATGGTGCCATAGCTTATCGACATCCGTCATATCCGCCTGCATCTGCCATTCGGAGAAATAATAACCGATGTCGGAAACGCCGAAGAACGAAATCCAGTTGGAAATTGACCGTTGCGTGACTGCCGCTTTAAAGCGGTTGCTGTGGCCGACGATCCAATTGGTCATGAAGCCGCCGTAGCTGCCGCCCGTGACGCCGAGGCGATCGGTATCAATCCAGCTGTTCGCTTCAATGGCACCGTCCAGCGATTTCATGATGTCTTCGTAATCGCCGCCGCCGTAATCGCCGCGCACTGCATCGACAAATTCCTGGCTGTAGCCATGGCTGCCGCGTGGATTGACATACAGGACACCGAAGCCGCGCGCTGCAAGCAATTGCATTTCGTGGAAAAATGAATTGGCATACATCGCATGCGGGCCACCGTGGATGTTGACCACGAGCGGATATTTCTCCCCTTCTTTAAAACCGTAAGGCTTCATCAACCAGCCGTGCACAGCCCAGTCTTTCGCTCCTTTTGCGATGATCAGTTCAGGGGCAACCAATTCCGTTTCATCCAAATAGGTTTTATTGAATGAAGTCAGCGCTTTGCGGTCGCCGGTGGCAATCGTCAAATGGTAAAGTTCACCCGGATCCACCGGATTGGTGATCGCGGCAAGCGCGAATTCACCGTTCCGCGCGATATCGTAGCCGTAGACATGCTCCATGTCAGGAGACGCCGGATAAACTGCACCGTCAAGCGATGCGAAGTAAAGGCGCACATCGCCCATTGTCGACACCTGGAAATAGAGATGGTTGTCTGTCGTCCAGACAGCTCCTGGTGCGTCAGCACTTTGCTGATGATCCGCAACCACATAATCGCCGACTGGAATATCGAGTCCTTCCGTCAGGCAGATGCTTGTTTTCGACGCCAGCGTATGGACGTAAAGTTCCGTGTGCGTGGCGTTCTGATAGTGGCGCGTGCTGCCCACATAAGCGATATGCGCATCGTCATGGGAGAATACGGCACTGCCAAAATAACCTTCTTCATCAACGAGTGCTGTTTCTTCTTTGCTTTCGGTATCGTAGATGAACAGCGGCTGACGGAAGACGAAATCGAGATTTTCTTCCCGCGTCACGCCGTAGACCAGCTTGCTGCCGTCATGCGACACAGCTTCCAGTCCATGATGATGGGTGCCATCCGTAATCTGTTCGACTTCCTTTGATTCGATGTCGATGAGGCCGATCTGGCGGTGAAATTCTTTCGGCAACAAACCCATGCCATCCATTTTGTATTTCATCTTATCGACAACATACGGTTCCGGGAATTTCTTTTCATCTTTCTCTTCTTTGTCCGTGAACGTCTGGCCTTCTTTCACCATCGCATCGAACCAGATCTTCTTGTTGCACGGAGACCAGCGGAAGCTGTTGACCCCTTTTTCAAAATCCGTCAAGTCGCGGGCTTCGCCGCCTTTGGCCGGCAAAATATATAATTGGTTTTTTTCGGTGCGGTCTGACAGGAATGCAACGGATTTGCCGTCTTCTGACCATTGCGGTGATGACACGCGCTGCTTGCCGTATGTCCATTGCGACAACTCGCCTGTCTCCAGTGAAACGTGCCACAGATGCGATATGTATTTATTGTCTTCTTCATCGATATGCGTGCGGATAAAGACAGCTTCTGTGCCGTCAGGTGAAAGGTGCGGATCCGCTACCGAGATCAATTTTGTTAAGTCTTTTATTTCCACTGCTTTTTTAGCCACTATATTTCCTCCTCGAAACTATTTCGATTCTCGCAATACTTACTCTTTCACTATAATGAAAAATGTCAGTAATTTCAATGAATTTCGAAATTAAATAGGTTGAATTAATATTCTTTAATAATCGATACTCCGCAAAACAGCTTCGAAGACATTAGCCGACGCTTGCGAGGCTAAGTCTTTGCGACGAAGCAGCGCAGCGATGCAGGAGCACGGTTTTCTGCGCCTGAGTAACTCGGAATCATCGCCCGAGTGGATCTCAGCACTTCGCTTGGCCCCCTGGGCGTCTTCGCTGTTTTGCTCCATATCTAAGCTACTCTTTAAGAGCTGATGCGGGATAAGCATGATAATTCTTTAGTTCACCTTATTTAAATAGAGCCTTGAAGTACTGATTATTATAGGAACCACAAAACCCCCAGCAGACTGCCGGGGGTTATACTCACTTCTTTTAATGTTGTTTCAACGCCTGTTCTTTCAATGAACGGCGCAGAATTTTGCCTGTCGTGTTTTTCGGCAGCTCATCGATGATATCAAAATGCTTAGGCACTTTGTATTTCGCCAGATGTTCTGCGCAGTATTTCTGAAGGTCGCCAGTTGTATAGACCTGATCTTTCAATACGACATACGCATTGATCGATTCCCCAAAATCTGCGTCCGGCAAACCGACAACAGCCGCTTCGGACACGCCCGGATGCGCGAATAGAACTTCTTCGACTTCACGCGGGTAAACGTTATAGCCACCAACAATGATCATGTCTTTTTTACGGTCGACGATGAAGAAATAGCCTTCTTCATCAACTGTCGCTAAATCACCCGTGTAAAGCCAACCGTCTTTGATCGTTGCAGTTGTTTCTTCCGGCATTTTGTAATAGCCTTTCATGACGTTCGGTCCGCGGACGATCAATTCGCCAACTTCCCCGACAGCCACTTCTTCGCCAAGTTCGTTAACGACTTTATTTTCTACATTAATGATGGACGTGCCAATCGAACCGGCTTTGCGTTCGCGATCAATCGGGTTGAAGCAAGTAACCGGTGAAGCTTCGGATAAACCGTAGCCTTCAGAAATGCGGACGTTGAATTTATCTTCGAAATTATGGAGCAAAGCGACTGGAAGCGCTGAACCACCTGAAATCGCCATCCGAACGGAATCGAAATCAGACGACTTGGCTTCCGGATACTGGTACATGAAATTGTACATTGTCGGCACGCCTGCAAAGACTGTCGCATTTGTTGCTTTGATGGCATCGAATACGTCTTTCGGGTTGAAACGGGGAACCAGGATAATTGTAGCCCCCTGAATCAACGGTGCATTTACGACGACTGTCAATGCGAACACGTGGAAGACCGGCAAAGTAGCGAGCACACGGTCAGCAGACGAGATCTTCAGGTATTCGCCTACATCCCGCGCGTTGGAGTATAGATTGCCGTGTGTCAGCATCGCCCCTTTTGGTTTGCCGGTGGTTCCGGATGTATACAGGATGACCGCAGTATCGTCTTCAGCCACTTCAACTGGCAGGTTTACTGAAGATGCGTTGAACAGCATATTGCTGAATGCGTGGACTTTGCCTTTCACAGCTTCCGGCAATTGCGCCAGTTTGGCACCGGTTGACGGGTCCGTTTCGCAGATGATATACGATTCGACAGCCGGCAATGCCATATGCGCTTTTTCAATAAGCGGCAATAATGCATCCAACGCGATGACTACCTTCGCATCGCTGTTATTGACGATGTAAGCGATTTCATCCGGCGTATAGATCGGGTTGATCGGCACAGCTGTTGCGCCAAGACGCATTGTCGCATACAGCGAAATCAGGAAATGAGGCGTATTGCTTAACAGAAACGCCACGTGATCCCCTTTTTTTACGCCCATTGATTCCAGTGCATTGGCGAATTTCCCCACTGTCTGTTCAAATTCTCCGTAGGAAGTATCCTTCCCCATAAAATGATAGGCCGCTTTTGATGGATTTTGGCCGGCAATTTCGTGAACACTTTTTACTAAATTCATTTTGCATCCCTCTTTCCCATTGAATGAATACTCATTCATAATCGTCACTTTCTTCATTATAAAATAAATCTTCAGACAATACAACAGACACCGTGAATATCACGATGCCTGCAGATGAGTTATATAGCGCCAGCGGATGAGGTAGAAATACAGCAATTGGATAATGGTAAAGGCCGCCAGCACGATGGCCATTTCCCCGAGAATGGAAAGTTCGGCAAATTCATCCCATACCACTTGCAGTGAAATGAAAGCGAAAGAGCTATGAAGCAATGCAATTGCCCACGGCAGGAAAAATTGCGGCACCAATTGGCGGTTAACGATTTTCAGCAGCTCTTTTTCAGTCATCCCGAGCCGCACCAGGAGGGCGTATTGTTTCCGGTCGCGCTCCAAACCTGTATACAGCTTGAAGTAGATGAAACTTCCGGCCGCCAGCAGGAATACCAACGCAACCATCACGCCGATGAAAAGCATCAGCGCGAATGAAGATTTGAACCAGCGGTAATCTTCGCCCGGATTTTCAAAGTAAAAAGCGATCGAACCAAAGTCAGCTGTTTCGAAAACCTCTGCCATTTGATCGGAAAGGGCGTTCCCGACTCCGAGCGTTGCCGTCCAATCCGGCACATCAAAGGCATAATAAGTGAACGAAGACTGTTCTTCGGTAAAACCGGCTAACGGCTCATCGATTGCAGCGAAATCCTGGTCGTTGACAATGATGCTGTTGGCATTCAGTGTATGGTTGGGAAACATGATATGCGGATAGGCTTCTGCGATAAAAAGCGGAACCCCGCTTTCAACGAGCTCTGTATCCGTAATCGTTACATCCAATGCTGCCCGTGACTCCTGGGAATATGGGATAAAAATCCCTTCTCCTGGACCCGGTGCAACTTCTTCGTGGCCAAGCGCTGCCGCAAGCCGGTTGAATTGCGAGGCCTGCAGAATATCAACTTCGTTGCCACTCGCTTCCGAGGTCTGCCGTTTCACAGTCAGCGGCGCAATATCATAGGCCAAACCCCTGCGCTCCAATTGATTGGCCAGCAGATTGATATGTTCCGCTTCCTGCGGATTTTCTTCAAATGAAATATAAATCAGGCTCAGCGGATTCGATTCCCGAAAATCACCGGTATAGGAAGTGAACGAAGCGAGCGTTCCCACTGTCAGGAACGCGATGGTCGACACGATGGTCACGATAAAGAACATTTGCGCGCTGTCTTTCAATTTAACGGAAGAATCCGCAATGGACACCAATCTGGTCTTGTCCCAGAAAAAGGATTTTTTCTTTTTGAAAAGATTGAGCAGCGCATGGATCGAATGCGTAAAGAACAGATAAGTGCCAATTGTGGCAAGCGGCGGTATGATGAAAGCCATCATATAAACTGTCTCATCCGTAACGAGCGTCGCGAGCGTATAAGCCATTACCAGGAATCCGATGCCCGCCGCCGACAGGACATACGAACTCTTCCCCATCTCCTCAACTTTCCAATAACCCTGAAGCAAATTCAACACCCGCTTCGTACGGATAAAGCCGACGCTGATAAAGGAAATGATGATGAACAGGCTCGCAAATGCACCGATCGTCAACAGGAATGGTTTCCAGTCAAGGTATAACGGCAGCGATTCCAGCTCCATGATTTCCCGGCCAATCATGAAAAAGAACTTCGAAAAAACAAATCCGAAAGCGATGCCGGCAGCCGTCGAAATGCTGCCCAAGATCATCATCTCAAAGAAAATCATTTTGCTTAATTGTCTTTTGGTCATCCCGAGATGCACCAATACCCCGAATTCCTTCGACCGCGCCTGCAAAAAAGCGCTCATCGAATAAAACAGGAAAAACAGCGTAAAGATATAGAGGACGACTTCAGCAATCAGCATCCCGCGGACTGCCAAAGTTCCGAGGCCTTCCTCTTCGAATAATGGATGAAAGATGAACATCGAATAGACGAAGAACACCATGACGGAGACGACACTGGCAAGGAAAAAAGCGGCATAGCTCCTTAAATTGCGCAGTACATTATGGTAAGCGAGCTGCCGAAAGGTCATTTACATTGCCCCCCAATAAAGACAGAACGTTCAGGATGCG
The DNA here is from genome assembly GCF_049262615.1 of Planococcus daihaiensis. Classification (GTDB taxonomy): domain Bacteria; phylum Bacillota; class Bacilli; order Bacillales_A; family Planococcaceae; genus Planococcus. The sequence goes on along the minus strand of NZ_CP175504.1, from coordinate 2,695,300 downwards.
CTGATAAAAAGTCTGGCGCCGTTCATCGCTGTAAATTTCATTGAAAAATTCGCCGTCTTTGATAAACAGGACGCGGTTGCAATAACTGGCGGCGATCGGATCGTGGGTTACCATGATGATCGTTGCGCCTTCTTCTTTATTGATGGCGGATAATAATTCCAGCACTTCCCGTGACGCTTTCGAATCCAGGTTCCCTGTCGGTTCATCGGCGAGAATCAGGTCCGGTTTATGAATAAGCGCACGCCCGATTGCGGTGCGCTGGGCTTCCCCGCCGGAAATTTCATTGGGCCGTTTATGGAGAATCGGCGTCAGGCTGAGCCGGTCGGCAATCTCCATAACGCGTTTCGTCATCCCTTCCAAAGGCACATAATCGAGCGTCAAGGGCAGCACCAGGTTTTCTTCAACCGTCAGCATCTGCAGCAGGTTGAAATCCTGAAACACAAAGCCCAGTTTGCGCCGGCGAAAAAGAGCCAAATCGTTCTTGCTCAATTCATGCGGGTCGATGCCGTCGATTTCAATGCGCCCCGAAGTGAGGTCGTCAATGGTCGATATGAGGTTCAACAAAGTCGTCTTGCCGCTGCCGGACGGCCCCATGATTGCCAGAAATTGCCCTTTTTCAACTTCAAACCCCAGTTGATTGATGGCCCGGTGCGTCACTTTTCCTTCATATACCTTGGTCACATCATCTATTTTCACTAATGGCATTTTTTTCCTCCTGTAGAACTGTATCCTGATTTGAAAAAAGGATGGATACAGTCGTTCCCTGGCCCACGGCCGACTCGATGAGCAATTCGTGGCCCAATTTCTTGCAGACTTCCTTGGCAATATAAAGCCCCATTCCTGTGGATTCTGTAGTTTTCCGCCCGTTTTCACCGGTGAAAAAAGCTTTGGTCACTCTCCCCAAATCAGTGGCAGGAATTCCCAGCCCTTCATCCCGAATGGCAAGCTGGATATGGCTATTGTCGCAAGCGGCCGTGATGTATACTTTTTTGTCCTTTTCGAACGTGTATTTGATGGCATTCGTCAGCAATTGCCCCAGGATGAATTTCATCCATTTGCGGTCAGTGGCCACGATGAAATTCTTGTCCACATCGATGACGGGGTAAACTTGTTTGGAAATGAACAATCGTTTGTTTTCCGTAATGATTTCTGCAGCCAATCCGTGGAGAGCCACTTTCTCAATTTGCATATCCTGCTCAAACGTATCCAGCCTGGCGTTCATCAGGACCGTATCCAGACTCGCTTTCAATCGATCAATCTCCTCGGCAACACTGTTTTTATCCAATTCATCAGGATTCTGCAGCAGCAGCTGAATCACGGAAATCGGTGTTTTCATCTGATGCACCCATTGGTTCATAAATTGAAGATGCCGATTTTGCGACGCATACAGGGCCTGTGCTTCATTTTGATAAACTTTATAGAGTTTTTGAAGGTAAAGGTCCATTTGGATCTGCTCGGGCGAACGCCCATCCTTTTGCAGCATGTGCTCCATTTTGACAGGATTTTCGGTAATTTTTTTATAATAGCGATGGCGCTTGATATAGCGGGCTCCCAGAAATGCGGAGGTCAGGAGAATGCTGATGACAAAGGAATAGATGGCCGTATCCAGGTTGCGAAAACCATCAAGCCAGTAAAGGATCATGATAAAAGCGACCAGTACAGCCTGAAAAACCATATAAGCGGCATGTTCTTTCAAAAAGAGGCGAAGCATTACAGTTCCCCCTCATCAATCAGAAGACGGTAACCCGCTCCCCTGACCGTTTCAATAACAGACTGCACACCATAATCCGCCAGTTTTTTGCGCACTCTCGTCATATTGACGTTCAACGTGTTTTCGTCAACAAACGCCTGGTCATCCCACAGCTCTTCCAGCAATTGCTCGCGGGATATCACTTTTGGATAGTGAGACAATAGGAGTCCTAAAATGGTCGCTTCTTTTTTTTGCAACGGAATGACTTCATTTTTCACATGCAATTCCATTCTCTCCAGATACAAGGTCAGGCGCCCTGCTTTGACAGAACGTTCTTCCTGTTTTAGCGCATACTCCCCGAAGGCTCTGCGGAGATGGCTTCTTATTTTCGCAAGGACGATTTCATAATGGAAAGGTTTCGTGATAAAATCATCGCCGCCGTTTTCCAAAGCGAAAACCTGATCCATTTCACCGGAACGGGCAGAGATGAAGAGGATCGGACAAGTGGTGGTCAATCGGAGTTGCCTGCACCAATAATAGCCATCATAGGATGGCAGATTGATATCGAGCAGAATCAGATGGGGTTCAAACGCTTCAGCTTCTTCCAGAATTTTATCGAAATCCTTGGCGGTTTCCACTTCGTAATGGTATTTCCGCAATGTCTCCGCAAGCATTTCGGCAATTTTCAAATCATCTTCCACGATAAATATCCGTTGTGCTGACATACATGACCCTCCTTTCCTTTTTCTTTCCATTCTAACAAAAGAGCCTGCTTAAAAGCAGACTCTTCATTATTTCTTAATAAATTAATTTCAAAAATTCTTCCTTCGTAATGCCGCCAAGAAGTTTCGGGATGTCCATATCGGAAATCGCCTCATCCAACGCATTGCGTTCGTACTTCACGCCGGTAATGGCGTTTTCAAGTTCTGTTATATCACCGACTCCGAAAAAGTCGCCGAATATTTTCGCGTTTTCCACCAGCCCTTTTTCGACCTGCAGGCGCACATCAATGCCGCCGACAGGGAAGCGGTGAGAATGTTTCACATTGAATTTCGGCGATTTGCCGTAATTCCACTCCCAGTTGCCGTAACGCTCGCGGGAAATTTCATGGATGCCTTCCCAATCCTCATCCGTCAGTTCCCAAAGTTTGACGTTTTCTTCCCCTTCGAAAATGGAATGCAGAATCTCAGAACGGAATTCCATTACAGTCATCCCTGTTTCGAGAAACTCCGAAATATTGGCAACACGGCTGCGGATCGATTTGATGCCTTTCGATTCAATTTTTTCCTTGCTCACTTTCAGAGCGGAAACAACTTCTTCAATATTCGTATCAAACATCAATGTGCCATGGCTGTACATCCGTCCCCGGGTCGAAAATTGGGCATTGCCGGAAATCTTGCGGCCTTCCGCCATCAAATCATTGCGGCCGGACATTTCTGCATTGACTCCGAGGCCGTTCAGCGCTTTTACAACCGGTTCAGTGAATTTACGGAAGTTCCGGAAACTCTCGCCGTCATCCACCGTGATGAAACTATAATTCAAATTGCCGTGATCATGATAAACCGCTCCTCCGCCGGACAGGCGGCGCACGACGTGGATACCATTGGAATCCACATAATCCGTATTGATTTCTTCTGCGGTATTCTGGTTTTTCCCGATAATGATTGAAGGTTCATTGATATAGAACAGCAGGAACGGATCCTTCTCTACATCCATATTCTTCAACAGATATTCTTCAATGGCCAGGTTGATGCGCGGATCGGTGATTCCTTTATTGTCTACGAAATACATAATCTCTCTCCTTTAGCTTGTTTCCTCTTTTCAGTTTAACGGATAATTAAAAATAATTCACGGTTGAGTGTTGACTTCTTCAAACTGTTATAATACACTAAGTTTAATTAAGACAGTACTATAACAAAAAGGAGCTGGAATGTATGATTGAGAACGTAGTCGAATTTTTCAAGAACCTGCCACCGAAACAATGCGCAACTTGTGGAGAAAAGATTGAAGAACAGCACGAATGCTACGGTACTAAATGCAATTCCTGTTCAGAGCTATAAGACAAAAAAGGCAGGCGCAGAAAAATTGCGCTTGCCTTTTTTTGATGAAAACTGTATCAGTAAGAATCAATGATTTCTTGAGCGAATCCTTTTGCATCTTCCTCTGTTTGCCCGTCAATTAACAAATAAATGATGAAATAGCCGACCCCTCCTGCTTCGAACAACATGAATACAAAATTCCCGTTCTCTCTTTCTAAGAATTGGTATTGGACTTCCTGTCCTGAAATCTCTATTAACTCTGAATCATTTAATGTTGCTCCACCCTGTGGCCGGATATTCATCGTTACCGCAGCAGACCCTTGATAAAAGTCCCCGTAAAGCACTTCGCTTCTGTTTTCTTCTTCCCAGGCTTCCACGTCAATGCCTTCAAACAACTCCTCAGTAGACGCCTGGTAAGTTACAGTTGCCTGCTTGGGCTCATCCCTTACAACCTCTTCGCCGTCTTCCAGCGTGAAGAGATATTCGACAGAGGCTAACGTCGCCGGGTAGTCCTCATGTTTTGGGACATATGCCTCCACACCTAATTTCTCATTGATCGCCTGCTGAATGAATTCAGTGTCGTTTATCTCTTCTGCAGAGCTGTTTCCTTCCCCGACCTCAGATTGATTGCAGCCCGCCAAAACTCCTGCGGCAATAAACAATAGCGACGTATTCCAAATTTTAAAATGCTTTTTCATAGGAACCTCCTTTAAAATTTGTTTTATCCTTAATCAATCCTTACGTGAATGATTTGTAAAAGTTTCGTTATTTTATGTATTTACTTCCAAATTTCAACTAAAATCCGCCATTTTATGGATAATCTGTCGACCCAACACCCAAACAAAAAACGCCCGAAAATGTATCAACCATTTTCGGGCGTTTTCTATTTATTAATGGCCGTGGCCTTCCATGTCGACCTTGCTGTCCTTGTCATCACTGTCATCCGGAACAATCGATTCGGGATCCGGATTGCCCACAGTAACTTCCTGTGTCGGCATTACATGCAAGCGGCGAGCCGTTGTATGCGCCTGGACGAAATACAATCCTTCTTCATCGAAACTGGTTTCGGCTTCATAAACACCGTCGCCCTTATGTTCAGCCGTCAGCATGTCGCTCGCTTCACGGTGGCCGGACTCCCATACTTCGTACACCACTTCATCTGCATCTTCCACCAATTCATCACCCTGAGTCACTGTCACCGACAGAGTCAAAGCTTCTCCAGGCTCCGCTGTTTCCGGCGAATTGAATTCGGTCTCGATCAGTTCTGTGCTCGGACCAGCTCCAGCCGAGTCGTCTTCACCACAAGCGGCAAGCAGCAAGAGGCCAAAAAGGATGGCCATCCATATAATTTTTTTCATTATGATTTACTCCTCCAAGTGTTCATTCGCAGAAAGCATAGGCAATAAAACAGCTCGCCTTGTATTTCTACTCCATGCCAGAAAAAATAAACCCCTTATTTTTCAGCCAATTTTTTCATCACGACATCTGCAAGGCCATCGATGAACAACGGCTGTACGTTCGGCATTTCCGGGCGGCGGTATGTTGCACCGATTTCGTCACAGACCACTTTACATTCGTAATCGTTGTCAAACAGCACTTCGAGGTGATCCGCTACAAAACCTACCGGTGTGTAGACGAATGAGTTATAGCCTTTCACATCGTGCAATTCACGTGTCAGATCCTGGACATCCGGACCGATCCACGGTTCAGGCGTCTGCCCGGCACTTTGCCAGCCGATTTCGTAATTTTCCACGCCCGCTGCCTGAGCGATCAGGTCTGCTGTTTCTTTCAATTGTTCCGGGTATGGATCGCCGTTCGCGATAATCTTCTCCGGCAAAGAATGCGCAGAAACGATCAGGCATGATTTTGCCCGTTCTTCTTCTGACATTTCAGCAAATGCCGCACTCACTTTTTCGCTCCAGAATTGGATGAATTTCGGTTCAGTGTACCAGCTTTCCACAGAAGTCAGTGAAATACCGGCTGCTTCTGCCGCTTCTGCCGCACGGCCGTTATAGGATTTAACGGAAAACGTAGAGAAATGAGGAGCCAGCACAATCGAAACGGCTTCTGTAATGCCGTCCTTCTTCATCGCTTCCACTCCGTCTTCCACGAACGGTTCGATGTGTTTCAGGCCAAGATACATTTTGAATTCAATGTCATCCTGTATTTCGTTCAGGCGTGCGCACAATCCGTTCGCCTGATCCTGTGTGATTTTTGCCAAAGGAGAAAGTCCCCCAATTGCCTTGTAGCGGCTGCGGAGATCTTCCAGGCTTTCTTCGCTCGGCTTGCGGCCGCGGCGGATATGCGTGTAGTATCTTTCGATATCTTCTTCCTTATAAGGCGTGCCATACGCCATCACCAATAAACCCATTGTCTTTTTCATTATCATTCACCTCTGAAGTTTTTTAGTCAATTATTTTTGAGATTTGTAAGCCGCACTGTATTCATGCACGAATGCTGTCAGGCGTTTTAATGTGTCCGGGTTCACTTCCGGGAATACCCCGTGACCCAGGTTGAAGATATAACCATCGTCCTGCATGCCCATATCAAGGATATTTTTCGCGCGTGCTTCAATGACCGGCCAGTCAGCCAGCAAATAAGCAGGATCGAAATTCCCCATCAACGGTTTCGTCAGCCCTCTTTGACGCGCTTCCGAAATCGGCAGGCGCCAATCAAGGCCCACTACGTCAACCGGCAAGTCGTGCCATTCGTTTGCCAGATGCGTTGCACCTACACCAAAAATTGTAAGAGGTACACCTTCTGTACGCAATTCACTGAAGATGCGGTCCATGACCGGTTTGATGAATATGCGGTAATCTTCCACATTCAATGCGCCGACCCATGAGTCGAAAATTTGAATCGCTTTGGCTCCCGCTTTGATTTGGGCTTTCACATACGGAATGATCGTGTCGGCCAATTTATCCATCAGGGCAAACCACATTTCGGGCTGGGAAACCATCATCGCCTTCGTTTTGTTATAACTTTTCGACGGTCCGCCTTCGATCATATAGCTGGCAAGTGTGAACGGTGCGCCTGAGAAACCGATCAGTGGCACATTCAATTGCTCTTCCGTCAATAATTTGATTGTATTCAACACATAGTCGACATCCTGTTCAGGATTGATCTCGCCAAGCCGGCTGATATCTGACATTGTGCGGATCGGATTGTCGATGACCGGACCGATTCCGGATTTGATTTTAACGTCCACGCCGATTGCCGGCAGCGGCGTTACAATATCTTTATAGAGAATCGCAGCATCGACATTGTATTGGTCGACCGGCAATTTTGTCACATAAGCACAGAGCTCCGGCTGATGTGTAATCTCTTCCAGTGAGTATTTTTCTTTGATCTTGCGGTATTCCGGCTGAGAACGGCCGGCCTGCCTCATAAACCAAACAGGCACATGATCCGTTTTTTCTCCTCTTGTTGCCTTCAGGTAAGTATCGTTAAAAGCCATTAAAAAAACATCCCTTCCAAATGTATCATCCACTGCATATCGTTCCTATATCCGTATATACTATAGACGCTCTGTTTTCCATTGTATAGATTGTACAAACAAATGTCATAAATTAGACCCTTCTGACTTCACCAGTTCGACAAAGAAGTTTGCTGTTATTTTATTCAGGGAAAGTTATACTGTAAATATATATAGGAGGGATTATAATGAATCTATTCATGACAACGGGAACTTATGAGTATATGAAAAATATGCGAGACAAGCATCCCCAAGAAAATATGGTGGTCATGCAGGGAGAAAACACGACATTGATCTTGCATGAAACAGAAGGCAAAAGCATTTTCCAGACACCGCGGCGCTATGAAGTGGTGGATGGGACAGGGGAATTCAAAGAAAAAGGATTTTTTGTTTTCAATAATATTCCTGTCACCGAAGAGGGACGCCCGATTTTTGAACATCGCTTCAAAAACCGAGCAGGTGCAATTGAAAGTGAACCGGGCTATGTCGCTTTCCGCGTCCTGCGTCCACTCGATTCCGACACTTATGTTGTATTGACTGAGTGGGAATCGCCTGTCTATTTCGAAAAATGGAAAGAATCACAGGCTTTCTCTAAAGCGCATTCCAAACCGGAAGGTGCACCGCCGTCGAAACCGGTCAATATTTTCTCGGGATCTTCGTATGTCACTACTTATCAAGCGAAACCAGAAGATGAATGATCAACAAGCTCCGCTTACAGCGGGGCGCAGTACATAATTAGAACAGGAGGAAAATGGAGTGGTTTTTGTTTATTTTTTAATCGCCGGCATCATCACCGTTTATGCTTCGATCAAATTATCGGAGTACGCGGATGTCATCAGTGAAAAAACAGCAATGGGTGGCATGATGGTCGGTACCTTGCTATTGGCCGGGGCAACATCCCTGCCGGAAGTTTCCACCAGTTTCTCGGCAGCAGCAATCGGCAACGCCGATATTGCAGTCGGAAACATGGTCGGGTCCAATCTTTTCAATTTATTCATTTTGGCAGGGTTTGATTTCCTGCTGCGTAAGCGCCGTATTTTGGACCGCGCTTCACGAAATAATATTTATACTGCCCTGTTGGGTATCCTATTAACTGTATTGGTCATAATGGCACTTTGGCTGCGAATTGATACACAGATTCTTGGTGTCGGCCTTGACGCCCTGATTATCGCAGCAACTTATATCATCGGTATGGTTGTCATCAATAAATTGCCTTCACTCGATCCTGAAGCAGAAGCGGCAGCCGAAGAAGAAGAGCCGGACAATCCGAGTGCAACCCTGTCACCAAAAGGTGCGATTGTCCGCTTCATCATTGCGGCGCTTGTCATTCTCGGCGCCGGTACTGCCTTATCTATCACGGGTGATCAGATTGCCATCATTACCGGCATCGGTTCCAGTTTTATCGGCAGTTTCCTGATTGCCGCTGCAACTTCACTGCCGGAAGCGATTGCTGTATTTGTGGCATTGCGCCTCAATAACGTCAATATGGCTGTCGGCGCGATCCTTGGATCGAATATCTTCAATATGATTATTCTCGCTCTATCTGACCCAGTTTACAGAGACGGCAATCTAATTGCCGCCGCAACACCGGGTGCAACGATGATCATCGCAACCAGCGTCCTGATCATGTCCCTATTGGCGTTGTATTCACAGATCAGAAAAAACAGTGCATCCGTCATGACCTATGCATTGCCATCACTCATCATTGTGATCATCTACTTCGCAGCGTCTTATATGAACTTTACGTATTAAGAGAAAAGCGGAGTCTGGATATTGAAAGAGAGCGAACTTCGCTCTCTTTTTTTTATTGCAGAATTTTTGTGTTATTATTTACTGAATAATACATATTCTCGAGGAGGTATTTTATTGGTGATTGAGAAATTATACGCGGAACTTGATACGGCTTACCCTGAGATGGTGGATATTCGCAGACACCTGCATATGCATCCCGAAGTTTCATTCAATGAAGTAAAAACTGCCCATTACATCCGGCATTATTATGAACAATTGGGTGTGGAAGTGCGGCATAAAGTCGGTGGCAAGGGGGTCATTGCGACAATCCGCGGGGCGAAACTCGGAAAAACGATTGCGTTGCGTGCTGATTTCGATGCGCTGCCGATTCAGGACCAGAAAGATGTCCCTTATAAATCCCAAAATCCAAATGTCATGCACGCTTGCGGCCATGATGGCCATACCGCCACACTTCTCGTGCTGGGCAAAGTGCTTCACAGCTTGAGAAACGAACTGGAAGGAACTTATGTGTTGATTCATCAGCATGCCGAAGAGTTGGTTCCTGGCGGCGCAAAAGCGATGATCAAAGAAGGCGCACTCGACGGGGTCGATAAAATTTTCGGTACGCATTTATGGTCGATGACGCCGCTCGGCCAGATCGACTACCGCGTCGGTCCGATTATTGCCGCTGCCGACAGTTTCACTTTGAAGATTCAGGGACGCGGCGGCCACGGGGCCATGCCCCACAATACAAAAGATGCCATCGTGCTGGGTTCTCAAATCGTGATGAACCTTCAGCAATTGGTTTCGCGCCGTGTTGATCCGCTGGAATCCGCCGTGTTATCTGTTGGTTCTTTTGTCGCTGAAAATCCGTTTAATATCATCGCCGACCAGGCCGTTTTAAAAGGAACAATCCGCACATTCAATGAAGACATCAGAGATCTGATGGAACAGGAAATGGAACGCGTCATCAGCGGCAATTGCCTTGCAGCAGGCTGCACTTTTGAATTCACTTATAACCGTGGCTACCCTCCCCTCGTCAATCACGAAAAAGAAACTTTGTACTTAAAAGAAATTGCTGAACAGGTGCCCGGCGTCGAAAAATTGTATAACGCCCCTCCGCTAATGATCGGAGAGGATTTTGCCTATTACCTTGAACAGGTGCCCGGAACTTTTTTCCTGACTGGCGCCATGCCGGACGGTGAAGTTTATCCGCACCACCATCCAAAATTCGACTTCAAAGAAAAAGCAATGCTCCTTGCCGCCAAAACGCTTGGCAGTGCAGCGGTAAATGCCCACAAATAAATGCAAAAATGCCGTTTCCTGAACACTCAGGAAGCGGCATTTTTTATTTCTGTTTTTTATTTTTCGCAAAAACGATCGTGGCCACTGACACAATCAGAATGAGGATAAAAACGATACCAGCAATGCCATAAGCCTCTTTAAACAGCAGGACAACGGCGGCCATCAGGGCTTGGATCAGCTGCAAAATGGCGATAAGTTTCCAAACCGCCTGCTCCCTTGTGAAATCAGACAACGGAAAAAGATTGTCCATCCGGAAATGCTGGGTCTGGTTCAAGCCTTGCCATAACTGAATGGCTGTAGCGAACGCGAGAGCCCCTGCAAAAACGGCAGCGGCAACCGGAAAAGGAATCAGCCAGGCACCCGCCATCGTCAGCAGCGTCAGCCGAACCCACAGGTAAAATAATTCATCGGAGCGGATAAACGTCCGCCACACCAGGTAATAATGGGCATCTTTCGGCTGTTTTCCAATAATTTTATAGACCCAATTGAGCCATCTCCGCGGTTTGATCTTCCCTTTGATCTGCGGAACGTCCGTGAAATAATTGGCAAACTGGTAAAAGCGAAGCATGCGATTTTCTTCCAATCGCACAAAATGTTCATACGGAAAAGGCAGGCCCGCTGCCCGGTTTTGGCTCCATCTGCCGTAAACAATCATTGCCAACAGGAATATTGCGGCCAATAAAACCATATTATCCACATAAAAATATGTAAAAGCCCCCGTAAAACCGAAGCGGGCGAAGCGGTCCAACCAGGCTTTATTGCCGCTCCAAGCTTTCCTGAAAGAAAACTCCATCTGGATATTCCACCATTTGATAATCAGCAGGAGTAAAGGGAAACCGATCAGGTAGTACGTTTGCAACCCGTAAATGGCGTTGACCATCGGCAAGGAAACGATAAAAGCGATGATCGGCAAATAGAGCTGCGAGAGGAAAGACCACCGGAGTGCCGGTTTCAAAAACTGATCCAGCTTGCTTTCGAGCGGCAGAAAATAGACCATATCCGCTTCTTTCAATAATGTCGATGGCGGACTATAGGCGAGCATCACACCGAAAATCAGAGCTAAGAGCCATGCCGCCGGAAAATCTTGCGGAACGTTCTGCACCCAGTCGCTATAAGCATAGCCAGCTGCGCCAAGAGCAAACAACAGCACTACGGCAATGTGCCCCGTGAAAATATATTTTAAATAATTCTGCACTTCAAGGGTGTAACTCTGAAGCCGTTTTGACCAGACATCATGCAAGTTCTTCATTGTCATCATCCTCGGTCATCGCGATGTAAAGGTCATCCAGCGTAGCGTCGGGCATGCCGAATTCCATTCGAAGGTCATCCATTGTGCCGATCGCACGCACCCGGCCGTTATGCAGCAGGATAATCCGGTCGCAGTATTTTTCCGCAGTCGCCAGGATATGCGTGGACATCAGAACCGATGCCCCCTTCCTTTTCTGCTCTTCCATTTGGTCCAATAACGATTTGATGCCGAGCGGATCGAGTCCGACAAATGGCTCATCAATAATATACAATGCCGGATTCACGAGAAACGCGCTCATGATCATCACTTTTTGGCGCATCCCTTTTGAAAAATGGGACGGAAACCACCGCAGCCTCTTTTCCATTCGGAACTCTTTCAATAATTCGGCAGACCGTTTCTCAAATGTATCCTGATCAAGCCCGTACGCCATAGCCGTCAGTTCAAGATGCTCCCTTAATGTCAATTCCTCATAAAGCACCGGTGTTTCCGGAATATAGGAAAACGAAGTACGATAAGCATCCATATCTTCCTGAAAACTTTTTCCATTCAGTTTGATGGTGCCGGATTTTGCTTGCATGATGCCAATAATGTGTTTGATGGTGGTACTTTTGCCGGCGCCGTTCAAGCCGATCAGACCCACAAGTTCCCCTTTGCCGATTGTAAAACTGACATCTTTCAATACCGGTTTCCGGGTATATCCCCCTGTTAACGATTCCACTTCCAAAACAGCCAATTCCAACACCTCTTTCTTACTATGTAAGTTGAATTAAATAATAAACGTATATCTAACGCTTCAGGTCTTTGGACAGGGCAAAGATTATGCTCCTGCGCACAGTTAGTCGCAAAGTTGCGCCATCTACGTTTGGCGACCATAGCTTCCACAATAAGCCGAGAAGACCACTCGACTTATTGCTTCGACGGCATTCGACTGCTCCGGAGCCGCACCTTTGCTGGGTGATTAACTTTGGTGGAAATATCTCTAAGATATGGAGCAAAATAGCGAAGACGCCATGGGGAGCAGGCGAATGCCGACGAAGTGCAAGATTCACTCGGTTGGTACACTAACTTAGCAAAATATAAAAACCGTGCTCCTGCATCGCTGCGCTGCTTCGTCGCAAAGACATAGCCTCGCAAGCGTCGGCTAATGTCTTCGAAGCTGTTTTGCGGAATATCGGCTACCAAAATTTATTAGCTCAACATGATATAGCCATTGTATCAAAATCTGCGGGCGATTTCTTTTCCACGAAATGAAATATGGTAGACTGAAGAAAATGGAAAGGGTGTTGTATATGACGAATTGCATTTTCTGCAAAATCATTTCAGGTGAAATTCCCAGTGTGAAAATTTATGAAGATGAACATGTTTTCGCCTTCATGGACATTATGCCTTTGTCTAAAGGGCATACCCTGCTCATCCCGAAAACGCATCGCGAATCAGTTTACGACCTGCAAGGTGATGAAGCCGCGCAGCTTTTCAGCGTTGCTCCGAAAATCGCCTCCGCAATCAAAGAGACTTTCAATCCGGAAGGCCTCAACCTGCTCAATAATAATGGAGCCAAAGCCGGACAAAGCGTTTTTCATTTCCATCTGCATTTCATCCCCCGCTACGGCGAGTCGGATGGCTTTGGAGCGAAATGGCTGACCAAGGAAAAAGAATTTACGACTGAGCGAATTCAGGAATTGGCTGAAGAAGTAAAAACTAAATTGGCCACCAACGCTTGATTTACTTCCTAAGAACAGATAGAATCAGAAATAAGTTTTTCGCTTGCGGTCAAGAGGACACGCCGGGAGGAGCTTAAAATATAGCATTGAGCTGAGGAGAGATGAGAAATGAATACGAAAAATCTTGTACTAATGGCGCTGCTGGTCAGCGTTGGGGCGGCATTATATGTGGTCATCCCAGGAATTAACGGCGGTATAAAGCCAGACTTTATGCTGACGATGATGTTTGTCGGTATCCTGCTTTTCCCAAATGTTAAATCCACATTTTTACTGGCAGTTACAACGGGTGTAATTTCGGGATTGTTTTCAACATTCCCCGGAGGATTTTTCCCGAATATCATTGATAAATTTATTACGGCTTTCGTCTTTTTGGCGTTTGTCTATGTGTTGAAGAAAATGGCAGCAAAATTGCCGGTCGCTATTGCATTAGTTGCAGGCGGTACAATTCTGTCGGGCTCGATTTTTCTGTCAGCCGCAATTTTCGTAATCGGCGCAGAAATCCCGTTTTCTCTGTTATTCACGACAGTTGTATTGCCGGCAACAATTTTCAACGGTATCGCATTCGCCCTGATTTATCCGATTGTGGTTAAATTGGTGAAGCGATCCAATTTCCAAACCGCCGTTACCCCGGCGATTTAACAAAAGCTTTTCAGCATATTATTTGCTGAAAAGCTTTTTTTCTTTGAACAGCTGTTCAGTTTTATGTTTTAATTAAGTTAAATAGAGGAAAAGACCTTTATAGGACGAAAGGGGCGCATCATTTATGAAAGCATCGAATTTCTTTATAGGACTTGCGACAGGTTTGGCTGCCGGAGCAGCTGCCACATTATTTTCCACACCACAATCCGGTGAAGACCTTCGAACTTCAGTCAAAACGGCTTCCACCGACTGGAAGGAAAAATTGGCAGATGTCAAAGAACAGGTCAATAAATTAAAAGAATCTGTAAACACTTTAAAAATTGAAGCGAAAACTCAAGTACCTGCAGCGATGGAGGGATTAAAGCAATCCATGGCTGAATGGCAGGAAGGCACGGCTCCCGCTAAAGAACATCTTCAGCTGGAAATCATGGCCATTCAGAATGCAATCGAAGAATTGCAAAAATCCATCAGCAAAGATAACAAAGATGATGAATCAGACGATAAAAAGTACGTGAAAAACCAAAAAACTGAGGATTATTCATCCGAAGATGATAGAAAAGTTTCACAATAAAAGCGTTCACAACTGAAAAGCAATAAAAAAACTGCCATTTGGCAGTTTTTTTATTGAGTTTTTTTACTATTCGGACTTTAATTCACTTTACTTTATTGCTATAATTAAGAAAATCTCAAAATATGGGAAGTAGGTGCTTTTGTGGTCGAACGCGAATATACGATGAAAGAAGCAATGATGTTTAGCCAGCGTATTGGACAATTATCAAAAGCTTTATGGAAAGCGGTCGAAAAAGATTGGCAATTGTGGATCAAACCTTATGATTTGAACATTAACGAGCACCACATTTTGTGGATTGCGTATCATTTAAAAGGCGCATCTATTTCAGATGTGGCGAAATTCGGGGTTATGCACGTTTCCACCGCCTTTAACTTTTCCAAAAAGCTCGAAGAACGGGAACTTCTATCTTTCTCAAAGCGTGATACTGACAAACGGAACACGTATATCGAACTCTCGGAGAAAGGACAGGACCTGATGCAGGAAATGATCGAGCGCTATCATGAGACGCCGCATTCTGTCATTGACGGTTCTATGAAACTGCGCGAGCTGTATGGAAAATTCCCTGAATTCCTTGATGTCATGGCAGTCATCCGCAGTATTTACGGGGATGATTTTATGGAAATTTTTGAAGCTTCCTTCAAAAACATTGAAACTAAATTCAATGAAGAAAATCATATTGTCGAGGCCGTCGAAAAAAATGAAAACGCCGTCTGAAATATTGTTGTAAATAGGGTTGCATTTGTCGAAGAATCGTTGTAATGTTTGTATCGACTCATCAGAGAATACGGTCATGTGGGGGATACTTTTATGCATTGCTGGAAAACGATAAATGTAAAAAAAGAATATGGCTCGAATCGTCTTTACACGTTTGCAGCATTGGCCGGGATGGGTGTTTTTACGATATTTTATATTTCCTTAACCTTCATCTATACAGCACCTCTGTCCGATCGCTATTTCCTGTATTTCGTCTTGGCGATATTGGCAGTTTATCCGCTTCATAAAGTATTCCATTTTCTGCCGTTGATCGGCAACAGGAAATGCCTCAAGTTTATCTTGCGGAAACAGCTGGGCATGTTTCCGGGGATGTCCCTGCACGTCCAGGAGCCCGTGGCTAAGACCAGATTCCTTCTTGCTTTGCTTGCACCATTCGTTTTGATAAACTCCGCAATCCTATTGCTGAGTGTCCTATTCCCTGCCTATAGCCATTATTTCGCCATCCTGCTTGCGTATCATTGCAGCCTCTGTCTGACGGATTTGGTCTATGTCCGCCACATGCTTCGCACACCAAAAGATGCGCTGATTGAAGAAACAGATAGCGGTTTTCAAATACTGGTTCCAGAGGTAATGGGTTAATCCTGTATTTTCCCTCCGGATTTGTTATACTTGAGCATAAGGCAGAGGGGGGAAATTGATGATTGTTGCATTAGTCGTTATGTTCTCAGTGTTTTACCTGTTCCAAATCAATCGAATGACTTTGGCATTGGTGACATCACGGGAAATTCCAGAAGAAAATCACGAAAAAATATTCCGCACCATTAATATATTGATTACGATTCTATTAGTATCACTTTATGTAGGCGTTGAATTTAGCCCATAAGTCTACTTGCCTGTTGGCAGGTAGCTTTTTTTGTCCAAATTTAAAAAAGGATTTTATTTGGAAGAAACTTTTTTAATTTTTAAACGTTTATGGTATAGTAACAACGGCAACCAGAATGTAAGATAGGAGCGGAAACTATGAAAAAATCAGTATTAACATTCACATTAGCGGCATCTGTACTGGCATTGGCAGCTTGCAGCGATGACAATGCAGACAGCACGGTAATTGTATCTTCAGATATCGGGGATATTACAAAAGAGGATCTGTATAACGAAATGAAAACGTCAATCGGCGGACAGGCGATCCAGATTCTGATGATTGAGAAAGTCCTTTCTGAAGAATACGAAGTAACTGATGAAGAAGTCCAAGCCGAAATTGAAAGTTCAAAAGAAGATCTCGGTGGAGACTACGAGCAATTCCTTGCACAAAATAATCAGACTGAAGAAAGCTATGAAAAAGTGGTTCGTTTGAATTTATTGCAGGAAAAAGCTTTGTCTGACGGAGTCGAAGTGACTGACGAAGAAATCCAGGCAGAATATGAACGCCAAACTACAGAAATTAACGCAAGCCATATACTGGTTGCAGATGCAGAAACTGCGGCAACAGTGAAAGCAGAATTGGATGAAGGTGCTGATTTCGCTGAAATGGCACAGGAATATTCCAGCGATGGTTCTGCTTCTGAAGGCGGAGATCTTGGCTGGTTCGCACTCGGGGCTATGGTACCTGAATTCGAACAAGCTGCTTTTGCTTTAGAACCCGATGAAATCAGCGAGCCAGTCCAATCACAATTTGGTTTCCACATCATTAAAGTGGCGGACAAACGTGAAATTGAAGACGCTGAGCCACTTGAAGGCCAGGAAGAAGACATCCGCAATGAACTGATTACGCAAAATGCGGATCCGTCTACATTGCTTCCGAAGATTGCAGCATTGTTGGAAGAAGCCAATGTTGAGATTGAGGATGAAGAGCTTGAAGGCGCGTTGGATGAAATCATGAACGCAGGAGCTCCTGCAGAAGAGTAAAAGTGAATATTTCTAAAACAAAACCCCCATTTCTTTTTGAAATGGGGGTTTTGTTTTAGATTTTCGGATTGTAGAAGGAACGATTTTCCAATGGGAAGAGCCTTTCGGAAAATTCGCCGGGCTTTGTTTTTTCAAGCGCACGGTCAAGCATCGTCATTTTCGCATCGATGTTGTCAATATAATGAAGCATCTCCGCTTCTCTGATCATCGGCCGCTTGGGGCTGCCCCATTCTTCTTTGCCGTGATGAGACAGGACCATATGCTGAAGAAGCAAGACTTCCTCCCCTTCAATTTCGAGTTCATCCGCTGTTTTGGAAATTTCTGTGACCATCATCGAAATATGTCCCAACAGGTTGCCTTCCACTGTATAGGTTGTTGCAATCGGACCGGACAACTCAAACACTTTTCCAACATCGTGCAGAATAATTCCTGCATACAGCAGGTCCTTATTCAAGCTTGGATAAATTCCGAGCATTGCTTTTCCCAAACGGAGCATTGAAACGACATGATCTGCCAGACCGGATACATAATCATGGTGATTGCGTGTGGCCGCAGGAAACGTCAAAATCGTTTGTTGATGTTTTTTAAGAATATGGCGGGTGATCCGCTGGATTTGCGGATTTTCCATTTCAAATAAATACTGCATAATTTCTTCTGACAATTCTTCCGTACTTTTTTCGGAAGCCGGCAGCAAATCTCCGATTGACTGGTTTTCTTCGGGTTTTGCTTGTCGGATGCTCTTGATGCGCAATTGGTTTTTGCCGCGGTAATTATGGATTTCCCCACCCACGCGGACAATGGTTTCCGCTGCAAATAATTTCTCGTGCTCATCTTTTGTATCCCATAACTTCGCTTCGATGTCTCCGCTTTTATCCTGCAGAACCAGTGACATAAAAGGATTGCCGGTAGTGGTGACCCCTTTTACCGATTGTTTGATCAGCAGAAATTCATCTATTGTTTCTCCAACTGCTCGTTGGGTAATGCCTTTTTTCATAAATACACACTCCTTCCAGTGTTGGCCACGTCAATCACTTGTGCTGCAGGCCAGGCCTCGCACATTTCTTCGTGGCAGGTGAAATAAATGAACTGATGATCCCTTTGCAGCTCTGTTATCAAGTCTATCACTTGCTGCAGCCGCAGGCGATCAAAATGGACAAACGGATCATCCATGATGATCGGGAATGGATGGCTCTTCTGCATCGACACTGCCAGACTGAGCCGCAGCGCCAAATATGCCTGTTCTTTTGTTGCCTGGCTCAATTCGGCGATGCGGAATCGTGTACCGTCGGTTCTGATCGCCTCAAAATGGCCATCCGGATGAATTTCCATGGCCGTGTAAGTACCGCCTGTCAGACGCTGAAACAAGTCGCATGCTTTCGCGAGAACCGCGGGCAGCGATTTCTCTTTCAAGTCAGCCATAGTGCTGCGGATCGCTTCAATGATCGCTTTATTGACCGACCAGCGCTGTGCCAGTTCATTGAATTCAGCCTTTTTCACTTCAAAATTCTGAAGCTTGATTTCGTAGGCTTCATCAGTAAGCAGATGCGTTACGCGCTGCTGCAGTTCCGCCTTTTCATCGATCAGCTCATTTCGTTCTCTTCTCAAATGGAAAAGTTCGTTCTCCAAATCCTGTATGTGCGTTTCCGCTGAATAGTCGGGCTGTTCCTCTATCTCTGCACTGCCACCGATCGCAGCCAATTGGCCCGCAACAAGTTCCATTTCCTGCTCTAGTTCTTTTTTGCGCAGCCAATCCAGATGGCATTGATAGAACTCTTCGACATTCGCCGTGCCACTTTCCTCAAGCAATGTTTGCTGCTCAGCTTCCATCTCTTTCAAAAGACTGGCTTGCTGTTGCTTATCGGTGGTGAAGGTTTGTCTTTTGTCAGCTATTTTATTATTTTGCTCGTTAAGCTCATGCAATTTTTTCTCAGTAGACCGAAGAACTGAATACAGCTCTGCCGGTTGTACATAATGGCCGATGACAGCTGACGTTTTGGTCAGCCACTCGGTTTCTTCTTCCTTCGCTTGTTTCAGAGATTCTTCGGTTCTTTTCAGCTTGGCTCGGGTTTCCTGCACTTTTCGGATTGTCTTGAATAATTCAATGACGGTTGACTTGCTCGCTGATGTGGCGAGGCCCATGTGCTGGAGATATGCGTCAAATTCTATTTGCGCAGGTTTCTGGGCCACTTCAGTTTCCAGTTCTTCGATTCTTTTATCGGTTCTGGAGATCATGCTGAGCGTCTCTTCAACTTTGCGGTTATGCTCAGCCACTTTCTGCTGAAGCGCCTCCATTTCAGTTTCCCGTCCGGCAAACCGTCCGATGACATCGTCCATATCTTCAAACGAACTCGTTTTGCTGCGTGCTTTCCACAGCATCCAAGCTCCTGTGCAAGCCGCTGCCACCGCCAGAACCGTTATCAGTGTATCGCCGCGCAGCAAGCCCGCCAGCATACCTGCAGCGCCAAGCGCAATCAGTATATAGGACAGCAGCTGATTCCCGGTGTCAGCACCTATTCGCTGCAATGCTTTCGCTTCCGCAAGTTTGACGGAGACTTCAGGCCACTTTGCCGCAGTATCCAGCTGTTCTTCCGTTGGCGCTGCGCTTTCAAGATAAGACATCTCTTTTTCGGCTTGGATCAGCTTGTTCTTTTCATCCTGCAGTTCGCGGTCACGGAAGCGTCCATTTTCCTCTTCTTTGTTTGCGGTCTCGGCCAAGTTTAACAGTTTTTCTTCATTGACCAATGAAACATCGAATGCCAGAGCATCATCCATTCCCATGCCAATCAGGCCCAGGTGCCGAACAAGGTCTTCTTCCAACTCCTCTGCTTCATCTTCAAGGTCACGGTAGTTCGATTGGAACCGGTGCCAGTCCGTTTCCTTTTCGAGCAATTCCCGTAACCCGTCCCCGGAATCCTCAATTTCCACTATGTCGGGCAAAGCCGCCAGCTCACGGTCCAAATGCTTCGTTTTGGCGGCCGCCTCTGAAATCCGCTCCGTCAATTTATCCATGCGGCGGCTGCCGTCAGCCGGAAAGGAATCGACGGCAATGCGATTCAGTTGTTCTTCCAGTCGGTTCCTCTTTTGCAGCAAGGGTGCAGCCTGTTGCAGTTTGCCTGCTGCTGACAGCGATTTCGAAATCGCCTCTTCCCGCTCTGCCATTTCGTCGATTTTCCTCTTTACTTCGTCAAGCTGGGCAAGAAACGGCCCATACAGATCTGCCTCTTCCCTGAACCCTCTTAATTCGTTTTCGTCATTCCTCAATTCTTCGATCAGCCCATTCAGTTGCGGATTGCGCCCGCCTTTTTTGAACAGGCTTGCCATATCCTTTTCAAGTTCTGTCTCCAATTGGGTGATTGCATCGACGCCGGTAGTTCCCGAAGCAAGCAAGGTGCGGCTCAATTGCTCTTCCGTCATCTTGTCGAGGCCCTGTAATTCATGGATGGAAAATGAAAAAATCGCCTCAAACGATGCGCGGTCATAATCGCGCAGAATTTTTTTCAATTCCAGTTCTGCTCCGCGGGTGCCATCCGCGAAATAAACGATTACATCGCCCGCCGCTTTTCCTTTCACCCGCTCAACAACCAATTTTCCGTATTGCTCATCCACCATGTGAAGTTGGCCGCCATATTTCCCTCCGGCTTTTGGTTCGTAACGGCTGCCGGAATGATTCCGCGAAGGGAACCCGAAAAGGATTTGAATGATGAATTGCTGGATGGTCGTCTTTCCTGCTTCATTATTGCCAAAGAAAACCGTTAATTCTTCATTGAGATTGATATCCAGATTTTCATGCTTGCCGAAGCCGTAAATAGTCAATTTTTCAATGCGCATCCGCCTATTCACCTCCTCTCATGGCTTTATGGATTTTCGGGATTGCTTCTGCTGCTATTTCTGCAATGGTGTCGTCTGTCAGGGGATCGAGATACCGGCTTGCTTTTGGATGCTGATAAAGATCTTTCAGCACCGTTTTCCAATCGGTTTGATGCCATTCGGTCATTTGACTGGAGATTTTCTCTCCGATCGCTGATACACGTGTTTCGCTGTAAACGTCTTCCTGGACGATGCCGCTGATCCAGGCTTCCGCCGAACTCGATTCAACCGCTTCCTGAATGGCTTCCAATAACGCATCTTCGGGAACATCGGCCAGAAGTTCGGATGACTGTTCATCGAGGTCCATTAAATGGAGAACCGCCATGACCGCGTCATTTTCAGCGGTGTACTGTGCCACCGCTTCCACACAGGCGTCAATCAATTCATTCATGTGCATGATGCCTTTGCAGGAAACGTCGAGTACATCAAAGCACACAGCTGAGCTGCGAATAAATTCCATGTGCGTCTCGGCACCTTCCAAACGCACATCGTAGAATCCTTTTGGACCCGTTTCTTTGCGGTGCCTCCCTTGAATATTGCCCGGATACACGATGTAAGGATCGTTATGCAGGATCTGGCGCAGATGAATATGGCCGAGTGCCCAATAATGATAATTCTTGCTGAGCAGCTGTTCCTTTTTAAACGGAGCATAAACGGCATGGCTGGAATCACCGTCCATACTGCCGTGCAGCATCCCGATATGATACGCAGACGCATCTTGGGTTGTGGGAAACTCATTGATCCTCGCTTCTTTTACATGGCGCTCCCCGTAACTGAAACCTGTCACTGTCACCGTTTTTCCGGAAACGATGAAGCTGTGGCTTGTAACTTTGTCATCAAAGACGTGGACGTTGTCGGGCAAATCAAAACGGCTCCAGCTGCCTCCGAGATGGTCATGGTTGCCGTGGCTGATGATTACGGGAATTCCGGCAAGATGGAGCCGCTCCATTCCCTGCTGGAATTTGTATTGCGCGCGCAGCGTCCGGTCTTCACCGTCATAGATATCTCCCGCAATCAACATAAAATCCGGTGCTTCCCGAACTGCATAATCAATCAATGTGT
The DNA here is from genome assembly GCF_049262615.1 of Planococcus daihaiensis. GTDB lineage: Bacteria > Bacillota > Bacilli > Bacillales_A > Planococcaceae > Planococcus. The sequence continues at coordinate 2,673,332 of NZ_CP175504.1, read as the reverse complement.
CAAACGCCTGGTAAACGGTATCGGCAAACCCTTTCCGCTGTGCGGATGCCAAGCCGGAAATGCCGGTGAACGGGCTTCCCAAATGCAAATCTGCTGTGTGAATGAAACGTATCGGCGCCATCTTTTAACCTCTTCCCTGAAAGCGAATATTTGTTCTAATTTTACCATGCCGCCCCCATAAAAAAAACTGTTTGCGGAAATCTCTCCGCAAACAGTCCATTTGATTTTCTCTAATTTTATATAGTAGGTTGAATACAATATTTAATATTAATTAAACGCCTCGGCGCTTTGGACAAGGGCAGAGATTATGCTCCTGCGCAAGCTCGTCGCAAAGGAGGTGCCATCTTCGTTTGCCACACCTTGGCTCCCGCAATAAGCCGAGAAGATCACTCGTCTTATTGCTCCGTCGGCATTCGCCTGCTCCTGGAGCGCGCCGGCGCTGAGAGAACTCTCTAGAGATATGGAGCAAAACAGCGAAGACGCCATGGGGACCAAGCGAAGTGCTGAGATCCACTCGGGCGAAGTGAAACGAGACCGAGTTAGCTCAGCGCGAGCCCCCAGGCAAGCGAAGCTGTTTTGCGGAATATCGGTTACTCAGGGTAATTAAACCAATTCCAAAGTAGTCTATTTTTTATTGCCTAAATGAATCGCTTTACCGATATCCTTCAACGATTGGGAAGAGCCATACATCAGCACGCCGCCGCGGTATACGCGGGCGCCGAACCAGCCGAGCACACCGATTGTCGCGAGCATGATAGCAATCGACAATAGAGGCTCCCACAGTGGTATGTCGAGCATCCCGACGCGCAGGAACATGACGAGCGGCGCAAAGAACGGGATGTAAGATGAAATGGTCACATAACTCGCTTCCGGCATACCGATTCCTGAAAATGCGATGAACGATGAAATGATGATCAGGAACATCATCGGCAGCATCAATTGTTGCACGTCTTCCGTGCGGCTGACTAATGAACCGAGCAATGCCGCGAGCACGGCATACAGGAAATAGCCCAGCAGGAAAAATAGAATGGCGAACAGGAACGTGCTGACTTTAATATCCGAGAAGCCCATGACGCTGAAAAATCCTTCCGCCATATTCGAACCGGATGTTTGGAATGCGAAATAACCGGCGATCCCAAAAATCATCATCTGCACAATTCCGAGTGTGCCGATTCCCGCAATCTTCGCAAACATATGCTTGACCGGGGACACACTGGAAATCAAAATTTCCATCACGCGGGAAGATTTTTCATTGGCCACTTCCATCGCGATCATATTCGGATAGTAGATCACCGCCACGTAGATGAGCAGAATGAGAACGTAGACCAGTCCTCTTGCTTGGCTCAGTTCTTCTTCTGTTTTGGAAGTGGATGAAACAGCTTGCCGTTCGAAGTCAGCTGGCATAAATAATTCTCCGACTTCCGCACCGCTGAGGCCCAGCTGCTCAGCCGTCATCGCCGTCTGAATCGCCTGAACAGCGTTTTCGACGGCGGACCCTGCTCCCATTTCGTTGGCAGATTCTGAGACATAGCGTGCAGACAATCTTCCTTGTTCTTCAAGCACCAGATAGGATTCGATGGTGCCTTCTGTTATGCCCTGCTGTAATTCTTCTTCGGACAGGTCGGTGGGCATCGCCTGAATATCACTGTCGGACTGCGTGAGCTGCGTCTGCAATTGCGGCAGCAATTCACCACTGTCGTCGATGACATGAAGAACTCGCCCTTCCTCGTCGCCGTCAAATGATGCAATGATATTCGGCAGGTTCGCCAGCAGGAAAAATGCGGCCGCAACAATGATTGTGGTGATGATGAACGATTTCGTCCGTGCTTTTGTCATGAATGCCTGTTTGAAGATAATCCAAAAACTATGCATACGCTTTGCCCACCTTTGCGATGAAGATTTCTTCGAGTGATGGTTCTTCAATGGAATAGTGGCGAAGCTGTCCCAATTTCATGGCTTCTGCCAGTATCAGTTGCGCTATTGATTCGTCGGCAATCTGCAGCATGGCACCGTCGATTGTCTCCGTATACTTTTCAACACCCGACAGTTGGCGGAGGCTGCCTAAATCCTGATCCATTTTCAAGCGTACATTCTGTTTGCCGAAATTCCGTTTCACTTCACGGATAGAGCCCCCAACCACCACTTTTCCTTGGTCCAGAATGCTCATATCGTCACATAATTCTTCGACATGATCCATACGGTGACTTGAAAAAACGATGGTTGCACCTTGTTTCTGAATGTCCAAAATAGCACTTTTCAACATGCCGACATTCACCGGGTCAAGTCCTGAGAAAGGTTCATCTAAAATGATCAAAGACGGTTTATGTACCAATGAAGCGATCAATTGGATTTTCTGCTGGTTCCCTTTAGATAATTCTTCCACTTTTTTGCCGGCGTAATGTGGAACTTCAAAGCGTTCAAGCCAGGCAGCAGTTTCTCTTTTGGCATCTTCTTTTGACATCTTCCGAAGCTGCGCCAGGTAAATCAATTGGTCTTCCACTTTCATCTTCGGATACAATCCGCGCTCTTCCGGCAAATAGCCGATGATCGGACTTGTCTGGTAGTTGATCGGTTGGCCGTTCCAGCTAACTTTACCGTGCGTGGGATCGAGCAATCCAAGGATCATCCGGAATGTTGTCGTCTTACCGGCACCGTTAGCTCCCAGAAACCCGTGCATCTGCCCTTCTTCGACTCTCAATGACAAATTGTCGACTGCCGTAAAGTCGCCGAATTTTTTTGTTGCGTTTTCAACGGATAAGGCCATTTGAAATCCTCCTTAATATATGTATAGTAATTATACGGGCAGTGTTCTGAAATGTTTCAAACTATTGCAGGACATTTGGAATAAAACCCTTTATACTGAAACTGAATAGTGATTCAGAAAGGATTGATCCATTATGAGAACTTATAAATTAACAGCTTTTGAAAAGACCGGAAAAATGATTGCGGATGAAACTTTCACTGCTGAAAATGATGACCAGGCAAAAGCAAAAGGCGAGGAAATTTTGAAAGAAAAAGGATTGGAAGACCAAACGCATCGGCTGGCTTCACCCGCTGGAAAGCTGCTCCTATTCCATGCATAAATTTCATTTAAAAAAGGTGTCCCGCATTTTCGCGAGACACCTTTTTTGCTTTTCTTATTGTCCTATAAACTCCGGCTTACGTTTTCCAACAAAAGCCTGGATGCCTTCCAGATGGTCTTTCGTTTTGCGCATGGCTGATTGAGCGGACGCTTCCATTTCGAGCACTTTATCAAGCTCACCCAGCTTCAGCGTATGGAGAATATTTTTTGACGCCAACCGCGACAGCACCGGCGAAGCCAATACCTCATTGGCGTACACATCAGCCTGTTCCATGGCTTTGCCTTCCGCAGTCACTTCTTCGATCAGCCCTTTGGCCAGAGCGTCATGAGCTTTCAAGGTTTGGCCGGCCCAGATAATTTCTTTGGCTTTCGGCACACCGACACGTTCTTTCATGAAGAAGTGGCCACCGCCATCCGGAACCAATCCGATGCCGATGAAGTTCATCGCCAATTTGCTGTTTTCTTCCGCAATGACGTGGTCACACGCCAAAGCCATACTGAAGCCAAGACCCGCCGATGCCCCGTGGATTACGGCAATCGTGATTTGAGGCAGCGTATAAAGGGCTTTCGCCAAACGGCTCACATCTTGCATGACCAGCTCGATATCCATCGGATTGTCCGGGTCCATCATTTCTTTGATATCGCCCCCGGCAGAAAATGCGCGGCCTTCGCCGTAAATTTTCACCACATGGAGAGAATTCTCAGTTTGCAGCGACTCGAAGCAATCCGCCAACTCCTTCATCATCTGCCCGTTCATTGCGTTCATGGAATTTGGACGGTTTAATACAACATGGCCAATGCGGCCCTGTTTTTCAAATTGAATCGTTTCATACATAGGAAAAAGACACCCTTTCGTAAAAATGAATTGTCATTCATCTTTACTTATTCGGTGTCTTTTTCCAAATCCCTCTATTTTGTTGAGAGAAGAATTATACTTACATGCTTTCGTATAATGATTGAACCGGTTTAATCAGAACGCGGTTAACTTCTTCGATCATTTGGCTAAGGCCCATTTCGGCTTCAAGCATTGCAAGAATTTTTTCGTTTTGCTGAGCTGCTTGAGCAGTTGTTTGAGCGCCCATCATTTCTTCTTCAGAAATTTCTTCACCTTGCTGTTGTTTTTGCTGAAGCGTGATTTGCAGGTCGCGGAAACTCTTGAACAATTCATTTGCTTCGCTGTCTGCTTTCACTGTTTCTACAGCCGTCTCAAGTTTCTGGAATTCCTCTGTTGAACGGAATGTACCTTCCAATTTGTTGATGTCGTCATAAATGTTTACTGTCATAATCCATTCTCCTCTACAATATATTCAGCACTGTGACCAGCACTCCCTGGAGAATACCAACGGCTCCCCCGATGAATGCGCCCAGCACCGTGATCATTTTGAATTCTCTCCGTGAAATCCCCAGAACCAATTCTTCCAGGCGGCTCAGCGGCAGAGAATCCACTTGCTCTTTCACCATACCTTCGATGTTGATCTTGTGTACGGTCTCTTCCAATTTTTGCTCCGCTTGCTCGAAAATGAAATCGGTGACAACCGGAGTAAAGTTTTTACTTGTCCATTCTAACCCTCCCGGCCAGGACTGTGCAAGTGTCCCGTTCAAACGGCCTTCAATATTGGCTGTTTCGCGGACATATTGCTTAACCGCCTCAAGCGCCGGATCAAAGTCAAATTCGCTTAGCAGTGCATCAGCGCGGCGATCCTGCAATTTATCCCATTCCGCGTAAGCGATTGAAACCAGCAACTCGAAAGTTTTAGGGGAATTCAGGAATTTGATGATTTCAGGCTGAATCCGGTCAACCAGCGGCCGCGATTCACCGAGCAGCGAATGCAGCATATTGCCGAAGCGGCCCCGTGAAGCCAAGAATTCATCGAGCAAAGTTTTGATGGCACGACGGCCTTCCATCGATTCAAAATAATCCGAGCCACGGTCAGTGGCGTATTTCACCGACTGGATCATTTTCACTTCGGCTTCATCTTTCCAGGAGTCGGGCATCAGTTCCCGGACCGTCTTGCCGTCGATATAGGACAACAGCGAATCGTATTGCCTTTCGACAAGCAAGTCAATTTTACGTTCAATTTTCACTTCTACATTTTTCTGGCCGGCGGCATCGAGCCAATTTTTAAAGGTTTTTGGTGATTCAAAAATATGCTTGGCCAATTGACGCTGGATCCATTTTTCGGTTTTGACACGCATTTCTTCATTGAAAAAGCGTTTCTTGAACGTCGCCGGTGTCAATAGATGTTCCACCACCGTTTTTCCGAGCTGCGTAGACAGCTCATCCCGACGTTTCGGGATTAATCCGGGAGTAAATGGAATGCGGAATTTGCCGATATATTTTGGTTCATACGGCCAAAATAACATTTTGATGGCAATGTGGTTAGTGACGCCACCGATTAAAGCCCCGATGAATGCCATAAAAATCAATGTTAGGATAATATTCAATTTCGTCACTCATTTCTTTTTACTTCTTTGTCAATCCTGTCTCGTGCCTTTATAATGGAAGCACTAGGCAAAGGAGGATCTGTATGCTGCAGCATTTTAAATTTACACCGATGTTTGAAAACCGCCAGCTTCCGGGCTGGAATATTTCATTCTTTTACCGCAATGAACGAATCACAGGCGAATACCATCCCGATGGCACAATCACCTGGGGCAATAAACAGCCTGAAGATGAAGAGGCAGTTAAAGAGATGATTCACGAGCTTATGCTCTATCATGTATACGATTAAAGCGCTGGAAGGTTCCAGCGCTTTTTCTTATCGGTCCCTTCATTATAAAGTAAAGACTTGTGAATTTAATAGTAATAGCATTTTGAATAATCCCGATAATAAAAAAAGGGAACGCCCCCTTACCCGATATGCTGGGCAGAAGACATTCCTGATTGGATCTGGTACATCTGGTAATACGTGCCGCCGAGTTTCATCAATTCTTCGTGCGAACCGGCTTCGGCAATTTCACCGCGGTCAAGCACCAGGATGCGGTCGGCATTTTTGATGGTCGATAACCGGTGTGCAATGATGAAAGTCGTTCTTCCTTTTTTCAACACTTCCATCGCATGCTGGATAATTTCTTCCGTTTCGGTATCGATATTCGATGTAGCTTCGTCCAGTATGAGGATCGCCGGATCAAAAGCCAATGCCCGCGCAAACGACACCAATTGGCGTTGCCCCGAAGACAATGTGCTGCCTTTTTCGACAACGGGTTCATCAATGCCGTTCGGCAAATGTTTCAACACCCGTTCGCCGCCCACTTCTTCCAGCGCTCGGATGGCGCGTTCGCGGCTGATGCGTTTATCGCCCAATGTGATGTTCGATTCGATCGTTCCGGAGAATAAGTACGGGTCCTGCAATACGATGCCCATATGCTCACGGACCGATTGCCTCGACATATCGTTGATATTGATGCCATCGATCGTGATGCTGCCTTTGGATACATCATAGAATCGGAACAGCAGATTCATGATGGAACTTTTCCCGGAGCCGGTATGGCCGACCAGCGCTACCGTCTCCCCTTGTTTCGCCTCGAAAGTCAAATCTTTCAGCACATATTCTTCTTCCTTATAAGCAAACCAGACGTCCTCAAATCGCACATTGCCTCTGTATCTCGCGATTTTCTCATCACTGACATCCTCTCCGCTGCGGTCGAGCAGCCGGAAGACGCGCTCTGCAGCCACCAGCGCCTGTTCGAGTTTTGCGAACTGGTTGACGATGCCGCTGATCGGATTGAAAAGGCGGATGATGTAATCGACGAATGCATAAAGCACACCAACGGTTACAACCGTACTGCCGGTCATTGAGGCTCCACCGAAATACCAGATGAAAGCGATGAACACCAATGAGCGTAAAATGCCCACCATATTATGGGATGCTGCTGCTTCCAAAACCAGCAATTTCTGCTGAAATTTGAAATGCACATTGTTCATCGTTTCGAATTCTTCTTTCATTTGTTTCTCGCGGCGGAAAGCCTGGATGATCGTCATGCCTTGAATCGATTCATTGATCATCGCATTCATGTCACTGACTTTTTCACGTACCACATGATTGTATTTCGCCGCATATTTCCGGTAGACAAGCATCCAGACATATAACAGCGGCACAATCACGAATGTAATCAGCGCCATACGCCAATCCAGATAGAACAGCGCAGCGTAAATGCCGGCCATGTACATGAAGCTGGTCGCAAACTGCGACAGCACCGTAACAAATAATTCACGGATCGCTTCGGTGTCGTTGGTAATTCGGGCAACCACCTTGCCCGCCGGCAGATTGTCGAAATAGCGGATCGGCAACCTTTGTACGTGTTCGAAAACATCGTTGCGCATCTTCCGTATGATCTTATTGGCGCCTCTTTGCAATAAAATATATTGCAGGTAGCGGAATATTGCCGTAACAATTCCGAGTACAAAGAATAACCCCAACAGGTAGGCGATCGGTTCAAAATCAATCGCTTCACCGGAAGCTGGTATGTGATTATCGATTATTTCCTTTGCAATCAGCGGCGTCGCAAGATCGGCGGCGACGGCTATGGCCAGAAAGACAAGCCCGACAATCAGCACACTCTTAAAATTTAAAGCATAATTTAATAAACGTTTTCCTGTAGTCATTCTTACACCTCCTCAATCTGCTGGCGGAGGAATTGTTCGTTATACCATCCATTTTTCTTCAGCAAATCGTCATGTGTTCCTTCTTCAATGACGACTCCGTCATCCAATACGACAATCCAATCCGCATGCTGCACTGCTGACAGGCGGTGAGTGGTGATGATTGTCGTTTTTCCGGAACGTTCCCTCTGGATATTTTCAATGATCCGCGCTTCAGTCTTGGCATCGACTGCCGACAGGGAATCATCAAGAATCAGAATCTCAGGGTTTTTGATCAACGCTCTCGCAATCGAGATTCGCTGTTTTTGGCCGCCTGATAATGCGACCCCTTTTTCGCCAACCAGCGTATCGAGGCCGCTCGGCAGCATTTCCAGATCTTTTGTAAAGTGAGACAGACGGATCGCCTCTGCGATATCTTCTTCCGTCGCATCTGATTTTCCGAACAGGATATTGGCACGAATCGTCCGTGAAAACAAGACGTGATCCTGTGGCACATAGCCGATCCAGCCACGCAGCTGATCTTTCGTCAGGTCCGTAAGCTCGATGCCATTCAACATGATCGATCCTTGGCCAGCCGGATATTCTCTCATCAATTGCTTAACGAAAGTCGTCTTGCCGCTGCCCGTTTTCCCGACAATCCCCAGTGTCTGCCCGCTGTTCATCGATAAATTGATGCCCTGCAGGTTTATCGTGCTGGAAGTCGGATACGTGAAACTGAAATCACGGAAGCCGATGTTTTCCGGTTTCTCAGCAAAGAAGGGCTTCACAGGATCCACAACATCTTCTTCGTAATCAAGGGTTTCATTGACCCGGTCCAGTGAGGCATTGCCGCGCTGAAGAATATTGATCAATTCACCGATTGCAAACATCGGCCAGACGATCATGCCGAGATAGACATTGAACGCCACGAGATCGCCGAGCGTCATTACGCCGTCCGCCACCAACAGGGCACCGTAGCCGAGACCGATCATATAACTGACCGCCGTCAGAATTTTGGTCACCGGCGCAAACAAGGCATCAATCCGTTCGACCGCCATATTCTTTTCGTAGACATCATCTGTCATTTCAGCGAATTGCTGTTCCGATGACCGCTCCTGGACGTAAGCACGCACTACGCGCACACCGCCAACCGATTCCAACACACTGTCGTTCATATCACCGAAAGCATCCTGCGCAAGCGTGTAGCGGTCATGAATTTTGCGGCCGAGGATCTGGACAATGATGGCCAGGATCGGCAGCGGAATCAAGGCCAATAGGGTCAATTCCCATGACACCAGGAAGCCCATCGCGATAATGATGGTCCCCATATATAAAGTCGAATCGACCAGCGTCAATATGCCGAATCCCGCAGTTTCCGAGATCGCCCGCAGGTCATTTGTTGACCGCGCCATCAGATCGCCGGTACGGTTCTTCTCAAAAAATGTCGGCGTCATTTTCAGGAAATGGCCCATGAGGCTCGAACGCAGCTGCCGCTCAATCACATAGGCACCGCCGAATAATTGGTACTGCCATACGAAATTGATGAGATATGCCAGAATCATGGCCACAGCCAACACGATAATATACTGCCATAGCAATTCGGTTGTCAGCTCATTTTGCGCAATCGCATCGATGGCAACACCAATCAGCCACGGCGGAATGATTTCGATGATATTGGCAATAACCAATAATCCGACGGCCATCGTATAACGCAGCCAGTTTTCTTTGAAAAACCATCTTAATTTCCATAAAACATCAAACATAAAAATTCCTTCTTTCCCTTACGATTTCAGCAGGTCGCCTTCCACCGTTTCTTTGATCATTATTGGTTGTTGGATTTTTTCCATTTTAGATTCTCCTCCATTTTTTATTTGGCAACTGCTCCCCAGTGCCGATTATTTAAACAGCTGAAGCTGAATAAAGCAGAAATCCAGGAATCTGGACATAAAAAAAGCGCATGCCGATTTTTCTCGGCATGCGCTCACGAAAAAAGGACAGGTAGTCAGACCGGCCCCCGAAATTTCTAGTCACGAAGTAAATTCAAAGACAAATAACAGGATGGCCTGACGAAAGTATGGGATTATGCGGGACATTTGATAATACTTTTTTCATCGTCAAAACCTCCATTCCTTCAAATTTGATAGCTCAAGCGTACCACTGCCATTTTTGAATTGTCAACATTATTTTTAAAAAAGAGAATATTCTTAATGATTCACATTTGGATAAATTCGTATAACGGACATGAATTTATTTGCCAAATCCGCGCGCTCCCATTGTTTTTGCAAAACAAACAAATGTTTTTCTTTTCAGAATCGCGGGTACTTTGATTAATAAGAGAAAATAACAGCGGGGTGAGTTTCATGTTCAATAGAATTGCAGTCGCATATGATGGATCGGATGGCAGTAAGCTGGCTTTTGATAAAGCGTTGGAATTGAAGCAGGATTTTCCGAAACTGGAATTGACGATCATTTATGTGAACGAAGAAACACCGGACAGCATCGGTTTCATGACTGCCGGAGATGCACCCGTCCCTGTCTTTACTCCGGGTATTGACAGCACAAATACCCAACTGACCGCGGAAAGTTTCGATGATACGGAGGGGCGTGCAGCCAGTGATACCCTCGAGCGGCAATCCGAATTTTCAAAGCATATGCATAACTCCATTCAACAGCAATTGGATGACAAGCGGGTTGAGGCGAATGTTTTGGCTCTGGAAGGCAATGCATCTAAAACAATTCCCGCTTTTTTAGAAGAACAAAAAATAGAACTGCTGGTCGTCGGCAATAGCGGGAAGTCCGGATTGCAAAAATTCTTTATCGGTTCGGTCAGCAAAAAGCTTCTGAAGGATTCACCATGTTCCGTTCTCGTGGTCAAGTGATCGACACATTTGTATCACAAAGAGCAGTAAAACGTTAGTTTAAATCAATAGGGTATGGGTAAACATTACTAAGTATATAAAACTTGAAACAAAGGAAGAAGGAGATCAGCCATGTCCAAGCATACCGTCTACTTTCTGTCTTCACACCAGCACCGTGGACTGATGGCTGAGATATGGGCAAACCGCCTCGATCTACCAGATTGGGAAATCCGAAGTGCGGCATGGAGCCACCCTTCAATCAGTGAGACTCCAATGGAAATTATGAAGGAAATCATTCTTGATCTGCCTGAGGTGGAACCGAGACCCTATAATCACGATGAAGTCAGCGAAGCGGATTTGATCATCGCAATGCATGACGGTGAATTGGAACAAGATGATATACCCTCAGATTTGCCCGCTCAGAAATTGTTGCGATGGAATATACGGAACCCCGAGCTTCGGTCATTGGATGAAACGGAACAATGGGTATTGTACCAGGAGATTTGTGATGAAATCGCCATGAACATTAAGGGGATGGAAACTTATTTCCGTTCTAATTATATGTAAAAACCTTCACCCCAATAAATGAGGTGAAGGTTTTTTTATTTTTACCGATAAAGCACTGCCCGGACTGGGCTGCCTTCCGCGCCTGTGATTTTTAGAGGCAACGCTGCTAATTCGTAGACACCCGGTTCGATATGATCCAGCATGATGCCTTCCAAAATAAAACGTTCATGGTTGTTCATCGAATGATGCATCGGCAGCTCTTTGCTGTTTTCAGGATCCACGGAAGGAACGTCCACACCGAGGAGCCGAATGCCTTTCGCCTTCATCCATTCTGCAATGGCACCCGAAAACACCGGCCATGTTGCCGGAAATTGCGTGCGGTCCTGCCAGCTGCAACTTTTTAACAGGAGCGCCGTGACGCCTGCTTCCGGTTCCGGCAAATGTCCCACTTCAACTTTTTCCAAGCCCTGCACATCGACAACTTGTGCCGAAGTCAGATAAACATCCAGCGGCATTTCTTCTATCTTCAGTCCATTATCATCGTAATGAAACGGCGCGTCGATATGCGTGCCCATATGCGTGCTTGATTTTATTTCCCCGATATTCACTGAACCGCTCTGCTCCTTCGTCACCGACAGAGCATATTCAAACGGCCGGTCCCCCGGCCATTCCGGTGTCTCCGCGTTCAGCTCCATGGAAATGTCAAAAATCTCTTTTGCCGCCATTTACGCCACCACATTTCGTTCGTTCGTGTAGTTTTTAAATAATTCTTCAGCCATGATCGTTTGGAGGATCTCTACCGTCCGCTCCACATCATCGAAAGAGGTATACAAAGCAACCGGCGCGAGGCGAATGATATTCGGTGCGCGGAAATCCGGCACGACTCCTTCTTCTTTCAGCGCCTTGCAGATTCTCGCCGCTTCCGGATGGGACAACGCAATATGGCCACCGCGCTCCTGGTCCTGCTGTGGTGTTACATCTCTCAATTCCGGTAAGCTGGCTGCCAATCGGCTGCGCAATAAAGCAGTAAGTTTCAGAGACTTGTCACGGACGTTTTCAATGCCTGCCGCTTCAAAAATTTCTATACTGCCAAGCAGTGGTGCCATACTGAAAATATTCGGCGTCCCGATTTGATAGGCCCCTGCTCCCTCCGCTTTGGTAAATTGATGATCCATGTCGAATTGTCTCGTTTTATCCGAACCGAACCACCCGGCATTGCCGGGCAGAAGGTGATGATGGCGTTCATGAATATAAAGGCCGCCCGTTCCGCCCGGACCCGAATTCATATATTTATAATGACACCAAACCGCAAAGTCGACGCCGTCTTCGTGAAGCTGATGCGGCATCGCACCGATGGAATGTGCCAGGTCAAAGCCTACCAGAATTCCTTTATTGTGTGCCGCTTCGGTAATCGCCCCGATGTTCAGCAATTGGCCGCTCCGATAAAGAACGGATGGCAACAGCACAACCGCAACATCTTCAGTCAACTGCTCTAAAATATCCTCTAATTCCAATGTGTAGCCATCGCGGCTCGTTATCTTCCGCATCGCCGTTGCCGGATCCAGCCCGCGCAATCGAATATGGCTCTCCACCGCGTAAATGTCCGATGGGAAATTCAACTCATCAACCAGCACAACCGATCGTTCCGAAGTCGGTTTGAAAAGAGTCGACAGCATCTGGTGGATATTCGATGTGATTGAACCCGTCACCATTACTTCATTTGTCTGGGCGCCGACAAAAGGCGCGATGCGTGAACTCAGTTCTTCAGCCAGCGTGAACCAGGGATTTTCTCCTTCTGTCCACCCATCGATGCCAAAATTTTTCCAGCTGTCCATCAGGCCGAGCAATTTTTGTTCTGCCCGTTTCGACATCAGCCCGAGTGAATTGCCATCCATATAAATTTGGCCTTCTTCCATATAAAACTCATCTTTAAAATCCTTCAGCCCATCCTGCTCGTCCAATTGTTTCGCGGTCACCATTGTCATCTTCCTTTCATCTATAGGAATGCATACATTGCAGCTCCCAGAATGGCCGTGATCAAAACGACTATCCAAGGTGCGAGTTTAAAATAGACTAACATGGCAAAAGCAATTACCGCAACGGCGAAGTCGGCAGGGCGTTGAATCGCTGACACAAATACGGGATCGTATAGAGCAGCCAGCAAAATGCCGACCACCGCCGCATTCACCCCTTTTAATGCAGCCTGCACACCCGGTTTGGTACGGATAATGCTCCAAAACGGCAAAGTGCCGATGACCAATAGAAATGAAGGCAGGAACATCGCAAAGACTGCAATCAGCACTCCCCAGCCACTGCCCATCAATTGGCCCAGATATGCCGACAGCGTAAAGAGCGGACCGGGTACTGCCTGCGCCGCCCCGTATCCGGCGATAAAGGTATCAGCATCCATGAAACCTGGAACAACTTCCCGCTCAAGCATCGGCAGCACGACGTGGCCGCCGCCGAACACGATCGATCCGACGCGGTAAAAGATATCAAAAATTGCATAATAACTTGATTCGATCAACGGCCGCAATAACGGTAAGCCGATCAATAAGCCGGTAAAGATCGTCCAGGCGGCAATGCCGGTCTTTTTGCCGAAAGTAAGTGCTAACTTGACTGCTTCCGGCGCTTTTTCATTGCGGTAAATGAAGTAGCCGATAAATGCGGCCACGACGATGACCCCAATTTGCGCCCATGCGGTCGGCATCAGCAGAATCGCTGTCGCCGATAACACAGCGATGGCAATTCGTTGCAGGTCGGGCGCCAGCGCTTTCCCCATCCCAAGCAATGCGTGGGCAACGACAGCAACCGCCACGATTTTTAACCCCTGAATCCAGCCGGCATCAAATGCGGCTCCCGAAATGAACATCGCAAACAATGCCAAAATCAGCACCGACGGCATGGTGAATCCGAACCAGGATAAAAATCCGCCCAGAATTCCTCCACGCAGCATGCCGACAGAAATGCCGACTTGCGAACTGGCCGGTCCCGGCAGGAACTGACACAAAGCGACCAAATCAGCATAGGCCTTGTCATCGAGCCATTTCCTCTTCTCTACATATTCATCGCGAAAATAGCCGATATGAGCAGCCGGCCCGCCGAATGAGGTCAAGCCCAGCTTAGTCGACGCTTTTAAAATTTCCAGGTATTTATTCTGTGCCATTGGAGTCTCCCCTTTTTTCTTTGTCTATTAATAAGGATAACTGATTGCTTATATGAATAAAATTACAAGCGTGTAAATATTATTTAACGGAATTGTTTGTCTTTTCATTTTTCTTCCCGTATCATTAAATTACTTTATATTTCTCCGGGAGGTGCAAACTTTGTTTCACTCATTTTTATTGACTGAAACAAAGGGTTTATTTGGATATAGCCATACAATTGATCACCTTTTTCTTGCTGATCTGCTCAGCTGCTTTTTTTTCAGCAAGTGAATATGCCATCGTGAAAATCCGCAAAAGCCGGATTGACGAGTTAATGGAAGAAGGCCATAGCAATGCGCCTGCAGCAGGGCGCATCCTGGCGAATGTGGATGATTATTTATCCGCCTGCCAGATTGGCATCATGATTTCCGTACTGGGTCTCGGCTGGCTGGGACATGCAGCTGTTGTCGATATCATTGCACCGTTGATGGCAAATCTTGAATTCCCAAATCCTGTTTCGGACATATTGGCATTCCTCATTTCATTTTTCATCGTCTTGACCCTGTTGACGATCGTTGGGGAGCTGGTGCCGAAAACCATCGCCATCCACCAGGCGGAAAAAATCACACTGGCAGTAGCCAAACCGCTAATTCTGGCTTATCAATTGATGTTCGGATTAATCTGGATGTTCCATAAAATAACCAAAATGATCGCGGGATGGTTTGGCATCAGCCAGATTTCAAGATCGGATATCGGACATACCGAAGAAGACCTGAAAATCATCCTGGCTGACAGCTTGCGGAGTGGCGAGATCAATTCGTCCGAGTTTGCTTTCGTCAATAAAATCTTTGAATTTGATGAACGCATCGCCAGGGAAGTGATGGTTCCGAGAACCGAAATGAAGATCATCGAAAAAGATCTCACCTTGAAACAAGTGTTAGAAATAGCCGGAATGGAGCAATTTACCCGTTATCCCGTCATTGACGGCGACAAAGATCATATTATCGGCGTGTTGAATATGAAATATCTGCTGACAGCATATATAAGAAATCCCCTTAATGGCGACAAATCCGTTGAGAATTTCATTCTTCCTGTCATCCAGGTCATCGACACCATGCCGCTGAGTGAATTATTGCTGAAAATCCAACGCGAGCGGATCCACATGGCGATTTTGCGGGATGAGTACGGCGGCACATCCGGTCTTGTTACAATTGAAGACATCATCGAAGAGATTGTTGGCGACATCCAGGATGAGTTTGATATTGAAGAAGTTCCCGAGGTCCAGCAAATCAGCGAGGGTCATTATATTTTCAGTGCCAAGATGCTGATTGAAAGCATTAATGATATACTGGAAATAGAAATTGATGAGGAAGATATCGATACGATTGGCGGTTGGCTCATGAGTAAGAATTTTGATGCCATTCCCGGAGAAAAAATCATTGAACAGGGCTTCGAGTTTCAAATTAAGGAAGTGGATGGCCATCACATCCTATACATTGAAGTCCGGAGAATAGATGAAATCGAACAAGATGAATAGCAAAAGCGACTCTCATTTGAGGGTCGTTTTCACTTGGTTCCAAAGATTTGGAGGAAGGAAACATTATGGAACTTTACACAAATTTGCGCCGCGGGGAAAAAGGGGCCTGGCTAAGCATTGGGGCGTATGTATTCCTCAGCACCTTGAAACTGGTTTTCGGTTTTGCCGGTTCGTCGGAAGCGCTGAAAGCCGATGGTCTCAATAATTTGACTGACATCATCGCATCGGTAGCCGTATTAATCGGGTTGCGGATATCCCAGAAACCACCGGATGATAACCATCATTATGGCCATCTGCGGGCGGAAACGGTCGCTTCCCTGTTGGCTTCTTTCATCATGGCCGTTATCGGGTTGCAGGTTCTGCTCGGTGCCGGACGTAATTTATTCACTCCGGGTGAACAGACCGAACCGTCGCTTTACACTGCCGGAATTGCATTCTTTTCGGCAATCGTCATGTACGCCGTATACCGCTACAATTTAAAATTGAGCCGGGAAATCCACAGCACCGCTGTTAAAGCTGCGGCCTATGACAACCGCTCCGATGCCATTGTCAGCATCGGAGCCGGCATAGGGATACTTGGCGCGATCCTTGGTGCACCGGTCATCGATGTCATAACAGCATTTATCGTCGGGCTGATCATCTTAAAAACTGCATTGGACATATTCAAGGAATCCGTGATGACGCTGACCGATGCTTTCAATGAAGATGAGCTGGAAACTTTATCAGCCATCATCCGAAAAGTGCCCGGCGTCCGGAAACTGAGCGATTTTAAAGGGCGTCACCACGGTAACGTCATGTTTGTCGACCTGACTATCGAAGTCGACCCGCTGTTGAACGTGACGGAAAGCCACTGGATAACGGAAGAAATTGAAAGAAAAGTAAAAAAAACGAAACCAAATTGTGTGGTACTCGTACATATAGAGCCGGACTATTCTGATTACGAAGATTCGGTAACAAAGGAGGATTAAGCTATGTTCGATTTTATTGACCAAAAGAAAGTAGTGTACGTTACATTTGCCGTTATCTTATTTATATCTGCCTTCTTCGCACCATTCGCTATTTTTTATCCAATCAAAGCGATGTTCATTACTCCAGCCGCTATGGAAATTGGCACATCCCCAATTTCCTGGGTTACCGGTGCTATTGGACTTTCGTTGGTGGCAGGCGGATTAGTTGTTCTGGCGGCAATGGAACAGCCAGTAAAGAAATATGGAGCAGCTCTTGTCTTATTCGTTACGGGAATAGCAGGGCTGAGCTTTTCACTGACAGATTATTACTACATTACTCCTGAAAACTTTGTTCACAATGCTTCTTTCGCTTTAACTTCCGAAATCTATGAGTGGACGGATTTTGAAAAAGTGCAGGAACATACGGTTACAGAGAACGGCGTAACCAAAGTGGATGCTGTGACCTTTTATATGAAGGACGGAACCGTGCTGGATTTGAATGCAGCACAAATTCTTGATATGACCAGCACCATTAAATTTGGTGTAGAGCAGGCTGGCGGCACGACCGAACGGATTGAAGGAAATTAAATAGGAAAAAGAAAAAGCCCTTTGCCTAACTTTAGGCAAGGGGCTTAATTATTGGCTGGTGGCTGTATCCCCAATTCAATGCCGTTTTCGAAAAATAAACCGGCTATCGCATGGCGAATTCTGCTTTCGAGCTGCTCTTTCATCTGAACGTTGGTGACATGTACTTCCACCTGAAAATCCAAAGCGGAATTGCGAAAGCCGATGAATCTGACATCGGGCTGCTGATCCTCCGGGACACCGGCCATTTCCGCAATTTCCTTTTCTGCAGCATCACAGATTAATTGCTCGACTCTTGCGGTATCACTGCCATATTTGACACTGACCTCCACTCTCGCGAACAATTCGGCACTGGAGCGGTTTTTGACAATTTGTTCAATAAAATATTGGTTCGGCACCACCAGCGTACCATCTTTTAAAGTTTCAACAACCGTTGATCTCAATTTAATTCTTTTGATTTTCCCTATTTTATTGTCGATTTCGACCATTTCGCCGACTTCCATCGGCCGTTCGAAAAGAATGATGATGCCAGACACGAAGTTTGCGGCAATATTGCGCACACCGAAACCGATACCTATGCCAAGGACACTAAAAACAACACCTAACGCAGTGAGGTCAAGGCCAACGGTAGTGAAACTCAAAGCCAGTGCCAGGAACATCACGGTATAATAGATCAACCGGTTGATGGTAAAACTCAAACCTACATCTATATCAAATTGTTCGTAAATAAATGGCATGACATGGCGGTTGAAAGTTTTAATGATCCGACTGGCAAAAGTCACAATCATGATGACCACGACTATCAGGAACACAGTCACCTGAACGCCGTCAGTCTCATAAAACGGATAGGTCAGCCATCTTTCCTTCCAAAAATAAAATAAGAACAGGATAATGGAACTGTAGAAGGCCAGCCAATTCAAGATGGCTTCGACAATCGGTATAAACCTTTTCTTGTACGCTGTACGTTTTAAGATCAATTTCAAGATCCATTCAATTGCCAGTTTGATGACAAAAATCAAAGAGAGATAGACGAAAAACATGAAAAACTCCTGAACCGACAATTCTTTTAACAGTTCTACACCCCTGAAAATCTGGCCATTTTCCATGATCCCCCTCCTTCCTTTTGCCTCGTGCTCATTGAAACGATCATGTTTCGTTCATCAACATTAAATTAACGGAAGACTGCCCCAGGTGATCCGACAGACTGTTCAGCTTCGCCTGCAGGAATTTACGGTCCAGAGACTTCAACTCTGCAGTATCGATTCCTTCCAGTACGTATAATTGGATATTCCATAAATCTTCGTGTCGGCCGGATGGCGTCGATTCAGCGGCTACGATTAAAGAATCTGTTATCGCCGACAGCACTGAGATATCATCCCTCCCATAATAGGCAAGCTGATAATAGATTTGATAGAGAATTTCTTCAAACTCCGGCAATGGATACAGCACGCGTCCATTTTTCTCCTCGTCAGTAAATACCAATCCGCCGGTATGGAGATTCCCAACTTTCCCCAGCAAATTGCCAAGACGGAGAATAATATCATTTGCCGTGTTCGGGTCATTAATGCCCGGCGATATCGCCCGCAATGCAATTTCCACAAGTTTCTGCATAGCGAATTCAATATCCTGTTCGGAAGTCCGTTCTTCCCCGATGACAAAAAATTCATCGATTGGAAAATCATCATCCGCTGCTGCGTAAATATTCACCAATGGTTTATTTTCGTGGACGTACTCACCGATGCACGTCAGCAATTCAATTTCCATGTTCTTTTTTTCGGCAAATTTCAGTAATTTTTCAAAATAGATATAGCCGATAAATCCGGTCTCCCCTGCCATGACCGTCCGTTTGATGCCATCGGGTTTCCATCCCGCCGCGGGACCCACTGCCTGGGATTCGAGATCTTCAAATTTCCCGACCACCCGCTCCGTATCTTCCACCAATTCGATAACCAGTTTTCCGACCTGGACTGTAGTTGAAATATGGTGGATGAAATAAGCAAACGTGGCCAGACAAAAGAAGGCGATCATGATTCCGACAAAAGTGGAGATTACATCGTGGCTGTAAAGGTGCGCTCTCATAAATAACAGCGACAAAGTATTATAAATGAAACCGCCAAGAAAGATGCCCAGCACTCGCCAAGTCAAGCGGTCATGGACGAAATTCTTTAAAGTTCTGGGTGAGAATTGCGAAGAGTACATCGTTAACACCACGAGAATGGTTGAAAATGTGAAAGTGGTCATTGTCAGCAAAGCACCGGACAAACTTCCCATGATCGTTTTTGCCAAATCAACGTTCGTCAGGAGGATTGAAGGTATGTATTCACTCATCGCATCAATCCAATACAAATCGACATAAAAGAAGATGATTGATAATGCCACCGCAAATATACTGTAAACAGCTGGAGTCACCCATAGTTTTTCTTTGATCCAAAACGTGAAATTTTTCATGGTTGCATCCTCCTAATATCCCTATATCGAATATTTCCCCTATTGCTCCCTGTAACAAACAACAGTTCAATATTTTTAACAAATGCAACCTGTTCCACACTAAAAAAACTTCCGATAAACGGAAGTTGAATTTCATGGTAATGACTACTTTGTTGCTGTTCCAAGTGCATAACGGATCAGGCTTTTGACGAACCGGTCAAAATGCGCAAAGCGCGGATCCTGCGTCTGCCCGTTTTTATAACGATAATAAATCTGCTGGACAATGACTGCCAACTTGAAATACGCAAATGTCAGGTAAAAATCGATGTGTGAAACGTCACGGCCGCTCTTTTCCGCGTAGCTGCGAATAAATTCTTCCCGGCTGTAAAATCCTTCATTAACAGTGACAGAAGGTTTGCCCATTCCATATTTCAGCAGTTCCGGATCGTCCTCTTGAATCCAATAGCTCATCGCTGCTCCCAGGTCCGCCAGTGGATCACCGACGGTCGTCATTTCCCAATCAAATAAGCCGGTTATTTCAGAAAAGTCTTCACTGAACATCGCGTTATTCAGTTTAAAATCATAATGGATAATGGTCGGTTCCTGAGATTCCGGAATATGATCCAGCATCCATTGCTTCAAAGTTTCGAGTCCTTCGATTTCATCCGTTTTGGCCCGTTCATAACGGCCGATCCAGCCGTTGACCTGCCGTTCCATAAAGCCTTCGGGTTTTGCCATTTCGGCAAGCGCTGTTTGGGAAGGATCGATGGCATGCAGCCCCACCAGGGTATCGACCATCTTTTCAGAAATTTTTCTGCCGATAGCTGCTGTAAATTCTATGCCTTCAGGAAATTCAGTATCCAGAACGATTCCGTGACGCCGTTCCATGACAAAAAACGGACTGCCGGCAATCGACGGATCTTTCGAATATACATATGGCTTCGGGGCAGCTGGAAAAATTGGCGCCAGCGACTGCAAAATCTTGAATTCCCGTTCCATATCATGCGCTTTCGGGGCAACCGGTCCGAGTGGCGGTTTTCGCAAAACCCCTTCCCATTCACCGATTTTCAAAGCATAGGTCAAATTGGAATGACCGGCTCCGAATTGACGGATTTCCAGCTCTCCCTCCGGCAATCCGTCAATTGAGGCCCGCAAAAATTGTTGCAGCTTGGCCTTATCAATTTCTTCGCCTTCCCTTACAGGAATTGTCGCATCCGTAAAATCCCTCATCATTTCACCCTTTTCTTATTGGTATTTTTTTAATTCCAATTTGGCAATCTGGTTGCGATGCACTTCGTCCGGTCCATCCGCCAAACGCAGCGTTCTTGCATTTGCCCATTGTGCCGCCAAGGTGACATCGTTGCTGACGCCTGCTGCGCCGAAAGCCTGGATTGCGCGGTCAATCACGCGAAGAGCCATGCTCGGTGCCGTAACTTTAATCATGGCGATTTCCGCTTTCGCTGCTTTATTGCCGACGGTGTCCATCATGTACGCCGCTTTCAGCGTCAACAGTCGTGCCTGTTCGATATCAATGCGCGAATCAGCGATCCATTCACGGATGACGCCCTGATTCGCCAGTGGTTTACCGAAAGGCGCTCTTTGCTGGACGCGCACGCACATTTCTTCCAGCGCGCGCTCCGCCGCTCCGATCAAGCGCATGCAATGATGGATTCTCCCAGGTCCCAGCCTGCCCTGCGCAATGGCAAAGCCTTTGCCTTCCCCCCAGATCATATTCGCTGCAGGCACCCGAACGTTGTCAAAATTGATTTCCGCGTGGCCATGCGGCGCGTGATCATAGCCAAATACCGGCAGCATCCGTTCAATCGTCACGCCCGCTGCGTCCAATGGCACCAAAATCATCGACTGCTGTTCATATTTGGGTGCATCCGGATCGTTCTTGCCCATGACGATGCCGATTTTGCAGCGCGGATCGCCCGCCCCCGAAGACCACCATTTGCGGCCGCTGACGATGTATTCGTCTCCATCCCTTGTGATTGTTGCCGAAATATTCGTCGCATCACTCGATGCCGCATCCGGTTCTGTCATCGAAAAACACGAACGGATTTCCCCGTCCAACAGCGGCTGGAGCCACTTCGACTTCTGCTCATCTGTGCCGTAACGCACCAGCACTTCCATGTTGCCGGTATCCGGCGCGCCGCAATTAAACACTTCCGGCCCAATCAGCGACCTGCCCATAATTTCACACAGCGGCGCATATTCCTGGTTACTGAGCCCTGCCCCGTATTCACTGTCCGGCAAAAATAGATTCCACAATCCCTGCTCTTTCGCTTTCTGTTTAAGTTCTTCCATCACGGGCGGTACCTGCGCCCAGCGGTTTTGCTGCTCGTTCAATTGCTGTTCATATACTTTTTCATTCGGGTAAATATGCTCGACCATAAAACGGGTCAAGCGCTGCTGCAATTCCTGCGTTTTTTGTGAATAGGAAAAATCCAAAGTGTATTCCACCTTCCTTTATACTGACCAGTTGGTATGTTCAGAATATTAGTTTAATGGTAGCGTTTCTCCTAAATGTTTGCAAGACCCCACCCCTCATATTTTGAATTGTCATAAAAATTCGAATCGCGAGTAAAAAACTATTGACCGATTCTGCAAATTCCAGTATCTTATAGATAACTTGAGGAAAGAGGTGGGGTATTATGGCTATTCTGTTCATTGCATCAAATCAGCAAATCCAGTCTATAGTATCCCACTCTGTGTATCGCTGACGATACGCTTCTTCCATTATGCCCGGGAACCATGGACTGCGATTTGCACGACGCATCCATGGTTTTTTATTATGCATAAAAATTGGAGGAACTCAACTTGACAACTATTAAAAATTACGGCTGGAATGAAAACTGGCAGGATAAAATCACAATTGACGGTGTGCCGGGTCGTATAGTGCTCGAACATACAAATCTCTACCGCGTGATTACGGACCACGGCGAATGGCTGAGTACGCTGTCCGGCAAATTCACTCATACCCACACAAAGCCGGATTTTCCTGCTGTCGGCGACTGGGTGGTGGTCGAAAAGATGCCGGGTGAAGAAAAAGGCATTATCCACCAGGTCCTTCCGCGCATCTCCAGCTTTAACAGAAAAGCGGCGGGCGAAACGTCCGATATCCAAACAATTGCAGTGAATGTCGATTACGCATTTCTCGTGATGTCGCTGAACCACGACTTTAATGTGCGCCGACTTGAACGCTACCTGCTGGCAACATGGGATTCTGGTGCAAATCCGGTAATCGTCCTGACGAAAAAGGATCAATGCGAAAACATCGAACATTATCTGAAAGAAGTGGAATCGGTTGCTTTCGGCGTGCCGGTCCATGCCGTTTCCAGTGTGACGCTTGAAGGAATTGACGCGCTGCAAAACGTTCTGGCCGGTTCCAAAACGGGTGCTCTCCTCGGCTCATCTGGCGTTGGTAAATCATCGCTGATCAATGCGCTCGCTGGCACCGAATTGATGGCAGTCCAGGATATTCGGGAAAATGACAGCAAAGGCCGCCACACAACAACGCACCGTGAAATGGTGTTATTGCCGACAGGCGGATTATTGATCGATACGCCGGGCATGCGGGAATTTCAGCTCGGCGATTATTCTGCAGGCGTCGAATCCGGATTTTCAGATGTCGAAACGCTGGCTGACGCCTGCCGTTTCCGGGATTGCGCTCATGGCAATGAACCCGGCTGTGCGATACGGGAAGCGCTCGAGACAGGCGAACTGCAGCCCGATCGATTCCGCAGTTATGTGAAATTGAAAAGGGAGCTCGCCCATATGGAAAGAAAAAGCGACCTGGCTGCACAAAAAGCTGAACGCTCGAAATGGAAGCAGATTACAAAAGATTCACGAAAGCGCCCCGTCAAAAAAAGATAAATCCAAAAGGAGGCAAGACGCAATTTATGCGTCCTGCCTCCTTTTCATTATTCCAGCTCTGCACCGGTCAAACCATGTTTGACTGCGTATAACGCCGCTTGGGTACGGTCCTGGACTTCCAATTTCGCGAAAATATTCGAAATATGCGTTTTCACTGTTTTCTCCGTCACAAATAAGGCAGATGCGATTTCTCGATTGCTTTTCCCTTTTGTCAGTTCCGCCAACACTTCTTTTTCCCGCGGCGTCAATAAATTGATGGTGTGCGGTGCCGGTTCTCCCGGCCCTTTCATCAATTCGGATGAAGCTTTCGGGTGAAGCGTGTTTTCGCCTCTCATTAAACTGCGCAGCGATTCCACCAATTCATCCGGTTCGATGTCCTTCAATTGATAACCTGCCGCTCCCGCTTCGATCGCTGGCACAACATGGTCGCGGTCCGAAAAGCTCGTCAGCATCAGCACAATAATCTCCGGATTCGTTTCCTTTATTTTGCGCGTTGCCTGAATGCCGTCCATCACCGGCATCACCAAATCCATCAACACGATATCCGGCCGCAAACGTGCCGCCAGTTCCACCGCTTCCTTGCCATTTGAAGCTTCACCAATCACTTCAATATCTTTCTGGGTCTTCAGAAAAAACAAAAGACCTCTTCTGACCACATGATGATCATCCGCTATTAACACTCTCATCGACCTGAGCCCCTTTCCTAATAAGGAATCCTTACAAGGATTTCTGTCCCTCCATCCATATCACTGGACCATTCAATCGTCCCGCCTTCAGACTTCGCCCGGTCTTTCATGCTCAACATGCCGATCGATGGAATATAATGATTTTCATCCATGATGAACCCTCTGCCTTCATCCTTCAGAACCAGCAGCACATCTGTCGGGGTTACGGACAGGAACAGCTGAGCGCTATCAACGCCTGCATGTTTCCGGATATTATTCAGCGCTTCCTGTGCAATCCGGAATAAGGTTTCTTCCGTTCGGGACGGCAGCTGGATGACGCCATTCACTTTAGTCTCCAGCTCCAATCCGAGCATATCCGCATAGCCTTTGATCCCTTCGAGCAAACCGCTTTCCAGCCCTTTCGGCCGCAATTGCCAGATCAATGCCCGCATTTCATTCAATGCTTCCTGGGTCAGGTGCTGAATATCACTGAACGTTTCCCGAATTGCCGGCTCCTTTGACATTTCAACGCCACCTCTTGCAGTAAGCGTTACAGAAAACAGCAATTGATTGACTGAATCGTGCAAATCACGGGCGAGCCGGTTGCGTTCGGTCACCAGCGCCAACTCCTGCTCCTGCTTCGTCAGACCGATGCGTTTGATGGCTGATCCGATCTGAAAAGCCACCGATTCCAACAGGGCCAGTTCATCTCTTGAAAAGCGCTCGCGGTTCGGAGCAGCAATATTCAATAGACCGAATCGCTCCATACCGGATTGCAGTGGCACCGTTGCGTGATGCGTAATCCTACCATGGTCTCCGGTCTTTTCGGTAATCGAATTCTCGATGCGCTGACAGGCGATGATATTGGAGGCTTTCTCCAAATCACCGTCGTGGTAACGTTTGACACACCAGCAGCCACCCTTTTGAAGATGGCGGCAATCGTCTTCTTCGAGGGCCGTCGGAAGATTTTCCTGTGCCATGAGCCGGTGCTTTCCTTCTTCATCAATAAAAAAAATCCACGCCGTTTCAAAATTCGACCCTTTCAGCAGCTTCCTGATTGCCCCGCCAAGCATCCGTTCCATATCCGTTTCCTCATTCAGCAATTCTGCAACTTCCTTCAGCAGAATCACATTGGAATGTTCACTCAGCATCATTTGCTTCACCCCATCACTAGTACTTCAACCATAACGTTTACCCGTACTTTTCGCCTCATACTTTCGAATGAAAAAGCTCCCTTGTCCAGGGAGCCAGTCATTTATCTATTATTCATTTCATCCAGGAACGATTCCTTGATCAATTCCAATTTTTCATCGCATTGCTGTTCCGTATCCGCGTTGACACTGAAGTAGAATTTCACTTTCGGTTCCGTTCCGCTTGGACGCAGGCAAACCCACGAACCGTCTTCCAGGAAATATTTCAACACATTGGCTTGCGGCAATTCGATTTTTTCACTCTTGTCCAAATCAGTGAATATCCGATTTTGAGTTTCGTAATCTTCGATTGAAGCAACCCGGATTCCGGCAATTGATTGGAGTGGATTCTGGCGCATGCCGCTTAACAGCGATTGGATTTCCCTTGCCCCGTCCGCTCCTTTTTTCGTTACAGAAACCAGCGCTTCCCGGAACCAGCCATGGCGATTATATAGCTCGACCAGCACGTCGTGCAGATTCTTGCCCTGCGTCTTATAGAACGCCGCAGCTTCCACCAGCAGCAGCACCGCTTGTACCGCATCTTTGTCGCGGGTAAAATCACGGATCAGGTAGCCATAACTTTCTTCGTAGCCGAACAGGAATTCAAATTCCTGGCTGCTGTCATTTTCTCTCAGCTTTTCACCGATAAATTTAAAACCGGTCAGCACGTCGACCGTGTCGACGCCATAGGCATCACTGACAGCGCGGCCGAATTCAGAAGTGACAATCGTTTTAAAAATGCGACCATTGTCAGGAAGCGTGCCTTTCGCTTTCTTCTGGCTCAGCAGATATTCAATCAGGATTGCGCCGGTCTGGTTCCCCGACAACAATTCGTAATGGTCTCCGTTAGAGACGGCAATGCCCACACGGTCGCCATCCGGATCCACGGCAATCAACAGATCGGCGCCGGCTCTTTTGCCGTATTGCTTCGCCAGTTCGAATGCTTCCGCTTCTTCCGGGTTCGGCGATGACACTGTCGGAAACTCACCATCCGGCTGCATTTGCTCGTCAACAAAGCTGATTCCCGTATAGCCCGCTTCTTCCAAAACCCTTTTCACCGTTGCACCGGAGGCACCGTGAAGTGGTGTGAATACTGCTTGAATTGGATATGCTTGGGTCTGTTCACGGACAGTCAGCGCATTGGCGATGTAGGCCCCATCCAATTTTTCATCCACTTTGACGAGCAGTTCCGGATTGAAATCTTCATTGTTGATCGTCAATTCATTTTCCACCTTGCTGACAAACTCAATCACTCTATCTGCATCTTCGAGATTCAATTGTGCTCCGTCTTCGCCGTACACTTTATAGCCATTGTATTCAGGCGGATTGTGGCTCGCCGTGATGACGACTCCCATAAAGGCGTGGAGGTAGCGGACGCTGAACGATAATTGCGGCGTTGTACGTGTGCCGCTGTATAAATAAGCATGAATGCCGTTCGAAGCAAAAGTCCTCGCCGCTTCTTCCGCAAATTCAGGTGACATGCGGCGACTGTCGTAGGCAATGGCGATTCCTCGTGCCATTGCTTCTTCACCGTTTGATTTTATGTAATCCGCTATGCCCTGTGATGCTTTTCGCACTGTGTAGACGTTCATGCGGTTCGTACCCGGTCCGATTTCGCCGCGCATGCCGCCTGTGCCAAAAGTGAGATCCTGATAAAATGCATCTTCCGCCAATTTCTCATCTTCCCGCAGCACATCCAGCGAGCTCCGTGTTTCTTCATCCAGACCCTCGTGATCCAGCCAGCGTTTGATCCGTTCTTTCCAATCCATAGGGATCCCTCCATTCGGTATTCGTGCATGCCAATCTTACTATTACCAGTTTACCAAAAATTAAGAAAAAAAACCGCCTCCATCCGGAAGCGGTTCAGTAATTTCATTAATTGCATATACTTAATCTTTTTTGTATTCGACGCGGTAGACATCGTGTCTGCGGTCTTTTAATTGTTTGACCGTACCGTTCTGGCGCTGGCGTCTGAGAATTTCCAAATCGACGTCGCCGATCAAGACCATTTCCAGGTTCGGATTGGTTTCTCCGACAATGCCGTCACGGGCATATTCAAAATCAGACGGCGCGAAAATAGCCGATTGGGCATACTGGATATCCATATTTTCAGTCTGCGGCAAGTTGCCGACCGTACCGGAAATAACGGTATAGATCTGGTTTTCAACAGCACGCGCCTGTGCACAATAGCGGACGCGCAAGTAACCTTGGCGATCTTCTGTACAGAATGGCGAAAAGATGATGTTTGCTCCCATATCTGTCGCGATGCGCGCAAGTTCCGGAAATTCGATATCATAACAGATCTGAATGGCAATTTTACCGCAATCCGTATCGAATACGCGGACCGAATCACCGGCAGAAATCCCCCACCATTTCCGTTCATTCGGCGTGATGTGGATTTTGTATTGCTTGTCGATCGATCCGTCGCGGCGGAACAGGTAAGCAATATTGTAGATTTCATCGTCTTCTTCTTTTACAAAATGGGATCCGCCGATAATGTTGATATTGTAGCGGACAGCCAGATCTGTGAAAAGTTCGATGTATTGCGGTGTATATTCCGTCAGCTTCCGCACTGCCTGGCTTGGGGATGGCTCATTCAGGAATGACATCAGCTGGGTCGTGAAAATTTCAGGGAATACGACAAAATCTGAATGGGCGTCGGACGCCACATCAACAAAGTATTCCACTTGGCTTGCCAAATCATCGAACGATTTGATGGCGCGCATCAAATATTGGACGACACAGATGCGGACCGGAAGACTCGTTTTGAAATGGCGTTTGGAAATCGGTTTGTAATCGACGTTATTCCATTCCATCAATGTTGCATATTTTCCGGAAGCTTTATCATCCTGCAGATAATTCGGATTGATGCGCATCAATTGGAAGCCGTTCATCAATTGGAATGTCAGAACTGGATCATAAATTTTATGGCGGGATACCGAATCCACATATTCACGCGGGGACATTTCATCCGCATGTTTGTGGTAATTCGGAA
Organism: Planococcus daihaiensis; assembly: GCF_049262615.1. Taxonomy (GTDB): domain Bacteria; phylum Bacillota; class Bacilli; order Bacillales_A; family Planococcaceae; genus Planococcus. Next base: position 2,644,932 of record NZ_CP175504.1, on the reverse strand, counting down.
TCCGTCCGCCGATGATGATTGATTTCAGGTTCAGTTCCCGCGCCAATTCTTTGCGCGCTTCGTATAGACGTTGCCCGACCTGCATACGGCGGTACTCAGGATGCACCATTACTTCGATGCCGTACATATTGTAGCCGTCCTGGTTATGGTTCGTTATATAGCCGCCATCAGTGACGTCGTCCCAAGTATGGCGGTCATCGTATTCATCGAAATTTATCAATAGACTCGAACAAGAGCCGATCACTTTGCCGTCCAGTTCTGCTACCAGCTGCCCTTGGGGGAAAACGCCAAGATGGCTTCTTAATTGTTCTTCTTTCCATGGGTCCATGCCTGGAAAACATAAACGCTGCATTTCGAGGATGGCATTTATATCAGCATAATTCATCTCACGGATGATCATACTTTTTTCAAAATGGGATAAATCGAATTGCTCTGCCATTGTTGCCACTCCTTCACAAAAGTATCACATCTTATTATATAGGATAAGCACAGTGGATAATATTATTTTACTTGCCCCAACTAAAGAATTATAATTCTATAGTAGCTATTTAACAAGAGAGGACCTGTGATATGACGAAAAATCAAGAAAATCTTTTGCTGGGCATATGGGCCACCGCGCTAATTGCCACTGTCGGCTCCCTTTACTTTTCTGAGGTTCGTGGCTATATCCCATGTGAACTCTGTTGGATTCAACGGATTTTCATGTATCCTCTGGTCATCATCGTCGGAGTCGCCTATTTCCAGAAGAATGCTAGAATCGCCACCACTTCATTGATTATATCAGCGATCGGCGGCGCAATTTCCCTCTATCATTACGGCATTCAGAAACTGGCATTCCTTTCCGATTCCGCCCCATCATGCGGACTGGTTCCCTGCACAAGCCAATACATCAATTATTTCGGATTTATCACCATTCCATTTTTAGCGCTTGTTGCTTTTGTTTTAATTGCCGGAATGAGCATCGTTTTGCTGAAAACATTGAAGGAGGAAAAATAAATTGAAAAAAATGCTAATCATCGGAGGCGTCGTACTCGCCATTTTTGCATTGATCGTCGTTCTGACACAAATGTCCAATAGCGAAAAGCTGGCAGACAACCCTTACGACAAAGAAGATTTGGATCAGGCCACCATCGATCAACTGGATGATGAAAACTACCAGAATATTGTACTGCCTGGTGAGTTGGAAGAACAGATTGCCAGCGGTGAACCGACAACGGTTTATTTCTTCAGCCCGACTTGTATCCATTGCCAAAACACCACCCCTATTCTGATGCCGGTTGCTGAAGATATGGATGTGGACGTTTTGCAATATAATCTGTTAGAGTATAATCAAGGCGGCCAGCAATATATGATCGAATCGACACCGACACTTGTCCATTACGAAGATGGCGAAGAAGTGGCACGTTGGGTCGGATCTCAGCCAAAAGAGAATATCGAAGAGTTTTTCAGAGAAGTCGTACAAAAATAAATGACAAGAGAGCCATGTGCAATGCGCATGCTCTTTTTTTATGGAGGCACTAGTAATGAGCTGGAATTATGAAATTAAAGATGACGGTATGACCGTTGAAGAATTGCTGCGCACCGAATGGGGCCTGGGCAAAAAAGTGGTGCACGAACTGCGCATGGACAAATCCGTGAAAAGCGACAAATTCCAGGAAGTCGTCTGGAAAGAACCCTTAGCGAAAGGCACTGTGCTCCAATTCGACCTGCCAAAAGCGGATTCTCCTTATGAACCCAACCACGACATCGAATTGCCGGTACTGTTCGAAGATGAACATTTCCTTATCGCCCGCAAACCGAAAGGCATGAACACCCATCCCAATGAACTCGGTCAGAATGACACATTCATCAATGCGGTCATCGGCCACATCATCCGCGGTGGCGGCACTTACGGCGAACATGTCCACCGGCTCGATCAGGGAACTTCCGGTTTATTGATGGTAGCGAAGCATCCGGTTGCAAAAAATATTCTTGACCGCATGCTCGAGCAGAAACAACTGGTCCGTGATTACGAAGCTGTCGTCAACGGCAAAGTCCACAACAAATCCGGCACCATTGATTTCGCCATCGGCCGTGACCGCCATCACCCGACGCGCCGTATGGTCTCACCTACCGGCCAAAGTGCAGTCACACATTATAAATTGTTGCGCCATATGGAAGGCAAGTCGCTGCTGCAGCTGTCCCTTGAAACCGGGCGGACACATCAGATCCGCACCCACCTTTCCCATATCGGCCATCCGATCATCGGCGATGAATTATACGGCGGCCCGCTGACACAGGACGGCGCCTATCATCTACACGCTTTCCGGATGTCATTCATCCACCCGATTACCGGTGAAAAAATCGTTGTCGAAGATTCGGCAAGATAAAAAGAAGTTCCCTCATTTGCGAGGGAACTTCTTTTCTTATGCCTTGATATCGTCCGGGTTCGTGCCGGTCCGCCAATCCTGGTTGAGTCCGTCGATTGCTTTTAATTCTTCTGCCGCCAATGAAAAATCATAGACATCGGCATTTTCCACGATGCGGGACGGCGTCACTGATTTCGGAATGACGATGAGGTCATGCTGCAAATGCCAGCGGATGATCACTTGCGCAATCGACTTATTATGCCCCGCTGCGATTTCCGCAAGCACCGGATCTTCCAGCAAACGCCCCCGTGCCAGTGGTGACCACGATGTCACCGCAATGTCCTGCGCTGCACAAAATGCCCGCAGCGGCTCCTGCGTCAATTGCGGATGCAATTCAATCTGGTTGACCATCGGCTTGGTATTCGCTGTTGCCAAAATCTTTTCCAGATGCGGCTGATGATGATTCGACACGCCGATTGAACGCACCAGTTTTTCATCATACAAACGCTGGATTGCCCGGTACGTGTCTTCATAGCTCCCCGGCACCGGCCAATGTGTCAAATACAGATCCAGATAATCAAACCCGAGCCGCTTCAGTGATGCTTCAAATGCACGCAGCGTCTGATCATAGCCCTGATCCGTATTCCACACTTTCGAAGTGATGAACAGGTCTTCCCGTTTCACGGCCGAGTTTCGCACCGCTTCTCCGACTTCCCGCTCGTTTTCGTAAACAGTAGCCGTATCAATCGCCTTGTAGCCGGCATCGATTGCCGCTATCATCGCGTTAACCGCCTCTTCCTTGTCGTTCATTTTGAATACGCCAAGGCCGAATCGCGGCATTTCCACGCCGTTATGTAATGTTTTGGTTGAATTGATAGTTAATTCCATTCTCATCACCCTTTCTCCTTTCATTATACAAATCCGCCCCAATAAATTCGAGTTTGAAGTTTAGTCAAAGAAAAAAACCGCCAGAAACGGCGGTTTTAAATGCGTGGACGGCTTGCCATAGCAGCGTTAATGAATAATACGATAGCGCTCAGCAAATGCAACGCCCAACCGATCAGCGGGATCCAAGCCAACAAGCTTGTGATCAAACCAAGAATCGGACCCGATTTCGGCGAGTATTCGCGGAAACAGAAGAACAACGTGACCGCATGCAGCACGAACATAAAGCCGAGTGCCGCATAACCTGTACTGATGACGAACGTACCACCAAGAAACGGAATGGCTAAAAATGCTTCCGCAATGGCAGAAATCCAGAGCAAAGCAGCGGATATTTTCATCTTCATTGAGATCAACCTTTCCTTTAAGTTATTTTCACTACCTTAGTATACGAATGAAACCCTAATCGGTTTCAATAGATTTCGTATTTAAATGGACAGAATATCTCCACATTTCAGGAAGGACTTATATTTCATTTTTCCCGACTTTCGGCTATACTAAACAAAGATGCATATTTCAAGGAGGTCGTTATAAATGAACTTGATCCTTATTTTAGGCGTTTGTGTTGCATTCCTGGCAGCAATTTTCACTGCCGGATACGACGACAAACCAGGCACTTTTGATAGAGACGAAAACTAAGAAGAAGGCAGCGGATATTGATTCCGCTGCTCTTTTTTTATTCCAGCCCGGGATACCCCTGCTGACGCAGCGCTTCGTACATCAGAATCGCCGCTGTATTCGACAAATTCAGCGAGCGGATATTGTCATTCATCGGAATGCGCAGGCAATGATCGGGATTCGCCTCGAGCAGTTCAGCCGGCAAACCTTTCGTTTCCTGGCCGAACACGAAGAAATGATCCTTCTCCTGATCCGAAAAATCGAATGTCGTATGGGGTTTCGAACCGAATTTCGTAATGTAATAAAAACGGCCCTCCGGGGAACTGTCAAACAGCTCCTGCATGGAATCGTAATACGTCAGATCGACATGCTCCCAATAATCGAGCCCGGCCCGTTTCAGCATTTTATCATCCGTTGAAAATCCAAGCGGACGGATCAAATGCAATTTGACGCCGGTCCCTGCGCACGTGCGTGCAATATTCCCTGTATTTGCCGGTATCAGCGGCTGGTATAAAACAATATTAATGGCCAAACTCTTCACTTATCCTTTCGATTCTTCAGCAAAAAATGCCAATCCCTTTTGAATTTCCTCAAGTACTTCTGAATCACTTTCATGCGCTTCTGCGTTTTCCAAAGCACGCAAACCTTCTGCCGTGCCGATTTTGCCGATCGCCCATGCCGCTGTGCCGCGGATGACCGGCCGCTCATCACTGTCCAACAAATCGATTAATGCGGGTACTGCACTTACTTCCTTAAAATGCGCCAACGCCAGAATCGCATTGCGCTGAATCGGCTTCTTGCCTCTCCAGGACCCCGACACATAACCGAATTTCTCCTTGAACTCGCGGTTCGATATCTTCAATAAAGGCTCAAGTAAAGGCTTGGCAATTTCGGGATCCGGTTCAAACTCGGCGTGAATTTGATTGGCTTTCCGTTTATTTTTCGGGCACACCGTCTGGCACGTATCGCAGCCATACAAGCGGTTGCCGATTTTCGTGCGGAACTCATCCGGCAGGAAACCTTTTGTCTGCGTCAGGAATGAGATGCAGCGCTGCGCATTCAATTGGCCGCCTTCCACAATCGCACCGGTCGGGCACGTATCAATGCACAGCCGGCAGTCGCCGCACTGGTCTTCCATCGGTTCGTTCAGTTCAAACGGAATATTGGTGATCATTTCCCCGAGATACACATAAGAACCGAACTCCGGCGTAATGATATTGGTGTTTTTCGCGCTCCAGCCTATGCCTGCGCGTTCCGCAACTGCGCGGTCGGATAATTCCCCGGTGTCGACCATCGAACGCATGCGGGCCTCTGGATAATGCGCTGCGATGAATGCTTCGAGCAATGTCAGGCGCTCACGCAACGCCGCATGGTAATCCTTGCCCCATGACGAACGGGAAAAAATACCGCGTCTTGCTCCCCGCGTTCCTTGCGGCGCATCATTCATTTTCGATGGATACGCAATGGCGATTGCAATGATCGTCACCGCTTCTTCCAATAATAATTCCGGACGGATCCGCTTTTCAATATCCGATTCTTCAAAACCGGATTGATATTGCAATTGCTGCTGACGGATCAGGCGATGCTTCAAACTGAAGAAAGGTTCCGCTGAAGCAAAGCCGATTTTGTCTATTCCGATTTCCGAGGCATAAGCAACGAGCTCTTTTTGAAATTGTACAAGATTCATGCTGATAACCCCTTCATTGAATATATGATACGATAAATTATATTGAGCTCCAGAAAGGATGATTGCTGTGGAAATAACAGTCGATCCGAAAATAAAAGAAATACTTCCCGACTTTAAAATTGGAATCATTCATTATAACAATATCACCGTTTCCGATTCTCCTCAAATGTTAAAAGGCCGTCTTCAGCTTTTCCAGGAACAATTATATTTCGATCTGGAGGATAAGGACTTATTCGATTTCCCGGGTCTGCTCGAATGGAAACTGATATGGAAGGCGCTCGGTGCTGACTCCAACCGCTACCGGCCTTCTGCTGAAGCCCTGTACCGGAGAATTAAAAAGCAAAATTATCTCACCTCTGTCCATTCCGGTGTCGACATGAATAACTTTCTGTCGCTGCAATACGAAATTCCGCTCGGCCTGTACGATGCCGATCAGATTGACGGCAATGTTGACATTACCGTCGGCACAGACAGCGACCAGTATGAAGGCATCAACAACCGTCTCAACACATTATCCAATATTCTTGTAACCAAAGACCAGCAGGGAGCTTTCGGCAGTCCGTATGTCGATTCCAAACGCACAGCTGTCACAGAACTTACAAAAAACGCGCTCCACATCTTTTATCTGCGCCCTTCAATGGACCGGGACTCTGCCCTTGAGCTGTTGACGGCCGCTTCCAACATGTTCACGGGCATTAACGGCGGAGAGGCGGAAGTGTCAGTACTCTAAATGCCTGAAGCGCTTGCTTCAGGCATATTCTTTTCCCTCTCCCTTTAAATTTAGTACCCTTTTGATATCGAGATAAAAAAGAGGGATGTTCAATGAAAAAAGTGCATAGCGACATTATCCAATTCCGAGGCAGTCATTATGACTTCGGCCACCACCAGGGTGAACTGCTGCGGGATTCACTGCTCCTGCCAAATCGCAAGGCACAGCGCGGGCAAAAAAGCATGCAGCTGATCGTCGATGAAACGCAGGCCATCGAGATGCTTGAACGCTTTGCACCCCGTATCTGGGAAGAAATAGAAGGTCTGGCCGACGCCTTAAAATGGCCATTTATCGATGCTTTACGTGAATTCGGTGGATATTACCTGGAATATACAAAAAGCGGCTGTTCAATTCTCAGCCATTCCGATTTTCTAATCCGCAACTATGACAGTGCGCCGCAGGGCTATGAAGGACGTTTTGCATTGTATGAACCGACTGACGGAGGGTACGCTTCCATCGGTCCATCCATGCAAATCACAGGTCGAACGGATGGATTGAATGAAAAAGGGCTGACAATGGGCTATAACTTCATTAATCGCCGAAATTCCGCCGACGGCTTTATTTGCAATATGGTCGGCCGGCTCATCCTGGAACATTGTGCAACTGTCGAAGAAGCAATCGACCTGCTGAAAGAATTACCTCACCGGCGATCGTTCAGTTATGTACTGTTGGATAAAACCGGACGATCCGTTGTAGCGGAAACTTCTCCGCGCGATGTCATCGTAAGAGAAGCGACTGTGTCGACAAATCACTTCGAAGTATTGTCTGAAGAAAACCGCTACCAGATCGATGACTCAAAACGACGCGAAACTGCACTCCTTACGCACGCTTCAGTTTCAAATAACGCTTATGATGCATTCCGTCTATTGAATGATTCAGCTCAAGGCGTGTTCTCGACAAAATACAGCACCGCTTCCGGCACGCTCCATACGGCATCTTATTTCCCAAATAGCCTGGAAGTCGGTTTCGCGATTGGGCCCGACCGGCTGCCGCTAATGTTTAATTTTCAGAAATGGCTCCAAGGAGAACGCTTGCTGGCAAAGCGTATCAACGGCCGCATTGATACACATTTCCCATTTCCCTATCTGGACGATATGTCTGTCCTGCAACATAAAAATGGCTGAAGCGAATTATCGCTTAGTCGTTTTTTCTATAAAGATCCTCTCAACTCTATAATATGTATTTGAACTGTAAGAGAAGTTTATAAGCCCGAAAATGAGGGTTATAATATAGAAGATTCACCTACTAAAAAACCTAAATAATTCGTCGTTTTTAAGGCAAAAAGTATTGCAATTCGAGATAATCGGTCTATAATATGTTTTAAATAGGGAGTCATTTTCTTGATATTTATGATACATAATTATCAAGGAGGGAGTAAGATGAAGAAGTTTCTCGTTGCTCTGATGATTGCGTTTCTCAGTCTGTCTTCAATGTCTGCTGTCAGTGCCCACCCACACCATGACGACGATAATTACAAATTCAGTGTACGGAAGGAGTTAACGATCAGCAAGAAAGCACTTGAGAAGTATCGGGACATTGATGTAGCACTTGATGAAGGGTTTGTCGGATTAATGCCAGGAGCTTGTGTGCCGAATATGGGGATACACTTAATCAAACCGAGCCGTGCTGACGATAATAAACTTCATATTAAGAGACCAGAGATCCTGCTGTATGAGCCGCAGAGAGACGGAGACTATAAATTAGTCGGAGCAGAATGGTACGTGCCTGCTGAAGAAACTAAAAAAACACCAAGAATCTTCAAACAAAAGTTCCAAGGACCAATGGATAACCACGATGGTTCTCCAGGCCAGCATTACGACCTGCACGTCTGGTTGTTCAAATATAATCCAGATGGAATATTCAATGAGACTAACAAACGCGTAAGCTGTAAATACGCCGACTGATCAAAACCGGCGGAGAAGGATATCTTCTCCGCCGGTTTTTTAATCTTTTTTAAGAAATTATATAAATATCCTGTCTTCAATCTAAACTCGCTTATAATCTATGACTTTTCTTTTTCTTGGTCTTCCTTGGCACAATAAACTTCCGAACGAACCATTTTTCCAACTCGACTAGAACAAAAACGCTGAATCCAATTAATAATGGCCATACCCAGTTGCTTATGCTGATTGGTTCTGTCCCAAGCACAAAATTCATAAATGGAATATAGGTGATAGCGAGCTGCACTACAATCAGAATTCCCGACACTAAAAATGCGGCTTTATTGGAAAAAAAATCACGATTCAATGCAAAGCGTGATTCATTGCGGCAGTTAAAGAGATAAAAGAGCTGTGAAATGACTAATGTTTGCAGCGTCATCGTCTGTAAAACACCCACCGCGTAATTCTCCTCGGATAGAACCCGATTCATCCATAAAATACCGCCACATAAAATTATAGACACAAATGCAATCCGAAAAACCGCATAGGTGCTCAACAACCGGACATTTTTTTCCCTTGGAGGCCGTTTCATTGTTCCAGGTTCCAGCTTTTCAAAGGCAATCGCCAGGGAAATCGTCACAGCTGTGATCATGTTGACCCAAAGTATTTGCACAGGTGTCAGCGGAATTGTCGCCCCGAGCAAAATACTGATAAAAATCAGCATTCCTTCCGATACATTAGTGGGTAAAATAAACAGAATCGTCTTTTTTAAATTATCATAAACGCGTCGGCCTTCTTTCACCGCATTGACAATCGTACTGAAATTATCGTCAACGAGCACCATTTCTGCCGCCTCTTTTGATACTTCCGTTCCTTTAATCCCCATTGCTATTCCAATATCAGCTCGCTTTAAAGCAGGTGCATCATTGACACCATCACCCGTCATCGCACAAACATGCTGTTGAGACTGTAAGGCTGTGACAAGCTGCAATTTATTGGTCGGACTTGTGCGTGCAAAAATATCGTATTCAATAGCGGCCTTTTCTAATTGCGTCGTGTCCAACTCATCCAATTCCCAGCCTTCAATCACTTTACCTTCGCTGCCGATACCCAGCATCGCTCCAATCGTTACCGCAGTTTCTTTATGATCTCCCGTAATCATTTTCACCTGAATGCCAGCACTTTTACATTGCTCTATTGATTCAACCACTTCTTCTCGTGGAGGGTCAATAATCCCTACAAATCCCATTAAACGGAAATTATTATTCAGATCCGTATGGTCTATTGATTGTGTATCGTCTGCTACTGTTTTTACGGCTGCTGCCAAGAGACGCTCTCCGCGCTTAGCATGGACCGCAATTTCAACTTCCCATAAACCCCGTTCTTCTGCAGGTACCATACCCAACAGTACTTCAGGTGCCCCTTTTACATATATTCGTCTTTTATTTTTTTCTTCCACTAACGCCGCCATATATTTATAAGTCGAATCAAAAGGTATTTTTGCTATAATCGGCAAAACATCGATTTTTTTATCGGCCTTTTCCGTTAATGTCAGCAAACACCCCTCCGTAGGGCCTCCGCTGACCATCCACTTGCTTCCCTCTTGATATAAATTCGCCTCGTTAACCGTCTTTAAGCACATCAAAAATTGCTCCAGCATCGGATATTCAGCTAGAGATACTTCTTGCCCATTTCTTTGAATCGCTCCTTCGGGAGAGTATCCTGTACCACTTATTTCAAACTCAATACCCTCAACGATAACGGACTTGACAGTCATCTCGTTTTTAGTCAAAGTACCTGTTTTATCTGAGCAAATCACCGTTACTGCACCTAGGGTTTCAACTGAAGGCAGATTTCGGACTATGGCATTTTTAGCAGCCATCTTTTGAACACCTAGCGCCAAAATTATGGAGAGAATAGCGGGTAAACCTTCAGGAATTGCTGCTACAGTAAGCCCAATAATCGCCAACAGCAATTCCGCTGTCCCGTAGTCATGAAATAGATAACCAATAAAAAACATTAGCACCGCACTCAATACAATGATTACGGAAATGAGTTTACCAAAGTCTGCAGTTTGTTTTAATAACGGAGTTTGCAGCTTTTCCACCGATCCCATAGCAGTGCTGATTTTTCCCAGCTCTGTATCTGCTCCTGTCGCAATTACCACACCTACCCCCGAACCAGAAGCAACCGAAGTGCCGGCGAAAGCCATATTGGTCTGATCGCCTAGCGGTGTATTTTCAGGAATGGCGGCAATTTGTTTCTCAACTGCAAGCGATTCACCCGTTAAAGAAGACTCTTCAACCTGCAGATTTATCGCTTCCATTAAACGCATGTCCGCCGGCACCTTGTCTCCCGCTCTTAAAATGATGATATCTCCTGGTACAATTTCGGCCGCCAGGATAGCCAGCCTGTTGCCTGATCGCAGAACCGTAGCTTTTACAGACAACATATTTCGGATTGCTTCAAGCGCTTTCTCAGCTTTATTTTCCTGAAAATAGCCGATGCTTGCGTTAATAATCACAACAGCCAAAATAACTGCTGTATCTATGTAATGCGCAAGCACCACCGTTATTAATGCTGCAGCCAGCAATACATAGATGAGGACATCATGAAAATGTTTTAAAAACTTAACAATAATTGAACTACTCTTTTCTTCAGGTAACTCATTTCTTCCCCATTTGCTTAACCGACTAACTACTTCCGATTCTGTTAAACCATGATCCGGGTCTACTGCCTGCTTCTTTAAGATAGTTTCAATTTTTTCATTGTACCAGTTCATTTCAGACAAGCCCTCACCCCCGAAATGTCATAAAACCTTTGCCAATAATCAATTTTACATATTATAGCATGTAGAGGTTTAGCGAGCACTGTCATTTTTTTAAAGTTATTCAGCAAATTTCACCCATTTTAGAAATAAAAATGTACAGAAAAAAAGCCCTGACTCTTTGTCAGGGCTTTCGATCTTACCGATTGGCATACAGTAAGGATAAATTATACCGGCGGTCGGGGTCGAACCGACACTCCCGTGAAGGAACGGGATTTTGAGTCCCGCGCGTCTGCCAATTCCGCCACGCCGGCAAAATGTCTAAGCGACAATAAATAATATAACATAATTCAAGTTGAATAGACAAGCTGTTTATGAGAATGTCATCAAAATTATATAAAAAAACATCAGTTCCAATTAAGGAAACTGATGTTTGTAAAGGGCAGGCAGGCCCTTTAAAGATACCGGCGGTCGGGGTCGAACCGACACTCCCGTGAAGGAACGGGATTTTGAGTCCCGCGCGTCTGCCAATTCCGCCACGCCGGCATATTATAATGGAGGCGGCAACCGGACTCGAACCGGTGATAAGGGTGTTGCAGACCCATGCCTTACCACTTGGCTATGCCGCCAATTTTTGGAGCGGAAGACGGGGGTCGAACCCGCGACCTCCACCTTGGCAAGGTGGCGTTCTACCACTGAACTACTTCCGCAAAGCTGGGGTACCTGGATTCGAACCAGGGCGTGACGGGATCAAAACCCGTTGCCTTACCGCTTGGCTATACCCCAATAATAAGATGGGGCGGACGAGGGGAATTGAACCCCCGAGTGCCGGAATCACAATCCGGTGCGTTAACCACTTCGCCACGACCGCCACGCTATTATTTTATAAGTTCATTAAATACAGATCAGAAATGGGGCGGACGAGGGGAATTGAACCCCCGAGTGCCGGAATCACAATCCGGTGCGTTAACCACTTCGCCACGACCGCCACAATATTTTTTTAAAAATGGCAGGGGCAGTAGGAATCGAACCCACATCGGAGGTTTTGGAGACCTCTGTTCTACCGTTAAACTATGCCCCTAAAAACTGGTGGTGGGGGGCAGATTCGAACTGCCGAACCCGAAGGAGCGGATTTACAGTCCGCCGCGTTTAGCCACTTCGCTACCCCACCTAATGGTGCCGGAGAAAGGACTTGAACCCTCAACCTACTGATTACAAGTCAGTTGCTCTACCAGTTGAGCTACTCCGGCATGGAGAAAAAATATGGTGGGTCAGGACGGAATCGAACCGCCGACACTTAGAGCTTCAATCTAATGCTCTACCGACTGAGCTACTGACCCATATTTTTTTTGATGATAAAAATGGCGGTCCCGACCGGGATCGAACCGGCGATCTCCTGCGTGACAGGCAGGCATGTTAACCGCTACACCACGGGACCATTTGGTTGCGGGGGCAGGATTTGAACCTGCGACCTCCGGGTTATGAGCCCGACGAGCTACCGAACTGCTCTACCCCGCGACAATAGTATTTACAAATAATTATTATACCCATTCCCCAATAATTTAAGCAAGCTTGGAATCGAGTTTCTTCTATATAAATAGTTTCTTTTTCACATTGTGTATATGCATAGAAGAAAATGGTGGAGGATGACGGGATCGAACCGCCGACCCTCTGCTTGTAAGGCAGATGCTCTCCCAGCTGAGCTAATCCTCCAAATGGTGACCCCTACGGGATTCGAACCCGTGTTACCGCCGTGAAAGGGCGGTGTCTTAACCGCTTGACCAAGGGGCCTTGCTAGTTTTAATAGTGAGTTATCTACTGGCGGAGAGCAAGGGATTCGAACCCTTGAGACGGTTGCCCGCCTACATGATTTCCAATCATGCTCCTTCGGCCACTCGGACAGCTCTCCAGAAAAATGGCTCCGAAGGTAGGACTCGAACCTACGACCATCGCATTAACAGTGCGGTGCTCTACCACTGAGCTACTTCGGAATAATATGGATCAGCCTGGCAACGTCCTACTCTCACAGGGGGAAACCCCCAACTACCATCGGCGCAAAAGAGCTTAACTGCCGTGTTCGGGATGGGAACGGGTGTGGCCTCTTTGCCATCATTACCAGACTGATTATTAATTTGAAAGACAAGATTTATTATACCAATTCTGGTGATTAATACAAGCTTTTTTCAAAACTTTATCTTATTCTTTCAAAACTGGATAAACGACATTGATCCGGATCGAACTTCGCGCTTCATGAAATGAATTTGGTTAAGTCCTCGATCGATTAGTATTCGTCAGCTGCACGTGTCGCCACGCTTCCACCTCGAACCTATCTACCTCATCGTCTTTGAGGGATCTTACTTGCTTGCGCAATGGGAAATCTCATCTTGAGGGGGGCTTCGTGCTTAGATGCTTTCAGCACTTATCCCGGCCACACATAGCTACCCAGCGATGCCCCTGGCGGAACAACTGGTACACCAGCGGTGTGTCCATCCCGGTCCTCTCGTACTAAGGACAGCTCCTCTCAAATTTCCTGCGCCCGCGACGGATAGGGACCGAACTGTCTCACGACGTTCTGAACCCAGCTCGCGTACCGCTTTAATGGGCGAACAGCCCAACCCTTGGGACCGACTACAGCCCCAGGATGCGATGAGCCGACATCGAGGTGCCAAACCTCCCCGTCGATGTGGACTCTTGGGGGAGATAAGCCTGTTATCCCCGGGGTAGCTTTTATCCGTTGAGCGATGGCCCTTCCATGCGGAACCACCGGATCACTAAGCCCGTCTTTCGACCCTGCTCGACCTGTACGTCTCGCAGTCAAGCTCCCTTCTGCCTTTACACTCTGCGAATGATTTCCAACCATTCTGAGGGAACCTTTGGGCGCCTCCGTTACTCTTTAGGAGGCGACCGCCCCAGTCAAACTGCCCGCCTGACACTGTCTCCCACCCCGATCAGGGGTGCGGGTTAGAAGTTCAATACAACCAGGGTAGTATCCCACCGACGCCTCCACCGAAGCTGGCGCTCCGGGTTCATTGGCTCCTACCTATCCTGTACAAGTTGCACCAAAATTCAATATCAGGCTACAGTAAAGCTCCACGGGGTCTTTCCGTCCTGTCGCGGGTAACCTGCATCTTCACAGGTACTATAATTTCACCGAGTCTCTCGTTGAGACAGTGCCCAGATCGTTACGCCTTTCGTGCGGGTCGGAACTTACCCGACAAGGAATTTCGCTACCTTAGGACCGTTATAGTTACGGCCGCCGTTTACTGGGGCTTCGGTTCGCACCTTCGCTTGCGCTAAGCACTCCCCTTAACCTTCCAGCACCGGGCAGGCGTCAGCCCCTATACGTCACCTTACGGTTTTGCAGAGACCTGTGTTTTTGCTAAACAGTCGCCTGGGCCTATTCACTGCGGCTCTCTCGGGCTGTAACACCCTACCAGAGCACCCCTTCTCCCGAAGTTACGGGGTCATTTTGCCGAGTTCCTTAACGAGAGTTCACTCGCTCACCTTAGAATTCTCTTCTCGCCTACCTGTGTCGGTTTGCGGTACGGGCACCTCCCGCCTCGCTAGAGGCTTTTCTTGGCAGTGTGAAATCAGGGACTCCAGGGCGCAATGCCCCTTGCCATCACAGCTCAACGTATCAGGAATGGGATTTGCCTCATTCCACGCCTCACTGCTTGGACGCGCACAACCAACGGCGCGCTCACCTTATCCTTCTGCGTCCCCCCATTGCTCAAACGGCGGGGAGGTGGTACAGGAATATCAACCTGTTGTCCATCGTCTACGCCTATCGGCCTCGACTTAGGTCCCGACTGACCCTGAGCGGACGAGCCTTCCTCAGGAAACCTTGGGCATTCGGTGGACGGGATTCTCACCCGTCTTTCGTTACTCATACCGGCATTCTCACTTCTAAGCGCTCCACGAATCCTTCCGGTTCCGCTTCGACGCCCTTAGAACGCTCTCCTACCACGGATCTCTTGCGAGATCCATCCACAGCTTCGGTAATCCGTTTAGCCCCGGTACATTTTCGGCGCAGTGTCACTCGACCAGTGAGCTATTACGCACTCTTTAAATGATGGCTGCTTCTAAGCCAACATCCTGGTTGTCTAAGCAACGCCACATCCTTTTCCACTTAACGGATATTTGGGGACCTTAGCTGGTGGTCTGGGCTGTTTCCCTCTTGACTACGGATCTTATCACTCGCAGTCTGACTCCCAATCATAAATCACTGGCATTCGGAGTTTGTCTGAATTCGGTAACCCGGGATGGGCCCCTAGTCCAAACAGTGCTCTACCTCCAGGATTCTAAAAGATTGAGGCTAGCCCTAAAGCTATTTCGGAGAGAACCAGCTATCTCCAGGTTCGATTGGAATTTCTCCGCTACCCACACCTCATCCCCGCACTTTTCAACGTGCGTGGGTTCGGGCCTCCAGTAAGTGTTACCTTACCTTCACCCTGGACATGGGTAGATCACCTGGTTTCGGGTCTACAACTGCATACTCTGTCGCCCTGTTCAGACTCGCTTTCGCTGCGGCTCCGGCTTCTCACCTTAACCTTGCATGCAATCGTAACTCGCCGGTTCATTCTACAAAGGCACGCCATCACCCATTAACGGGCTCTGACTACTTGTAGGCACACGGTTTCAGGATCTATTTCACTCCCCTTCCGGGGTGCTTTTCACCTTTCCCTCACGGTACTGGTTCACTATCGGTCACTAGGGAGTATTTAGCCTTGGGAGATGGTCCTCCCGGATTCCGACGGAATTTCACGTGTTCCGCCGTACTCAGGATCCACTCTGGAGGGAACACACTTTCGGCTACGGGGCTGTTACCCGGTATCGCGGACCGTTCCAGGTCGCTTCGCCTAACGTGTTCTTTTGTAACTCCGTATAGAGTGTCCTACAACCCCAAGAGGCAAGCCTCTTGGTTTGGGCTGTTCCCGTTTCGCTCGCCGCTACTCAGGGAATCGCATTTGCTTTCTCTTCCTCCAGGTACTTAGATGTTTCAGTTCCCTGGGTGTGCCTTCGCATGTGTTATGAATTCACACATGGATACTGCCCCATTACAGGCAGCGGGTTTCCCCATTCGGAAATCTCCGGATCAAAGCTCACTTACAGCTCCCCGGAGCATATCGGTGTTAGTGCCGTCCTTCTTCGGCTCCTAGTGCCAAGGCATCCACCGTGCGCCCTTCCTAACTTAACCAAGTTGGTTCTGTTAAAAAGTTGATCACCGATTGGTGATCGTGTCACTTCATGAATCGCTTGTTTCGTTTTGTTTCAATGTCGTTTTATCCAGTTTTCAAAGAACAAGTTAGCCATTCCGATTTACAGAATGGATGGTGGAGCCTAGCGGGATCGAACCGCTGACCTCCTGCGTGCAAGGCAGGCGCTCTCCCAGCTGAGCTAAGGCCCCAAGAAGCAAAAAAATGGTGGGCCTAAATGGACTCGAACCATCGACCTCACGCTTATCAGGCGTGCGCTCTAACCAGCTGAGCTATAGGCCCTCTTGGGAATGTGTAGTTGTATGGAAAGCCACGCAAAAAGGCGTTGCCGCCTGAAGGTGAACCTTCAAAACTGAACGCAAAACGTCAACGCCAAACCCGCAGGTCTGGCTTCCGATAATATCCTTAGAAAGGAGGTGATCCAGCCGCACCTTCCGATACGGCTACCTTGTTACGACTTCACCCCAATCATCCGTCCCACCTTCGGCGGCTGGCTCCACGAATGGTTACCTCACCGACTTCGGGTGTTACAAACTCTCGTGGTGTGACGGGCGGTGTGTACAAGGCCCGGGAACGTATTCACCGTGGCATGCTGATCCACGATTACTAGCGATTCCGGCTTCATGCAGGCGAGTTGCAGCCTGCAATCCGAACTGAGAACGGTTTTCTGGGATTGGCTCCCCCTCGCGGGTTGGCTGCCCTTTGTACCGTCCATTGTAGCACGTGTGTAGCCCAGGTCATAAGGGGCATGATGATTTGACGTCATCCCCACCTTCCTCCGGTTTGTCACCGGCAGTCACCTTAGAGTGCCCAACTGAATGCTGGCAACTAAGATCAAGGGTTGCGCTCGTTGCGGGACTTAACCCAACATCTCACGACACGAGCTGACGACAACCATGCACCACCTGTCACCGCTGTCCCCGAAGGGAAAGCCTAGTCTCCTAGGCGGTCAGCGGGATGTCAAGACCTGGTAAGGTTCTTCGCGTTGCTTCGAATTAAACCACATGCTCCACCGCTTGTGCGGGCCCCCGTCAATTCCTTTGAGTTTCAGCCTTGCGGCCGTACTCCCCAGGCGGAGTGCTTAATGCGTTAGCTGCAGCACTAAGGGGCGGAAACCCCCTAACACTTAGCACTCATCGTTTACGGCGTGGACTACCAGGGTATCTAATCCTGTTTGCTCCCCACGCTTTCGCGCCTCAGCGTCAGTTACAGACCAGAAAGTCGCCTTCGCCACTGGTGTTCCTCCACATCTCTACGCATTTCACCGCTACACATGGAATTCCACTTTCCTCTTCTGCACTCAAGTCCCCCAGTTTCCAATGACCCTCCACGGTTGAGCCGTGGGCTTTCACATCAGACTTAAGGGACCGCCTGCGCGCGCTTTACGCCCAATAATTCCGGACAACGCTTGCCACCTACGTATTACCGCGGCTGCTGGCACGTAGTTAGCCGTGGCTTTCTGGTGAGGTACCGTCAAGGTACCAGTAGTTAGTTGGTACTTGTTCTTCCCTCACAACAGAGTTTTACGATCCGAAAACCTTCGTCACTCACGCGGCATTGCTCCGTCAGACTTGCGTCCATTGCGGAAGATTCCCTACTGCTGCCTCCCGTAGGAGTCTGGGCCGTGTCTCAGTCCCAGTGTGGCCGATCACCCTCTCAGGTCGGCTACGCATCGTCGCCTTGGTGGGCCATTACCCCACCAACTAGCTAATGCGCCGCGGGCCCATCCTGCAGTGACAGCCGAAACCGTCTTTCCGTGCAGCCTCAGGAGAGGCCGCAAACTATTCGGTATTAGCACCGGTTTCCCGGAGTTATCCCGATCTGCAGGGCAGGTTGCCCACGTGTTACTCACCCGTCCGCCGCTGAACCAAGGGAGCAAGCTCCCAAGGTTCCGCTCGACTTGCATGTATTAGGCATGCCGCCAGCGTTCGTCCTGAGCCAGGATCAAACTCTCCATTATAGAGTAGTTGATTGCTCAAATACTTGCTGGCGCATCGCGGTCTAAAAGACGCACGATTCGCTTTGATCTGCGTGATGCTGATCAGTAAGTTTGCGCGGGCCGTTTTGCGCGGCCGTTGCTGTTTGTTGACGTTTTGCTGTTCAGTTTTCAAGGTTCAAAATTTTGCGTCCTGTAAAAGCGACTTCTCTAATTTATCATCGTCAGCTGTAGGAGTCAAGCATTATTTATTATTCTAAAAAAACTTAATCTGCTTAAGCGACATGTAATATCATAATACGTTTCACCCCTTTTTGTCAACGACAAATAGGATTAAATTTTTTTCCACTTAATATCTTCCTTGTTATGATGCCCCAAATTACTATATAGATTATCTTATGATTTCCCTCTCTAATGAAAGAAACGGTTTGTCCAAGGACAAACCGTTTCCGAAATCATAGTTTTAATCGGTTGTCTTAACGTAGTAATAACGATGAAATATTCCCTCGCTCTTAGTCATGACTCCTTCGATAAATACCATTCCCTTATCTACGAGGTATTCAATGAACACTTCAAGATCGGAAGAATAATTCTTCAGCTCCTCCTGCTCGTGAAGTTCCTGGATAGTCCAACTCTTCTTTTTCGACATTATATCCCTGATATGCTGTGCGCCATCTTCTGTTCGGGAATAAATCAGAAATTCGCTGGCCAGGAATAGCAGCTCCAATCTTTTATCAATCGATTCATCACTGAGCACCAGCTCCTCGTATAATTTATAAATGGATGGCTCTATCTTTTTAACTTGAGACCAGACTGTCACTTCGGGCGGTAGTCCTTTTTCCAAAACGGAAAGGCGTGCCAAATGATGCAACGATTCAATAACATGTCGATAGGCATCAAGATAATTTTTTTCTTCGAATAGGACTTTCCCCTCCAGGTATCGTCTGATGAGTTTAGCAAACTCGAGCCCCATTTTAATCTTCCTGCCGGCAAATGGATGTTCTTTAAGCTCGTTAATTAATTTCTCCATGAATTCATTTCGATCGTAAATTATTCGGCCATTAAACAGCCAGTCAACTATTTTCCGGTTCGTTCCCAGCAACAGCCATTTCTGCAATTGCTTCTCAGTGATGATGTGCATCGCAGCTTTTTTGTCACCGTACGTATAATGCTTTGTAAAAACCGCCGTTTCATTTTCCTTAGTTATGATCAGCAGTATCGAATCAAAAGTATCTGTGTTTGGACTCACTTTATCTCGTTTTTCAACAAGCACTACGCCAAGCGTACTTTCCTGGCTCGCTCGTTCCTGGTATATCGGCCTTAAGATTTGTTCCATTGTATTTCACTCCCTGCAATTTCAGGCTTGTACCGGGTATACCCTTTTTTCTATCAATCAATTAATCCTGTTGATACTTTTGCAACCAACAACGATTCTGTTCTCAGATTGCAGTCGGATTGGTACCGCTTTTCTCTATTTCGACATATTTCTTTCGATTCCTTCATGAGAATTGCATTAACACTTTTTCACATTGATTATGATATAGTATGATTGACGCAAGGAGGAATAATAAATGAAACCTTATAAAAATAAAATCAATCGCATCAGAACCTTTGCGCTGTCATTGATTTTCATTGGCATCGTGATTATGTATATAGGAATTTACTTCAGAGAGCAGCCGGCAATTATGGTCAGCTTTATGTTGCTTGGAGTTGTTGCCATTATCGGAAGCACCGGTGTTTATGCCTGGATTGGTCTTCTTTCGATGAAAACTGTTCCCGTTGAATGTCCAAGTTGTGGACGCCATACAAAAATGCTTGGCCGTGTCGACATGTGCATGCATTGCCGCGAGCCGTTGACGATGGATCCTTCCCTTGAAGGTAAAGAATTTGATACGGGGTACAATAAAAAAAATTCCAAAGTATAAACAAAATCCGTCAGCGAATCCTTCGCTGACGGATTTTTTGTATCCTACATATTTCATCGAATATAAAAAAAGCGGGCATAAAATTCTATGCACGCTTTCTTATTGGGCCTTTACTGAATCCGAAAGACAAGTCTGGCATGTACCGTAAATTTCGAGTCGATGGTAATCCACCTGGAAACCGGTAACATGCGAAGCCAAATGCTCGACTTCATCCAATCCTGGATAATGGAAATCGACAATTTTCCCGCATTCATTGCAAATCATATGATAATGATCGTGCGTAACAAAATCAAAACGGCTTGATGAATCTCCATAAGTCAATTCTTTTACAAGACCGGCTTTTTTAAAGACACGTAAATTATTATAAACAGTTGCAACACTCATATTTGGAAAAGATTGTTCAAGAGCGCGATAAATGTCATCCGCTGTCGGGTGCGTTGTTGAGTGAATCATGTACTCCAAAATCGCATGGCGCTGTGGAGTGATTCTGACACCTGTAGACTTCAAAGCATCAAGCGCGTCTTTCAATAAAACGTCAGACATCGCCGTGCACCTCACTTCATAAAGATTATTACTTTATAATCGTTATAATTAGTGTACTCAATATGGAGGTCAGATGTCAAGAAATCACTATAGGCGCGCTGATCGACGAGTCTTATGAAGCTCTATTATCTCTCGCTGTGCAATTCGTTTTCTTTGCTGCCCAAACGCTGATTGATAAAACGCGCTGCGACAAAAAGGAAATCAGATAGCCGGTTGAGATAGGCCAGCACATCAGGCGACGTCCCTTCACCAATTGTGGTGGCAAGGCGTTCTGCTCTTCTCACTACGGTGCGCGCCACGTGGAATGCAGCACCGGCAGGATGGCCGCTTGGCAGGATGAAATTCCTTAATGCAGGCAATTCCGCATCGTATTGATCAATCCACTTTTCCAGCTTTTCGGTATCTTCAGCAGTCAGTTTCCACTTCACTTCTTTTCCAGCGGGTGTAGCCAACTCCGCGCCCACGTGAAATAAAGTCGTCTGGATTTCGTGGAAAATATCACAAATCTCTTCTTTTTCACTAAAAAATTCAGCGTTCAGGTGAGCCAAAGCCAAACCGATCATCGAGTTTGCTTCATCGCAGGTTCCGTATGCTTCAACCAGCACATCGTTTTTCGGGACGCGTGAACCATAGATAAGAGAAGTAGTGCCTTTATCGCCTGTCTTCGTATAAATCTTCATTGTTAATACCCCTTTTCCATATTAACGAGATTTGTCGGCTCTTTATCTCCGTCCAGCCATTTCTTTAAGTTTGGGCGGAAAATTTCCATTGCCCGCTCGAGATACTTTTCGGATTTCCCTGAGA
Organism: Planococcus daihaiensis; assembly: GCF_049262615.1. Lineage (GTDB taxonomy): Bacteria > Bacillota > Bacilli > Bacillales_A > Planococcaceae > Planococcus. The sequence goes on along the minus strand of NZ_CP175504.1, from coordinate 2,623,497 downwards.
CGTGAGGAGAAATTACAATATTATCCAACTCCCAGAAAGGATGTTCTTCCGGCAATGGTTCCTGTTCGAAAACGTCCAATACGGCATGTGCAATCATCTTATTTTGCATTGCTTCTATAAGAACATCCTCACGAACGAGATCTCCACGGCCAAAGTTCATAAAAATTGCATCTTGTTTCATTGCGCGGAAATGCTCAAGTTCCAAAAGGTATTTCGTGTCCGATGTACTCGGCAATATTGAAATGACAATATCTGCTTCGGGCAGTTTGGCAAGCAAACCTTCAAATGAGATCATTTCATTCATATATTCTGCTTGATTGCCCGAACGGTTGCAGCCAATGGTTATAACACCGAAAGCCTGCAGCAGCCGGCCTATTTCAGAGCCTATAGCCCCTGGCCCCAGAATTAAAGCAGTCGTTCCTCTAAGTTCGGTGGAACGGAATTGTCTTTCCCATTTATGATTTTGCTTATTTTTATAGATATCAGGCAGTGAGCGCTTTAGGGCGAGGAGATGGCCAAGAACCGATTCACCCATCGGCGTTTTATGGATGCCTCGTACATTCGATACGGTAATGCCACGCGCGGCAATGGCTTCGTGAGGCATTTTTTCCACACCCGCACTGAATACCATTATCCATTTCAAGTTTTTGGCACTGGCTATCGCTTCTTCACCCAGGTCCTCACCGTATGTCACAAGGATATCTGCTGTTGGCAGTTTACTCTTGTCTTTATAGAGGAAATGAAAATTCGCTTCAGGGAATTCCGTGATGATTTGTTGCTGCATATCTTCTTTCGGTACAAACGTGAAAAGTACTTCCATCAATTTTTCCTCCTATGCCTGACTGAGATCTTTCACTGTTTCCAGCACTTCCTGAATATGGTCTTTTACTTTGACTTTGCGCCATTCTTCAACGACGGTCCCTGTCGGATCGATCAGGAAAGTGGAACGTTCAATTCCCATAAACTCTTTGCCGTACATTTTTTTCTCCACCCAAACGCCATAGGCTTCGGATACTTCATGATCTTCGTCCACCAGCAACGAAAACGGCAAGCCGTGTTTACTGATGAATTTACTGTGCTGTTTTTCGGAATCTGCGCTGACGCCGAGAATCACTGCTCCCAGTTCGGAAAAGTCTTTTTCAGCGTCACGAAAATCACAAGCCTGCGTGGTGCAGCCAGGTGTCATATCTTTTGGATAGAAATACAGCACCACATATTTATTACCGGAAAAATCCTGTAATGAAACAGTTTCCCCGTTTTCATTTTTCAAAGTAAAATCTGGTGCATGCAAACCTTTTAATGTTGTCAATACCATCACTCCTTCTCTTCCTTCTATCGTACCGAACTGGCGTCACAGTTTCAATTTCTTTGGCGCAAACGCATAAACTTGTCTACAATATAGAGTAGACATTATGTAGGAGGAATTTATCCAATGAACCATTCAGAATCAAATAAATTGCACAAGGAAGCACTCGAGCATATTGTCGGTGGCGTCAACAGCCCATCCAGATCATTCAAGGCTGTCGGCGGTGGATCGCCAATTGTTATGGAGCGTGCAAAGGGTGCCTATTTCTGGGATGTTGACGGCAATAGATACATCGATTTCCTGGCGGCATATGGACCGATCATCACAGGTCACGGCCATCCACATATTGCAAAAGCGATTTCCCACGCTGCTGAAACCGGCGTTTTATATGGAACACCGACACGTCACGAAATAACGTTTGCCAAGATGCTGAAGGAAGCGATGCCCAATATGGACCGGGTTCGTTTCGTCAACAGCGGAACTGAGGCGGTGATGACAACGATTCGTGTATCGCGCGCTTATACCGGCCGCACGAAAATCATGAAATTTGCCGGCTGCTATCACGGCCATTCCGATTTGGTGCTGGTTGCAGCCGGATCCGGGCCCGCAACACTCGGAACGCCGGATTCCGCTGGAGTTCCCAAAACGATTGCGGAAGAAGTCATCACGATTCCTTTCAATGACCCTGCTGCTTTTGCTGAAGCGATGGAACGATGGGGCCATGAAATTGCCTGCATCCTCGTGGAACCGATCGTCGGTAATTTTGGCATCGTGGAGCCTAAAAAAGGCTTTCTTCAAGAAGTCCACCGGATAGCGGAAGAAAAAGGGGCTTTAATTGTATACGACGAAGTAATTACTGCTTTCCGCTTCCATTACGGCGGTGCTCAGGATATGCTGAACCTCAAACCAGATTTGACGGCACTCGGGAAAATCATTGGCGGTGGCCTTCCAATCGGCGCTTATGGCGGCAAAAAAGAAATAATGGAAACTGTTGCTCCGCTTGGCCCAGCCTATCAGGCAGGTACGATGGCCGGAAATCCCGCTTCAATACAGGCAGGAATCGCCTGTCTTGAGGTACTGCAGGAAAAAGGCGTCTATGAAAAGATGGACAGACTCGGTGAGCGGCTTGAAAAAGGGATATTGGAAGCTGCTCAGGAATTTGACGTCACCATCACCGTCAATCGCTTAAAAGGCGCTTTAACCATATACTTCACCGATGTGACAGTGGAGAATTATGAGCAGGCAGAAGCCACAGATGGTGAAATCTTCGGCCGCTTCTTTAAATTAATGCTCGAGCAGGGTATTAATCTTGCCCCATCCAAGTATGAAGCGTGGTTTCTGACCACTGAACACACGGAAGAAGACGTCAACACAGCGCTGCAGGCTGTCCGAAAAGCTTTCAGTCAGTTGTAGGCAGCAATATAATTAGTAGGAAGGAGGAATTCATAAGTTATGAAATTAGGTGCACGTATTTTAAAAACTGGCGTGGCTATTTCAATGGCCTTGTTTTTAGCCAACTTATTGGAATTGCCTTCTCCTGTTTTTGCAGGTGTCGCGGCCATTTTTGCAATCCAACCTTCCATCTATAGATCCTATCTGACCTTATTGGATCAGATATACGGTAATCTCATCGGCGCAACGATAGCCGTTATATTTGTATTGACCCTTGGCAGCAATTACCTGACCATCGGACTTGCCGCCATATTGGCTATTGTGGTCATGCTCAAATTGAAACTTGAAAACACTGTGCCCCTGACCCTTGTAACAATCATCATCATTATGGACTCGCATACCAGTAATTTCCTGTCATTTGCGTCTTTGCGGTTTTTAACTGTATTACTGGGTATTTTCTCGGCATTTATCGTCAACATGATATTTCTGCCCCCCAAATACGAAACACGTTTATTCACATCCATCCATGAAGTCAGTGAAGAAGTCGTCCGCTGGATCCGCGTATCCATCCGGCACGCATCCGACCATGCTTCAGTAAAAGAGGACATCGACCGTTTAACTGATAAACTCGTTAAAGTGGATCAATGGTATTCATTTTACAAGGATGAAAGAAGCTATACGAAAAAGCAGCAATATACAAAGGCGAGAAAATTGGTGTTGTATCGTCAAATGATCGCCACTTCCAAAAAAAGCCTGGAAGTCTTAAAAAGGTTGCACCGCTTTGAAAATGAATTGACTGAGCTTCCGGAGCAATTCCATATGATGGTGCAGGAGCGGCTTGAAAGCCTGGCCAGCTTCCACGAACAGCTGTACATGAAATATGTGGGTAAATTAAGGCCGGGCCACAGCGAATCTTCCGGAACTGATGCCTCGGTGAAACGCCATGAAGTGATGGCGATCTTCGTCAAGGAAATCAACATCGCGCTGGAATCCGAAGACAGCGACTTTTCTGTTTACCATTTAATGCACGTCCTGTCTGCCATCCTTGATTACGAGGAACAGCTGGAACATTTGGATTTATTGATCATCGCTTATTTGAATTACCATAGTGATGAAGTGGATGAGGATTTGGAAAATGTCATTTGACGCATATAAAAAACGTGCAGGAGTTTAAACTCCCAGCACGTTTTTTTTATGATTTCATGCGCGGATCAAGTGCATCCCGCAATCCATCCCCCATTAAGTTAAAGCCCAAAACCGTCAGCATAATTGCCAGACCCGGGAAAATCATGGTCCACGGTGCATTCGTCAGAAACGACCGGGAATCAGCTAGCATCTTGCCCCATTCCGGGGTTGGAGCTGAAGCACCGAGCCCCAGGAATCCAAGTGCTGCCGCTTCGATGATTGCTGTTGCAATCGCCAAAGTCCCTTGCACAATCACCGGCGCCATCGAGTTTGGTAAAATATGTGAAAACAGGATTCTGTTATCCTTCATGCCAATCGCTTTAGCAGACATGATGTATTCATCTTCTTTTATACTCAATACTTTCGACCTTATCAGCCGGCCGAAGTTGGGAACATTTATAATCGCGATTGCGATTAAGGCATTTCTTAAGGATGGTCCCAATACCGATACAACGGCAATTGCCAAAAGGATACTTGGGAAAGCCAGCATGATATCAAAAATCCGGGAGATGATGGTGTCTACCCATCTGCCGTAATAGCCAGCCAGTATGCCAAGAAAACTTCCGACAATTACTGAGGCGATTACCGCTAAAAATCCGACCCATAGAGAAATTCTCGCTCCGTAAACAACACGGGACAGAATATCGCGTCCAAAATCATCCGTCCCCATCCAATATGTTGAGGAAGGAGGTTGAAACCGTTGGGTCAAGTCCTGCTCGTTTATGCCCTGAGGCGTAAACAGCGGACCGAAAATAGCCAATAGAATAAAGAAGATTACAATTCCCATTCCAACAACAGCCACTTTACTCTTTCGGAACCCGCGCCACGCCTCTTTCCATGGCCCCGCCACTTCCTGCATTTCAATATCTTCTTTTTTTACTGTCGTGTCAGCCATTATTCTCCCCCTTCCTAATCATATTTGATGCGTGGATCCACTAAGCTGTAAAGAAGATCGACGAATAGATTGATCATAACGAATATGAAAGCAACAATCAGAATGCCCGATTGGATTACCGGATAATCCCGGAAGCCGATTGCTTCATATATATACCTTCCAATTCCTGGCCAAGCAAAAATTGTTTCCGTCAATATGGCCCCACCAAGCAATAAGCCCATTTGAAGACCAATGATTGTCATGACAGGAATGATGGCATTTTTCAATGCGTGCTTGTACACGACCCAAAACATTTTCAAGCCTTTTGAGCGTGCCGTACGGACATAATCCGAACGCATAACTTCCAGCATGCTTGACCGCGTCATCCGGGCGATGATCGCCATTGGAATCGTAGCGAGTGCAGTTCCCGGAAGTATCAGATGCCGCATAACTGTTGCAAGCTGATCAAATTGTCCTGTGATCAAGGTATCGAATACATAAAAACCGGTTACCGATTCGATGGGATCCCGCACATTCATGCGGCCGGAAGTCGGAAGCAGATCCAATTCAATTGCAAAAATCCATTGATTGAGAAGGCCCAACCAGAAAATCGGCATTGAGACGCCGATCAACGCAATGATCATAGCAAGATAATCGAACCATGAATTCTGGAACCATGCAGAAATGATTCCTGCATTAATACCGACAATAATGGCGATAATAACAGCAAAAACGGATAATTCGATTGTTGCCGCCAAATAAGGCCATACTTCGTCAACTACTGGAGTCCTTGTTCGCAGCGACTGCCCCAGATCCCCTGTAACCAGCCCTTTCAAGTAATCAAAATACTGGATATACCATGGATTATCCAATCCCAAAGTCGCTCTCAGAGCTTGAATGGCTTGTTCAGACGCCTGTTGCCCAAGAATTACTTGAGCCGGATCGCCAGGTATTGCACGAATGATCATAAAAACGATGAATGTCATCCCGAGCAGAACCGGAATCAATTGCAATAGCCGTTTACCAATATAGTGAAGCATTTCTTCACCTCTCCATCTCTAACAATATGTATTGAATAATTTAAAAAAAGAGGGGAGCCAGTTCAATCTCCCCTCCCGAAAAGTTTACTCCATTTCCAAATCTACTGATGCTAATTTGTCTGAACCAGTAGGATGCGCTTTAAAGTCGATTACATTGCTGCCACCAGCCAGAAGCGGTGTTGAGTGAGCAAGTGGAACCCACGGTGCATCTTCGTGAATGATTTCCTGTGCTTGCATATAGTATTCATTACGAAGATCTTCATCGACTTCTGTTTGAGCTTCAATCAGAATGTCATGTAATTCCTGATTTTCGTAATACGTGTAGTTGTTTGAACCGATGTTATCCTGGTCAAGCAATACATACAAGAAGTTATCCGCATCACCGTTATCACCAGTCCAACCTAATAGGAAGGCATCAGCTTCACCGGCAGCGGCTCTTTCAAGATAAGTAGCCCATTCATAGGAAACGATTTCCGCAGTGATTCCTACTTCAGCCAAATCACTTTGAATTGCTTCTGCTACTTTTTGGCCATCTGGCATATATGGACGTGGAACAGGCATAGCCCATAGTTCCATTTCAAATCCATCACCAAGACCGGCTTCTTCCAATAATTCCATTGCTCTTTCAGGATCATATTCATATCCTTCGATGTCATCGTTATAGCCGCTGATTACTGGCGGCATAGGGTTTTTCGCAACTTCCCCGCGACCTTCAAAGAATGCGTCAACGAGAGCTTGTCTATCGATTGCATGGTTCATCGCCTGGCGAACCAATGGATCATCGAAAGGCTCACGCGTGTTTGTTAATCCCAGGTAACCAACGTTCATCGATGGGCGCTCGAATAATTGAAGGTTTTCATCACCTTCGATTGTAGCGGCATCAGATGGATTAATCCCATCAGCCAAATCAATTTCTCCAGCCAATAATGCGTTCAAACGGCCTGAGTTATCCGGAATCGAACGGAACACAACTTCATCCAATTTCGGTTCACCTTCTACCCAATAATCATCGAATTTCTCGATGCGGACAGTATCGTTACGATTCCATTCAACGAATTGGAATGGTCCTGTACCTACTGGATTATCACCAAAAGCATCGCCTTGCTCTTCAAATGCAGTTGGAGAAGCGATACCGAACGGGCTCATTGCCAAGTTTTTAAGGAATGGAGCCATCGGACGTTTCAATGTCATTGTAACTTCGTAATCGCCGGTAGCTTCCACCGATTCGATTACGTGTCCTTCGTCATCGCCAAAACCACCAAACATTGAACCGTAATAAGGGAATTGATCTGCATCACCTGCAGCCCATCGGTCAAAGTTTGCCACAACTGCTTCAGCATTAAAATCTGTGCCGTCATGGAATGTAACGCCTTCTTCAAGTGTGAATGTGTAAGTCAATCCATCATCTGCAGCATTCCACTCAGATGCTAAAGCACCTTCAATTTCTGTATCCTGCTCACCGAAGTTCACAAGCGTATCAAAAATATTCTTTGTAACTTTAAATGATTCACCGTCTGTTACAGTGATAGGATCAAGTGATACCGAGTCTCCTCCGCGTCCGAAGATCAAGATTTTCTCTTCCGTGGATTCTTCTGCGCCACCATCTTCACCTGTGTCGCCTTCTGATTCTTCATCTGTTCCGCCATTACAGCCGTAAAGCACTGTCGAAATCAGCAATAACATCAGAAATGCAAGTGACAGAATTTTTTTCTTCCCCAAATTAACCCCTCCGTTTTTGTTTATTATCATTGCGGTCTGCTTTCCTCATAGAGGTGGCAGGCCACATAATGATCCTTTTCAACCTCCGCTAAAATCGGGATCGTCGTTTCGCAAATATCCATTTTAAATGGACAGCGTGTATGGAAACGACAGCCGCTCGGCGGATTTGCGGGACTTGGAACATCCCCTTTGATAACCACTTCTTCCCTCTCGAAAGCCGGATCCGGCACGGGCACCGCGGTAAGCAATGCCTGCGTATAAGGATGCAGCGGCTTTACGTAAAGGTCCTCGGTGTTAGCCATTTCAGCCATGTTGCCGAGATACATTACGCCAACACGGTCGCTGATGTGGCGAACCACACCCAGATCGTGTGCAATGAAAATATAAGTCAGTTTCAGTTCTTTTTGCAGATCCTGCATCAGGTTAAGCACCTGCGCCTGGATTGATACATCGAGAGCTGAAACGGGCTCGTCAGCAATAATGAGTTTCGGGTTTGTCATCAGCGCCCGGGCAATGCCGATGCGCTGCCGTTGCCCGCCACTGAATTGATGCGGATAACGTTTTGCGTGATAACTGCTTAATCCTACGATTTCCAAAAATTCGTGAACCTTTTTTTTGCGCTCTTTCGGATCTCCGATATCGTGGACGTTCAACGGCTCCATTAATATTTTTTCAATGGTATGCCGGGGATTCAGTGATGCGTAAGGATCCTGGAACACCATTTGAATGTCGCGGCGCGCTTTGCGCATTTCGCCGCTCGACAGCGATGTGAGTTCCTGCCCGTCAAAAGTGACTTTTCCTTCGGTCGGCTCCAGCAACCTCATCAGCATCCGTCCGGTCGTCGATTTGCCGCAACCGGATTCACCAACAATGCCAAGGGTTTCACCTTCCTTAACGGAAAATGAAATATCATCGACCGCTTTCACGTAATTGCTCACTCTGCCGAACATTCCAGATTTAATAGGAAAATATTTTTTTAGGCCCTCAACTTTTAACAATGGTTCTGTCATGCTTCTCTGCCTCCTTTGGATCAAATAGGAAGCACCGGGTTTGATGCTCTTCAGTTGTCTGGTAAAGCGGCGGCGTTTCTTCAAAACAGCGATCGAATGCAAATTCACATCTCGGCGCAAAACGACAGCCCGTATTGATCGACCCCGGTTTTGGAACATTGCCAGGAATCGAGTAAAGCCGTTCTTTTTTGAATCGCATGTCGGGAACGGATTCAAGCAACCCACGCGTATAAGGGTGTTGGGGGTCTTTGAAGATATCCGCGACCGGCCCTTCCTCAACCACTTTCCCCGCATACATGACCACTACTCTTTCGCATGTTTCTGCTACAACACCAAGGTCATGGGTGATCAGCAGAACAGCTGTGTTGAGCTCTTTGTTCAAATTCTTGATCAGTTTCAGGATTTGCGCCTGAATGGTGACATCCAGTGCAGTTGTCGGTTCATCCGCAATCAGCACCTTCGGGTCGCATAGCAATGCCATCGCAATCATGACCCGCTGTCTCATTCCCCCGGATAATTGGTGTGGATATTCCTTCATCAAACCTTCCGGTCGCGGCAATCCGACCAATTTCATCATTTCGACTGCACGATTGTAAACCTGTTTTTTCGACCAATCCTTTTTATGGATCTTAACCGCTTCCTGCAACTGATTTCCGATCGTAAATAACGGATTCAATGAAGTCATAGGCTCCTGGAATATCATTGCTATATCATTGCCTCGAATGTCGCGCATTTTTTTCTCAGGCAATTTCGTCAAATCCGTATTTTCAAACAAGATTTCGCCATGGGTGATTTTACCCGGAGGGCTTGGCACCAATCCCATGATCGACAGCGAAGTTACACTTTTGCCGCATCCGGATTCACCTACAATCCCCAATACTTCCCCTTCACGAATATGGAAGTCTATGCCATCGACAGCCGGTACTTGGCCATCATCTGTAAAAAAGGTGGTCTGCAAACCTTTTACTTCCAAAATCTTATCTCTTTCTATCATTCGGACACCCCTTTTTACCCAATAATAATTCTGAATATTTTATTTCTTTTAATTATACGGAAATTCAAACTATATGCAATAGTTCTTTTTATTGGGCTGCTATTAAATTTTTATGAATTAAGAAAAAGCCAGCTGAGAATGTCTCAGCCGGCTTGTAATAATTTACTATATTATGGAAGCAATATCAATTTCATTTGAAATGCTGAACCTGGAAAAGGTTATAGTAGACACCTTTTCGCTTCATTAATTCATCGTGTGTACCTTGTTCTGCCAGAACACCATGGTCGATAACAAGTATTTGATCGGCATGGGTAATAGTAGACAGTCTGTGGGCCACAATTAATGTTGTTCTGTCGTTAGCGAGACGCTCCAGTGAGTCCTGGATCAGCGCTTCGCTTTCCAGATCCAGTGCTGAAGTCGCTTCATCGAGAATCAGCATCGGCGGATTTTTCAAGAACACGCGGGCAATGGCGACCCGTTGCTTTTGGCCGCCCGATAATTTGACGCCGCGTTCGCCGACTTTCGTGTCGTAGCCTTCCGGCAGCATTTCAATGAACGTGTGAGCATTGGCGGCTTTTGCGGCCGCTTCAACTTCCTCATCCGTCGCATGCGGTTTACCCATCAATATATTGGCTTTGACCGAATCACTGAACAGAATTGAATCCTGCAGCACCAGCCCGATCTGATCCCGGAGCGTATGGATGCTGACGTCTTTCAAGTTGTGGTCATCCATGTAGATGCCGCCTTCGGTCACATCGTAGAAACGCGGAATCAGCGATACGATCGTCGATTTCCCGCCGCCACTCATGCCAACCAGCGCAACCGTCTCCCCCGGTTTAACGGTAAAGCTCATATTGGAGAGAACTTCTGATCCGCCATCATTATAATTGAAGGAAACATTGCGGAATTCCAGTTTGCCGTCGACCACTTTCAAGTCGCGGGCACCTTTTTTATCTGTCACATCATAATCTTCGTCAACAAGTTCGAAGACCCGATCCATCGACGCCAGCGATTGGACAAGCGTCGTCGAAGAGTTGACCAGTCTGCGCAATGGGTTGTAAAGACGTTCGATATAGGCAATAAACGCCACCATCGTCCCGAGTGTTAAATCACCCTGAATTACCTGGTAACCGGCATAGCCGATGACCAGTAGCGGCGCAACGTCGGTAATGGTATTGACAACGGCAAATGCCTTGGCATTCCATTTTGTGTGGTCGATGGCCTTTTCCAGAAACTGATCATTGGTATCATTGAAAATTTTCTGCTCGTGCTTTTCAAGTGCAAAGCTTTTGATGATGCTCATTCCCTGTACACGTTCATGGAGATAACTTTGGACGTTCGCAAGGGCCTGTGACCGTTCGCGGGTCAAATCACGCAAGCGCCCGAAAAAGTATTTGACACTGAGCGCATAAAACGGGAACGCCAGCAAAGCGACTAGTGTCAATGACACGTCCATCGACAGCATGATGGCAATTGCGATGAGAATCGTCGCAAGATCGAGCCAGACATTCATCAATCCGATCATGACAAAGTTTTTTGTTTGCTCAACATCATTGATGACACGCGAAATAATTTCGCCTGCACGCGTATTGGCATAATACCTGAGGCTTAACCGTTGTAGGTGGCCATAAAGATAACCGCGGATGTCATAGAGGATTTTATTGCTTACATATTGTGCATAATACTGACGGAAATATTCAATCGGCGGACGCAAAAGAAAGAACACAATGGCCGTTCCGCCAAGCCAGAGATAGAGCTGTTCCAATTTTTCTTCGCTCGACAGCGCTTCCGCCCCGATAATATCATCAATGACAATTTTGATCAGCAAGGGAATAAAAAGCGGAATGGCAAATTTAAAGACACCTATCAGGATCGTCAAAGCTATTTGCCAATAATACGGCTTAACAAAATGCATGTATCTTTTCATGCTACTGCGTTTCACATTGCTCAAAATATTCACTCCATTCTTTCTCAAAATGAAAAACCTGTTGGCTGGCAACAGGTTTCCATTTTATCAACGAATCCGGTTTTCTCTTTGAAATTCATACCGGTCCGTCCATACTTCGATGAAGTCCTGGGCAAATGGGCCTCTGCGCTGCTTGATCCAGCCTATCAGCTTTTCGACATTGCGATAGAGAATCTGGTCGATCACTTCAGGGTAACCCATCTGCCTTTTATGGTCTTCATATTCGTCTTCATCCAATAATGTGTAAGACATATCCGGAAACACTTTAACATCCAGGTCGTAATCGATGTATTTCAAGGAACCATTATTGTATACGAATGGTGAACTGACGTTGCAATAATAATAAACCCCATCATCACGGAGCATGCAAATGATGTTGAACCAATGTTCTGCATGGAAATAGCAAATCGAGGGCTCCCGTGTCAACCACGTTCTGCCGTCCGATTCGGTGACCAGCGTGCGTTCATTTGCACCAATGACAATATTATTAGTCCCTTTCAAAACAGTTGTTTCCTGCCAGACACGGTGGATTCGGCCGTTGTGTTTGTAACTGTGGATTTGTATCGTTTCTCCCTCTGCGGGAATCGCCATGTCCATCCCACCTTCTCGTCTAAGCCCTTTAGATTATCTGCTATTTCAGTATTATATCAATCAATTCTGAAAACATACAGTAATACGTCGATAAAGGAAGAAAATTACATAACGACCGAACGGCCACCATCGACAATAATCGTCTGTCCGCGGATCATATCCGAATCATCGGAAATAAGGAACATTGCCGTTTTGACCATGTCCTCGATTTCCACCATGCGTCCTGCAGGCGTGTTGACACGCGCGTCATTTAACAATTCTTCGCGGTTCGGGAAATGCTTCAGCGCTTCCGTATCGAGTGCTCCGCCGGAAACAGTGTTCACTGAGATTCCTTTTGGCGCAAGTTCGACCGCCAAATAGCGTGTGATGGATTCCACTGCCGCTTTTGAAACGCCGATTGTCGTATAATTTTCAAGATAGCGGATGGATCCGAGAGAACTGATGCCGACAATTTTGCCGCCTTTATCCATTAGCTTTGCCGCTTCCTGCGCGCCGAACAGGAATGCTTTCGCGTTGATGTTCATCGTCCAGTCCCAATGGGATTCTTCCAGTTCCATAATCGGACGGAGTACACCGGACGCGGCATTGGATACAAAAACATCCAATCTGCCAAATTCCTCTCTGATCGTCTCGAACATGCCGCGCAATTTTTCAACGTCCCCGACATTTGCTCTGACCAGCAAGGCTTTGCGGCCTCTGGCTTCCACTTCTTTTACCGTGTCCAGGGCAGCGGTTTTGCTGCGCGCATAATTGACCACGATATCATAGCCTTCTTCCGCCAAGGCAATTGCCATCGCTTTGCCGAGCCCTCTGCTGCTTCCTGTTACCAACGCCACTTTTTGTTCAGCCATTTCTATGCATCTCCTCTGCTTGTTAAAGCTGTTTTCATTTTTTGAACCGGACCGGATACCGGCAGAAAATCCATTTCTGCCGCATTCACCCATTTCATGTTGTCATTAATTTCCAAATTTAACCCTTCGGCAATAAAGCCATCCACATTCCATGTTAAATGAGAAAAGACATGTTTGAAAGAAGTAATTTTCTCCGCTTTTACGACTGTCCCGTTAAATTGCTCTGACAATTGTTCTTCGACTTCCGGTGCACCGATGCTTTCCGGAACTTCCAAGAGGGGGAACTGCCACATATTGGCCAAAAGACCGGTAGATGGCCGCTTTTCCATCAATAGCGTTTCGCCGTTTCGAATGGCGACCATTGCATAATTGACGGCTTTGCTTGCTTTGGCTTTCGTTTTAACCGGCAGCTCGTGTTGCCGTCCTTCATGAAATGCCGCACAATGATCGCGAACCGGGCATAGCAGGCATTTTGGCGAAGTCGGGGTGCAAACCAGCGCGCCCAGCTCCATCAGCCCTTGATTAAATGCGGACGGGTCTTCGTGGCTGATCAATTCTGTCACCGCTTCTTCAAACACTTTTCGTGTTTTCGGTTTGGCGATGTCTTCATCGATTAACAGGATACGCGATAACACACGCATAACATTGCCATCGACAGCATGCTCCGGCAAACCGTAAGCAATACTCAGCACCGCTCCGGCTGTATAGGGACCGACGCCTTTCAAAGCCAAAATCTCTTTGCGGCTGCCGGGAACCTTGCCATCATATTTCTCCGCAACTTCGCGGACGCCCGCCTGCAGGTTGCGGGCCCGTGAATAATAGCCGAGACCTTCCCATTGCTTCAGCAGAACTTCTTCATCCGCTGTCGCCAAATCGTGTAATGTGGGAAACTTCTCGACAAAACGTTTATAATAAGGAATCACCGTATCCACACGGGTTTGCTGCAGCATTATTTCTGAAATCCAAATTTGATATGGATCCGCAGTCCGTCTCCACGGCAGATCTCTTTTCTCTGTGTGGAACCAATTGATCAAGTCATTTTGAAATTGCTTTTTTTCTATATTAATAGCGGAACCCTCCATTGATACTAGATTATTTCATTAAAATTAAGGGTATGTAATGAGTAGCACCGACGGGTTATCAAAAAGAAATTCCCGTCATTCAACAAATACTTTCGAAGGGGGATGAGACGATGGATACTGGTACACACCTGGTCATGGGGATCGCACTCGGCGGCCTCGCGATGGCGGACCCCGCAGTGGCTACTGACACAGTGACCATGACTGCAGTCATCGCAGGAACCATCATCGGCTCGCAAATCCCGGATGTTGATACAGTCCTGAAATTGCGCGACAACGCTGTTTATATCCGTCATCACCGGGGAGCCACCCATTCAATTCCGGCTGTTTTATTTTGGCCGCTGTTACTCACTGCGGCACTGGGGCTGATTTTCCCGGAAGTCAACCTGCTGCATCTGTGGCTTTGGACATTCCTTGCTGTGGTTCTGCATGTTTTTGTCGATATCTTCAATTCTTACGGCACGCAGGCATTGAGGCCATTTTCCAACCGATGGGTGGCACTTGGCGTCATCAATACGTTTGATCCGATTATTTTCGGGCTTCACGTTATTGCATTGATGATTTGGGCATTTGGCGCCGATCCGGTCTGGACAATCGGCATCTTGTATGTGGGGCTCGTGTTTTATTACCTGTCACGTTTTGCTCTGCAGTCAGCCATCAAAAGCGCTATCCGCAGAACACTTCCCGGTACCACAGCAATTTTCGTTGCCCCGACGATGCGTTATTTCCATTGGCGTATCGCGGCAGATACGGACCGCCACCATTATGTCGGGCGGGCATATGGCCGGACGATCAACTTTTATGATAAGTTCATGAAAAAACCGATGCCTGAAAATGAATTGATTCAAACTGCTTTAAAAGACAAAAATCTTGCAGCCTTTGTTTCATTCTCTCCTCTTTACCGCTGGGAAATCAATCAGTATGGAGAAATTTTAGAGGTTCGGCTGATCGATTTAAGGTATCGCAGCAACGATTATTACCCGTTTGTGGCAGTCGCCCATCTTGATGAGGATTACAATGTTCTCAATTCTTATACCGGTTGGATCTTCAGCGAAGACAAGCTTCGCAAAAAACTGGATTTCAGCCATAATTAAATCGAATCACAAAACGCACACTCCAGGGTGTGCGTTTTTTTGTGCTTTAACTGATAACCTGAGCAGCTTTTGATCAGTCGTTCAGCAGATGAGAATATTTCGGGTTGCTGGCCGCAAATTCGTGGATATTTTCGCCATAGCTGTCAATCCACTGGCGCACCACTTTCTCGACCACTTCAGTGCCCTGATAATCATATCCCGCTTTTGCATAAGAAGATTCAAAATCCGATGCAAGCAATTCAATCCATGTGCGAGCTTTATCTTCTGAGATATTCGGATTTTTTTCTTGCAGTTCAATGGTCAATTGTTCAATGACTTCTTTCATATTTCTACTTCCCTTCTTTTAACGAACGCAGCATGGAAATCGGCAGAGCCTCTGTGAACTTATCGCCACCCAGGCGATACCCCCATGCAAATCTGCCTTTCAAATAATCGATTTGAAAATAGACATTGGGATCTCCTTCGATATGGTAGACTTCCCCTTGTTTAAAATCTTCCGGATCGAGCAAATAACTTGCTGCCATAATGGCTTTTCGTTCCAACACCGCAAACTCGTTGATGATGCCAAGTTGTTCGGCTTTGCGCGCTTTTTCTTTCAGACGTGCTATTTCTGTGCGCAGCTCCTGTTCGTCCATCTGGTTGTAACGCTTATCTTCACTCATCTTCGTTCTCCTTTTTTTCCAGGTATTCATTGATGACTTCGGCGGGGAATCCTTTTTGGTAAAGTCCCTGTTTCACTTTGGACTTCAAGTCGTAGCCGGTCAATTTATTGCTGTATTTACGCCAAAGTTTATCCCCTTGCTCGGCAACAATTTCCGTCCATTGGTCTTCGTCTTTTTCCAGATCCAAATCTGCTATCGCCAGTTTGATCAATGAATACGAATAGCCTTTGCGCAGCAATGTGTCACTGATTTTCTGTTCAATCTGTCGGGGTGTCTTGGTTTTTTCTTTGTCAGCTATTTTTTCTGCGAGTCCCTTGGCGAGCTCCAGCTGCTCTTCATCAGAATAGGAAGCGAGCACATCTTTTTGCACTTGTTTATCAATCCCTTTCTTCTGCATATCCTGTTGGATCGCTTTCGGACCTTTTTTGGCTGACTTCATCTGTGTGCGCATCAATGCTTCTGAAAATGCCCGGTCATCGAGGAAATTCAGTTTATATAATTTTTTGATTGCTTCATCTATCACGGCTTCGCCATATTCTTTGTCTTTCAGTTTCTGCCGCACTTCGTTTTCACTGCGCATCCGGAAACTGAGGAAATCGAGTGATTTATTGAAAGCTTTGCGGACTTCATCTTCAAAATTGATCTCTTCAAGGGTCCATTGGTCGAGCTCTTTGCCTTTGGTCAATTGATACCTGACGAGCACCGTTTCATCGACACTGAAAGCGAATTTCTCTTCAAGGAAAATATTATAGCGTTCAGGATTCTTTTTCCCTTGTGTGATTTTCGTGATAATCGGCATTCCCCGGCACCCCTCTTCCCTATTTAGTATAACCTTTTGAAGGCTTAAATGCATCGATTCAGGGTACAATAAAGGAAATGGAGGCGATTTGCATGAAGATAGCGATCACTGGTGGAACCGGTTTTGCCGGTAAGGAAATGACTGACTTATTCCGTCAGCAGGGGCACGAAATTTACGTGCTGACAAGAAGCCCGAAAGCACAGCAAGGCGGCGTTCATTACGTCGAGTGGCTGACCGACAACGCGAAACCCGAACTCGAGTTGGCAGGCATCGACGCGTTTGTGAACCTGGCCGGCTCATCAATCAACGATGGCCGCTGGGATGACGAGCAGAAAAGACTGATCTACAGCAGCCGTGTCGAAGCGACCAATGAAGTCCTGCGCATCATCAGAGCGTTGGACCAAAAGCCGAAAGTATTAGTGAACGCAAGCGCAGTCGGAATCTATCCCGCTTCCACAGAAAAGTCATACACGGAAGATTCGCCTGAGCGAGGCGATGATTTTCTTGCCAAAACCGTCATCGAATGGGAGCGCCTGGCAACTGAAGCGAAAGCTCTGGGTGTCCGTGTTGCTTGTGGCCGCTTCGGCATCATCCTGGGCAAAAGGGACGGCGCTCTGCCGCTCATGGCTCTGCCATACAAACTTTTTGGCGGTGGCACTGTCGGCACAGGCAGACAATGGCTGTCCTGGATCCACGTTCATGATGTGGCACGCGCAATCTTATTCGCCATCGAAACGGAGGCTCTTGAAGGACCGTTCAATGTCACTGCGCCCTATCCGAAACGCATGAAAGAATTCGGAAAGGAAATCGGCCATGCGTTAGGACGGCCACATTGGTTTCCGGTTCCCGAATTTCTGTTAAAAGTCGCACTGGGAGACAAAAGCCGTCTGGTATTGGAGGGACAGCGTGTCCTCCCGGAGGTCTTGCAGAAGCACGGATTTGAATTCTCCTACCCGGATCTCAGATCGGCTCTGGCTGATATTTATAAATAGCGCTATAATGTACGGATGATCAAACGAAGGACGTGTGCAGAATGAATGATAAACCTATTATAGAAACTGGCCAAAAGTTTCCGTTAACGATTAAAAGGCTCGGCATCAACGGCGAAGGCATTGGATACTTTAAGCGCAATGTCATTTTTGTGCCCGGCGCTTTGCCCGGCGAAGAAATTACGGCGCAAATCACTCTAGTCAAACGGAATTTTGCGGAAGCCCGCATTGTTAAAATGCGCCAGGCTTCTCCCCACCGTCAAACGCCACCCTGCCCGATTTACGAGGCTTGCGGAGGCTGCCAATTGCAGCATATGACCTATGACCAACAGCTTGTTGAAAAACGGGATTTAGTCGTACAGGCATTGGAGCGTTACCTCAAAGGCGTGGACGTCAAAATCGAAAATACGATCGGTATGGAAGATCCATGGCATTACCGCAATAAAAGCCAGTTCCAAACACGCCTGAAAGGTTCGAAGGTTATTGCCGGACTGTTTGCAGAAGGCTCCCATCAATTGCTCGATATCGAGCAATGCATCGTGCAGCACCCCGATACGACCGTCATCACGAATTCCGTCAAACGAATTCTGGAAGACTTGCTGATTCCGATCTATGATGGCAAAACGATGCAGGGTGTCATTCGGACAATCGTCGTCCGCACCGGAGTTGAAACTGGCGAAATCCAATTGGTGCTGGTGACCACCCGTTCAAAAATACCGAAAAAGGAATTATTGCTCGAAAAGCTGAAAGAACTCGATGTGAATCTGGTATCGATTGTCCAGAATATCAATCCGGAAAAAACTTCGCTTATATTCGGAGATGAAACCATTACTTTATTCGGCAAAGATACGATCCATGAAAAATTGGGCGAGCTTGCCTTCGATCTATCAGCCCGTGCATTTTTCCAATTGAATCCAAAGCAGACCGTAAAACTTTATGACGAAATCAAACGTGCCGCTGCATTGACCGGCACAGAAAAAGTCGTTGACGCATATTGCGGTGTCGGCACAATTGGATTGTGGCTGGCGGACGGCGCCGGTGAACTGCGTGGCATGGACACCATCCACGATAGTGTCGTGGATGCCAAAGCAAACGCCAAACGCCAGGGTGTCAACGCGAAATATGTTACCGGAACCGCAGAAAAATGGCTGGATATATGGAGCAGAGAAGATTTTGTGCCCGATGTGTTGACGGTGGACCCGCCGCGCACAGGACTCAGCGATTCCCTGTTGCAAACGATTCTGGCAGTTAAGCCGAAACGTTTTGTCTATACATCGTGCAATCCTTCCACATTGGCGAAGGACCTTCAGCAATTGACGAAAATTTACCGCATCGAGTATATCCAGCCGGTCGATATGTTCCCGCAAACGGCGCAAGTGGAGTCAGTTTGCCTGTTGGTGAGAAAATAGGCTGTAAAATCTAACGTAATAATTGATCCTACTTCCACCCGGTTCGATTTAGAATTCAACTATTCAACAAACAATTTATAGAAATGGGAAAACCGACTTGAATTTATGATTCAAGCCGGTTTTTTCATTTCATGCAAACTGGAGCTGGATCAGATTTATATTGTAATATTTTTTGAATTATTTTAAAATTCATCTTATAGCAGTATTTATGAACGCCACCTACGAACATCCGCAGAAAAAAATGCATGATGGAGGTGTCTGAAAAGTGGAATCTCTCAGCAAAAGTCTAACTGAATATCGAGAACTATTGAAGGAAACTGACCTGCAAAAAGCCTATAAGAGCTTGATGCACTACATGAAAGAGTTACGCCGGTTCTTTAAGGAAAAGTATCCGGAATATGAAGTATCGGCAAATCTGTATCCCGGTTATCTGGATTTGACGTTTTTTACAATAACCTCTAAGTTGGCTCAACAAAATCAGCTGAAATATGCCGTTGTTTTCAGGCATGATAAAATGCAGTTTGAAGTTTGGCTTTCCGGAAGAAACAGAGCCGTTATGTCTGAATACCATAGAAAATTCAGTGGGCAGGCAATGAATAATTATTCCCTAACCGCAGATGATAAAGGAATGTCTTCTATTATTGAAAGCATAGTGGTTGGGAAGCCCGATTTTGACGATCTGACTGAATTAACAAATCAAATTGATCTCGGGGTAATAAATTTTATACAAGAAATTGATAATACTTTTTTATCGGATTGATAAACTCCAAATTTATGTTGATAATTCAAGTCGAGCTTGCAACAACCTTCGCACTGAAATGAAAAAGAACTTCCGAATAACATCGGAAGTTCTTTTTCTATCACCATCAGATTTATTCTACTGCAGGTTTGGAGATCTTGTTGCCGCGCAAAGCGATGATGGTGAAAATGATGAGCAGAATCCCTGCGATGAGCAGGAGGAAACTCAATTCCTCGGTCAGCTCCAGGAATAATCCACCCATTGCCGGACCCGCCAGGCTGCCGATGCTGAATGCAATGCCGCACAGCAGATTCCCCGTAGGCAGCAATTCCCGGGGCATTAGATCCGCCATATAGGAAATGCCGAGCGAAAAAGTCGAACCGACGAACATGCCGGCCAGGATAAAGAACCCGAGCGTCACCCAAGCATTCGCCTCGAAAAAGCTTGCGGTGCCGAATGCGGCTGCTCCGCCGAACAGTGCCAGCAGCAGGACTTTTCTTCTCCCAATGCGGTCGCTGAGTTCCCCGAGCGGCAGCTGGGTCACGATGGCGCCAAGTGAAAATGCCGCCAGCATATAAGACACCATCGCAATATCAATCGATTGGCGCAATGCGTATATCGGGTAAATTGCGTTCAAAGAAGATTCCAGAAAGCCATAGCCAAGGGGTGGCAGGAATGCAAACCAGCCGATGACAACGGCTGCTCTGAAGCGGCCCAACGTTCCTCTGGCCGTCATCGCACTTGTCGTGGTTTCAGGAAAATCATTCCTGAGAAAGAAAACCAGCAGCCAGGCAGTCAGACACAATAAACCGGAAATGATGAATGGCAGGGCTTCGAAAATATTCACGAGCGGAACGAATAATGGCCCCGCACCGAATCCTAATGAGAAAGACATGCCATAAATGGCGATATTTCTGCCCATGCGATTCTGTGGCGACGTGCTGGTGATCCAGGTTTGTGTGGAAAAATGCAAAGCCTGATCCCCTATCCCGATTAAAATTCGCAGGATAAACCAGAACAGGACTGATTTCCACAGCGGAAACAGCAGCAAAGACAGCACGACCAAACCGCCGCCTACAATGATGATCGGCTTAAAGCCAAAGCGGCGAAGTTGGGGTTCCATAAATGGGGCAATGACCAATGTTCCTATGTATAAACCGGTGGCACTCAAACCGTTCAATGCCGAGGATACTCCATCCTGTTCAAAAATAACGGCAATCAGCGGCAGCAGCATGCCCTGCGAAAAGCCGGAAATCGATACGATTGCGACAAGGATCCAGAACCGGCCGCCTTCACTTTTCAAGAAATTCTTCATGATGCCTCCTTTATGTAAGCACGTTCTTTTGTATTTAAAGTATAGTAGGATACAATTTTATCATAAGGAGGAGATGGAAGATGAAGTTTTCAATGACAGAACATGGTTTTACCGGCGATTTGCCTTTTGGTGAACTGGCCGTATCTACAAACGAGGAGCACGGATTTCGCCCATACCAATTGTTGGTGGCTTCTTTGGCAGTCTGCAGCGCAGGTGTCATCAGAAAAGTTTTGGAGAAGAAGCGTATGCCTGCTGATGATATTCAAGTGGAAGTGAAAGAGGTTATCCGCATTGATGAAGAAGCCGGACGTATTGCGAAGGTCCACCTTCATTTCATTATTAAAGGAGATATTGATGACTCGAAGATGGACCGTGTGATTGAACTTACAAGAAAAAATTGTTCAATGGTCCGTTCTGTTGAAGATTCGATTGAAGTTGTAGAAACATACGAACTTGTATAAAACGAATAAAAGCTCAGTCCGTATCTGAATTTCAGATTGCGGCTGAGCTTTTAGGTTTTGTATTCCATTAAACTTTTTTTCATAAGACCATTTTATCGGCGATTGCCGCTTAAATGTTCGAACCCCCTCCTTTTACTCGGAACTTATTGATTGGTTTCGACTATTCATTATGGCCTCCTCTCATTTGATTAACTTTAAGTTAACACACAATTCTGATTGTGTAAATATTCAAACAAGAAATTCTGCCAAAATCACTCTTTTTACCTATCCATTATTGAAATTTCACTTCATATCAGCTACGATAGAATGCGAAACGAGGTGTGCCCTATGGGAAAATCCATTACAGATAAGGAACAGCAAGTAACTTACATGAAACAGCGCTTGAACATGTTTCTTGATGTACTTGATGCAATCGAACCGGAAACAGCTGAACTTGAAGATATCGACCGCCTGATTGCCATGGTTGATGAACTCGACGGCAAAATGCAGCAATTCAAAAGCCGCCCGAGTGATGAATCCTGATCTACATTTCAATCCGTTGCCATCATTAATTGATGGCAACGGATTTTTTATTTTCAAACAAGCCGATGTATTCATCCATAAAACAGCTTGCATATAAAAGGCCGGACGCGCTTGAAGCAACTGCATTCAGGCGTGTCCGGCTTTATTATTTTTTCTTTTAAGAATGTCGTGCCTGGATTGCATAATGGCATTGATCTGTCCACCGATCATCAATAGAATGGAGGACACATACAACCACAACATCAGCACGATCACACCGCCAATGCCTCCGTAAGTCGCTGAGTAATTGCCGAAATTATTGATATAAACCGAAAAGCTGTAAGATACCGCCAGCCAGCCGATTGCTGTGAAAGCGGATCCGGGCAGGACTGATTTAATATCCAATTTAATGTTTGGCGCTGCCCAGTAAATCACTGCAGCTACAACGAATATAATTAAAGGTGGTATCGAAAAACGCAATGCGTTCCATGTTTCCAGAAAACCTTCTTCCAGACCCAGGAAGGAAAAAATGAAAATGCCAAGCTGACGTCCGAATATGGGCAAAGCCAACGCAATCAGCAGAATGAAAATCATCAGCACTGTCGTGATGATTGACATGCCTCTTGCGATCAGGATCGGCCGGTCTTCTTCCACACCATATGATTTGTTCAATGATTTTATAAGTGCGTTCATGCCCAGGCTGGCAGACCAGATTGTGGCAATCAGCCCGAACGATAGCAGGCTGCGATTTTCTTGCGTCAAAACTTCATTCAAGGTTTCCTCTATGAGGAGGTAAACTTCTCCGGGCACAATATTGGCCATGAGATTGTAGATTTGGTCTTCGGCAATATTTAAATAAGGCAGTAAGGTAATAAGAAAAATCAGCAAAGGAAAAATAGACAACAGGAAAAAGAACGCTAATTGCGCCCCAAGTCCTGTGACATCTACATCATTGATTCTTTTCCATAATTCTTTCAGGAAGCCTGATAGGCTGGTGACATCATAACTCGGTTCTTGAGCCTGCGCACCATCCGATTTTGTTTTTTGTGATTCTTTCAGGGAATTATTGCTTTTTCCCATATTCCGCATCGCGGTTCGAAGTATCGTCTGAAGCACTGCCTTGGTCATCAGTCAATGATGAAGAAGCAGATGGATTGTCTTCTTTAAGTGCTGATTTGACATCTTGAGTCGAATCAACAACAGCTTCTTTTGTATCTACGAATGCTTCCTTCGTATCCATCGCCATCTCTTTTACTTGAGGAGTCAATTCTTTTAATTCATTGACTTTATCCCCTACGTAAGAAGCGTCTTCGGAAACGCGTTCATACAGGTTTTGGAATTTGTTTGCCTGCTGTTGGACCACAGATTTCAACTCGTCTTTATTGCTGGCATAATATTTGGCATTCTCTGTTGCCTTTTTCGATTTCTGCATTACATCATTTCTTGTGTTGCGGTCAAATAAGGATACAATAACTCCTACTGCCGCTCCCACTAATAATCCTGTCATCAATTTGTTTTGGCTCATTCTAAATTCCTCCCAATGAATAGTTTGTTCTAACGTGTCTTTTCGATTTTTCCCTATTCTCTTCATATTTAAACTTATCTGCATTTAATTTTAAAAAAGACTTGACTCTTGACCAAAACTTTCGGAATATTAAATCAATAGGGGGTGCGAAATTATTTCAGCAAAATTAGATTACATAAATTGGGGGGAGAATTGATGGAAAGATTTGAAGAGTTATTGGGCACGATCAGTGGCTATGTGTGGGGAGTCCCACTCCTGATCCTGATTGTAGGAACCGGGATCTATCTAACGATACGTTTAGGGTTTCTTCAGCTTCGCTTATTGCCTTATGCACTTAAATTAACTTTCACCAAAAACATTGATAAAGATTCTAAAGGGGACATATCCCATTTCCAGGCCCTATCCACTGCGATGGCAGCAACCGTCGGTACAGGTAATATCGTCGGTGTTGCGACAGCCGTCGTGCTTGGCGGACCAGGTGCCGTCTTCTGGATGTGGCTGTCAGCTTTCTTCGGGATGGCAACAAAATACGGAGAAGCCGTCCTTGCTGTTAAATATCGCATCACCGATTCCAAAGGACAAATGGCCGGCGGGCCGATGTATTATTTGGAACACGGTTTGAAACAAAAATGGCTCGCTGTTCTATTTGCAATTTTTGGCGCCATCGCCGCATTCGGAATCGGCAATATGACACAATCCAATTCTGTCGCTTCCATTGTTGACGAAACTTTCGGGTTGGCTCCTTGGATTACCGGACTCCTACTTACTGTTTTTGCTGCCCTGGTAATTTTAGGCGGTATTAAAACAATCGGAAAAGTTACTGCATTCTTTGTACCTTTTATGGTTCTTTTTTATGTAATTGCAGGATTATTCATCATGGTCATGAACTTCGACCTGATTCCTGCTGCTGTCGGCACTATTTTCAGCGCTGCCTTTACGGGTGAAGCTGCTGCCGGTGGAGCGATCGGTGCGGCCATTCGTTATGGTGTTGCCCGCGGGGTCTTCTCCAACGAAGCGGGACTTGGTTCTGCACCTATCGCAGCTGCGGCTGCAAAAACGGATATGCCCGGCCGCCAGGGATTGGTATCGATGACACAAGTTCTTTTTGATACACTAATCGTCTGTTCGATTACCGGAATTACAATTGTCATGTCCGGTCTTTATATAGACAGCGGTCTTGAAGGAGCTCCACTGACAAGTGCAGCGTTTGGCGAATTCCTTGGAGGCGTCGGACCGTATATCGTTGCTTTCGGGTTAATTTTCTTTGCTTCTTCCACAATTATCGGCTGGTCCTATTATGGCGAAAAATGCTTCCAGTATTTATTCAAGAGCCCCAGCTTGCTGATTGTCTATCGCGTTCTTTTCGTTGTAGCCGTCTTCCTTGGGGCTACCGCTTCACTTACTGTCGTCTGGACGTTCTCGGATGTAATGAACGGCTTAATGGCAGTTCCAAACTTAATCGGTCTTCTTGGATTGTCTGGCGTCATTGTCTTTGAAACGAAGAGAGTCATAGCGAAAGCCAAAGAAGAAAAAGAAGCGAAAGCGGAACTTGCCCGTTCAGGAAATTGACATTCTTTTTGATAAGTGAAATGATAAGGTTTACCATACCGAAAGGCAGGAACCCATTATGGACTTATCAAAACAATCTCCAGAAAATGTAAATTACATGATTGAGGAAATAAAAACGAAATTGCGCATGGTCAACGTCGATGCGATGAAAGCCGAACATTTCAATGCCTCACAGTATGAAGACTTGCGTGACCTGTATGAAATGGTTAAAAAACGTGATAATATCACACCAAATGAAATGCAGGCAATCGCCCAGGAACTTGGCTCATTGCGGAAATAGCGAAAATCCCCTGAAAATTTTTCAGGGGATTTTTTCTGTCGTTTTATTCTTTTAGTACAATTAAATTCTATTCCGGTTTTCGGTATTGCGCGATGTACCAGCCGCCTTCTTTGATGACGGTGTGGATGCCGAGCATATCAAGGCCGGCTGCACTTCCCCATTCCCACAGCTCTTCCCGTGTCGGAAGCCGGTAAAGGTTGTCGAAAGATGAGAAAAAGCTATTGAAGACATTCGCGAATGGCGGATCGTCGCTGCTGCCTGCAATCGGCGTCACGATGGATAGAATCCCCCCGGGACTGACCCAGCCAGCCAATTCGAAAATCAGCGCTTCCCTCTTTGTGAGATCGATATAATGCAGCACGTTATTCATCATCACCATATCAAACGGCTGCCTTGGGCTGTACTCCCAAAGATCCGCATTTTCCACTGTGATATTATGGTCGTTTGCTGTCAATTGCTGCGCTTTCTCCGTCACTTCTGCACTGATTTCGATGCCGGTAAATCCGGTATCCGGAAATCTATTCGCCAGTTTTTTAATATATCCGGCTTCTCCGCAGCCGATATCCAATACGGATTGGACATTGTTCTCGCGAATTCGCTTGGACATTTTGGGCATGGCCAGCACTTCGAGCAAGCGGCTCGTCTCTGCAACCGTGCCCGCGTGTTTTTCTTCATCAAAATGAAGGCGTTCGCCATTGCGCATCATCGCCGGATAATTTAATAGGGTAGGAATATGAAGTTCCATCATTTCTTTCAATAATACGCCGGAGGAATTGTCGCCTTTCGGTTTCGGCAGCTTCCACGTATTGGCGAGCTTATGCCGCCCTCTGCCGGCTTCTTTCAGATGGCCGATGGATACTCCGACGGTCACCCATTGTTCGAGCAGGATTTCATCAAGTCCGTAAGCATCTGCCACATCCGATTTTGCCATCGGGCGCTCGAATGCTTTAAATAAGTCGAGCTCATAGCCGACATAAGCGTGCCAACTGTATAAAAACGGCTCATTCCTTTTCATATACATTCTGGCTTTGAACATCTTCATCACATCTATCATCGCAATCCCTCATCTTTCCATGGATAGTCATCTTCCCGTGTGTAATATCTCAGTTCTTTTGATTTTTTGGGCAGGTCCCTCAGACGCACGGGTATGATGCCTCCCTGAATAAAACGGTCCCTCACATTTTCTTTCCACATTCCCAGACCGGAAACGTTCAGCATCTGTTTAAAATGAAGGATTGGATCCTCTTCCATCCGCTCGAACGTCTTTTGCCGCAGGAAACTCACGGGCTTGAAAGGGTAGGAATACGCCAGCGCAGCCAGGTGGCTGAGCTGGATAACATGGTCGGCCCTTTTATAACGAACCTTTTCATACCATTTCAGATTATCAGGATTTCTTTTATGGTTTCCGATCATATCGGCTGCCAGTTCGCCGAGCACGTCAGCATCCTGAATCGCCATGTTCATGCCTTCCCCCGCCATCGGGTGGACCGCATGCGCCGCATCACCGATGATCGCTTTATTGTCCCGGATATAAGACGGTGCGTGGAACATTACCGGAATCATCAACTGGATCTTTTTCCAGTCGGTCAATTGCTGGACGTAGCCATCCAACTTCGGTGCAAGATCGGTATATAGTTTATGGAAATGGCTGATGGGTTTTTCTTTCAGTTCTTTGTAATCCCCTTCCGGAATAAGATAGACGGATCGTACCTGATTGTCCGGCAATGGAAATAAGCCAAGGAATCGATTGTATGTAGAAATAATCTGGCCGTCTGTAAAATTTTCGGGTCTCGGAAAAGATACGGTCAGGAAATGATGGTTATAGGTCGTTTGTTTAATGTCGATTTCCATATGTTTTCTCGTAACGGAGGCTCTCCCTTCCGCTCCGAAAAAATAATCGGCTTCCACTTCGAATTTCTCTTTGCCGGATTTGAGCAATGCCTTATTTTCGGTATACCCTGTACAGGATGTTCCGGACATATAATGGAAATTTTTATACTCAGAAGCCGCATTCAATAAAATCCCTTTGAGTTCTTCATGATGCACCATGAAGGCTGCATTGTATTTGCCGGGCAATACGCTGTAATCCATAAATGTTTGATCCCGGACTTGCAGCAAACTGGACAACTCAAGCATATCAAGGATTTTTATTTCATTGCTGCGTGCAGTAATTTCATCGTATACACCAAGGCCTTCGAAAATCTGCATGCTTTTGGGCTGCAGCAATTCCCCTTTATAGGTTGGCGCTTCGGCCTTCAGACGCTCTGCCATCACTACGTCGACATCCCGCTGAACAAGTTTAAGGGCTAATGCCAGGCCACCAATGCCGCCACCGCTGATAAATACTTGTGTTTTCATCAAACTCAGCTCCTTCCTTCTGTATTCCTCAAAGATGCCGGTTAAAAACCTCATTCCACACGCGATTTTATTCATGACAAATATAAATTTTCTTAGATCCCATAAAAGAACGGCAATTTATGCTGCAGGCATTGCGGATTCTATCTGAAAATTGTTACTATATAAATAGATGAGAGGAGAGATTCATTTGACATCATTGAATGACAAATTAAAACGCTATGCTGAATTGGCGGTAAAAGTTGGCGTCAACATTCAGCCGAACCAGAAATTGTACATAGCCGCTTCCATTGAAACGGCACCATTCGTCCGTTTGATCGTAAAAGAGGCGTACGAAACCGGCGCAAAGCAAGTTTTCGTTGACTGGAATGACGACGAAGTTTCGCGGATGCGCTTTGAAATGGCGCCGGAAGATTCCTTTTCGGAGTTTCCTTCCT